>NZ_JBGCBZ010000020.1:0-155074 GCF_041262585.1 Planotetraspora sp. GP83 | reverse complement strand
AAGAAATGGGCGAACGGCACCGCCGCAAACAACGGCCTAGTGCTGCGCGCCCCGACCGAGGGCACGACCTCCAGCTACTGGGTGTACTCCACCTCGGAGGAAACGGTCGAGTTCAACTTCCCGCCCAAGCTGGCGGTGACCTACACCGTGCCGCCCACCGTGGGGACGCTGTCGGCCAGCCCGTTTGTCGCCGGGCGTAGCAACTCCCTTACTCCCACCCTGCGCGCTCAACTCAAGGACGCCGACGGCGGCGTGCTGACGGGCGAGTTCGAGGTACAGCGCGCGGGCGCGACGATCTGGACCGGCACAGCGACCAACGTCGCAGCGGGCAGCGAAGGCGCGGTGGTCATCCCCGCGGGCACGCTGGCCAACGGCCAGCAGATCAAGTGGAGGGCCCGCGCCTACGACGGCACGACCTACTCCGCCTACTCCGCCTGGCAGGACCTCACGATCGACACCAGCGTCCCGCAGCCGCCCGCGCTTTCCTGTTCGGGCTACCCCTCGGGCGCCTGGACGGCCAAGCAGTCCGGGCCGGCGACCTGCACTCTGGACTCGCCGTCGGCGAACGTCACGGGATACACCTGGCAGCTGGAGAACGCGCTTCAGCCAACCACGGTCACTGGCGACCCGGCGACGATCAGCATCGACCCGGCCGAAGGCTGGCACACGCTGACCGTCCACGCCAACGGCGCCTCAGGCACCTCCTCGGCCGACTCCACGTACAGCTTCGGTGTCGGCGTCGGCGAGGTGACCAAGCCCACCGACGGCGATCGTACCCAGGCCGCGATCACGCTGGCCTCGCGCGCGAAGCCGGAGTATGCAGCGGTGCGCTACCAGTACCTGGCCGATCTCAGCGGTGACGGTACCTGGACGGACATCCCCACCGCGGATGTGAGCGTGCCCGGTTCACCTGGCCCGATTTCGGGTTGGCCGCAGACCCGCACCGACACGAGCAAGGACTTCGCGGACCTGACCTGGAACGCGGCCCACACCCTGGCCACGCGTGGGGACGGCCCGGTCGAGGTGCGCGCCTGTTTCGTCGGAGCCGACGAGCAGTGCTCCAAGCCGGTCCAGTTCACGCTAGAGCGAACCGCCTTCGGCTCGTCTTACGCCACGCAGCCGCTTGGCCCCGGAGAGGTGTCGCTGTTGACCGGCGACTACTCCCTGTCCGCCGTGGACGCCTCTGCCTTTGGGCTGTCGGTCAGCCGCGGGCACACGACGCTGGCTCCGACAGCCTCGGGTGTGTTCGGGCCGGGCTGGAAGGCCGCTTTTCCCACCGGATCCTCCGAGGTCTCGGCGACGGCCTTCGCCGACCACTCGGCCGACGGATACGTCCTGTTCACCGGGGCTGACGGCGCTGAGCTGACCTACACAGTCCAAGCGGATGGCACCTACAAGGGCACCGGCGACGCGACCGACGGGTCCATCGTTGTCAAGGACTCCGCCACCCAGTTCACCCACACCAGCAGCACCGGAGTAAAAACAGTCTTCACGCTGGCGAACAGCGTGTGGAACGTGACCTCGATCAACGAGCCCGGCACGGCGAACACGACCACTTACCGTTACGACGGCCAGGGCCGTGTCACCCGGATCCTGGCGCCGGTCCCGACCGGGGTCGACTGCTCAGCCGCGCTGGTCGCCGGCTGCAAGGCCCTCGATGTCACCTACGCGTCCTCGACGACCGCCACGGGGGTCGGCTCCGGCTGGGGTGACTACACCGGCCAGGTGGCCTCGATCTCCTTCACCGCCTTCGACCCGGCCACATCGGCCATGAAGACGACCGTCATGGCCTCATACGCCTACGACTCGACCGGTCACCTGCGCACGGTCACCGACCCACGGACCAACCTGACCACAACGTACTACTACAACGGCGAGGGCCGGATCTCCCAAGTCACCCCGCCCGGTCTGGCCCCATGGACCCTGGCGTACGACAGCGCGGGCAGGTTGGCGCACGTCAGCCGGACCAGTCCTCAGGGAGAACTAACCCAGGCCATCGCCTACGATCTGCCGATTGGCGGCAGCGGCGCACCAATCGATCTGAGCGCCGCCACGACCGCCACCTGGGCCCAGACGGTCGACCTGCCGCGCGTTGGCACGGCGTTCTTCCCGGCCTCACATGTCCCCGCGCGTAACGGCTCCGGGGTGTACACGCCAAGTGCCGCCGACTACCCGTACGCGGCGCTGACCTACCTCGATGTCAACGGCCGAGCGGTCAACACCGCCAGCTATGGAGCTGGCGCATGGCAGGTATCGGCGAGCCGCTATGACGACGACGGCAACACCGTGTGGCAACTGTCGCCGGGCAACCGCGCCCAGGCGCTGGTTCCGACCGTCGACACGGACGCGGTCGTCTCCGGCATGTCCAATTCGGCTGCGCGGGCCGACGTGCTTGCCACAGCCACTACCTACGACAATGACGGAAACGTCCTGACCCAGACCGGTCCGGCACATCGGATCACCCTGGCGTCCGGCCAAGTCGTCTACTCGGCCCGGCTGCGGACAGAGTACGTGTACGACGAGGGCGCACCTGCCGACCGTGTGGGCGCGGGTCTGGTCACCACGACCACCACCAAGCCGATCGTCTTGGACGGCGTGGCCACCCCTGGCGCCGCGGATATTCAGACGGGCAAGACCGGCTATGACGCGATCGTGTCCGGCGACACCACCGGCTGGAGCCTGTATCTTCCCACCAGCCAGACCACGGTCGTGCCGGGTAGCGCGGACATTGTTCGCAAGACCCGCTACGACAGCGCCGGCCGGGAGATCGAGCGGCGGATGCCCGCCTCCAACGGCGCGGACGCCGGTACCACAGTGACCTCCTACTACACCGCGGGCACCAACAGTGTGACGGCGTGTGGGAACAAGCCGCAGTGGGCTGGGCTGCTGTGCCGTACGGCACCGGCGGCGCAGCCGACCGGCAAGGCCCTCCCGATCACTACAACCACGTACGGCTACTACGGGCAGGTCGCGCAGTCGATCGAGGACAACGGCACTGCCGTACGTACTACCACCATGACCGCCGATGCCGCCGGACGACCCGCAACGATTGCCCTGTCGGTTTCCCCGGCGGCTGGCGGGGGTACGGCGGTGCCGAACGTCACGTACACCTACAACCCGGGGAGTGGGCTGCCGACGCAGGTGTCGACCAGCACCGATTCGATCACCAAAGTCTATGACGCACTGGGACGCGTGACGTCGCAGACCGACGCCGGCGGAAATGTCGCCACGACCACATATGACGCGGCCGGCCGGGTCGCCTCGATAGCCGACGGCAGGGGTACGACCAGCTACGGGTATGACGGCAACGACGCCCAGGGACGGGCCGAGCGACGTGGCCTGCCAACCAGTCTGACCGCGGACACGCACGTCTTCTATGGTGCCTACGACGCCAATGGGCAGTTGGTTACGCAGGTCTACCCCGGCGGTCTGACCTCCTCAACTAGGTACGACACGGCCGGGCAGCAGACCAAACTGACCTATATCCGCAACACCTCCACCTGGCTCGACTACACGATCAACCATGACGTGAACGGGCGAGTAGCCGGGCAGGCTGGCCCGGCAGGCGATCAGGCATTCGGGTACGACGGTGCCGGTAGGTTGACCAAGGTCGCCGACACGTACGCCGGGTCCTGCACCACCCGGGCTTACGCGTTCGACGTCAACACCAACCGGACCAGCCTCACTACATACCCGGCCGCCGCGGACAAGAGTTGTTCCACCGCAACCACCCCCACAGTGAAGTCGTCCACGTACGACGCCGCCGATCGGATCACCAACACCGGGTACATCTACGACGACTTCGGCCGCACCACAAAGGTGCCCGGATCACAGACCACCGGCGCGGACCTGACAGTCGGCTACTTCGCCAACGACATGGTCGCCCAGCTCACCCAGGAGTTGACCACCAAGACCTTCACCCTCGACCCGCTGGGCCGCCTCAAGTCGGCCACGATCAGCGGCCAGTTCGCCTCCGGCACCACCACCAACCACTACGCCAGCGACGGTGATTCACCCGCCTGGGTCGACGAGGCAGACGGGACCTGGACCCGCAACATCCTCGGCTTCACCGGGTTGGCCGCCACGCTAGCAAACAGCGGGACGCTCACCCTGCAGCTCACCAACCCACACGGCGACGTGGTCGCCACAGCCGACAGACTCGGCTCCGGGGTCAGCGCCTACTTCGAGCAAACCGAGTATGGCCTGGACCGCACCTCTGGCACACCTGATCGCTATGAGTGGCTTGGAGGCGCCCAACGAGCCAGCGACACTCTCGCTGACATCGTCCTCATGGGCGTGCGTCTGTTCAACCCCAACACCGGTCGCTTTCTCCAAGTCGATCCAGTCATCGGAGGTAACGCCAACGCCTACGAATACTGTGGCGCCGACCCCATCAACTGCCGAGACCTGGATGGAAAGCGCTCGTGCTCATGGATTTGCGACAGCGTAGCATGGCTGGCGGGTAAGGCTCTGAGCGCGGCTTGCGCTGTTTCTGGCTTCGCCTTCATACTCTGCTCGGGAGCGATGTCGGGACTTGTGGAGGTCGGAAAGTACATCTACATGCGCTCCGATGGATCTCAAGGCGGGATCAAGGCGGGAGGGCTCCTATGGAGCTTCTTCAAAGGGTTCGTGATAGGGGCTGTCGCCAGCACAGTTGTGGTCAAGTTCGTTAAGTTCTTGAACCTGAAGATCCGAACTTTCATCTATAAGTATCTGGCTCGATACATTCCCGCGAAGGCCTGGATGGCTATAGACGACTTCATTTACAATATGGGGCAGAGGCTCTATAATGGGGCGCATAGACCCTGGTGATCCGTGCACTAGGAGTCTAGCGACCCTGCCCCATGCCGACCTCATATGAGGCAGGAAGCGTGTTTCCAACATGCTTCCTGCCTCTGGCTGTGAAATGATGTCTCCGCCTAATGATAGGAGTGGATGTGTCAAGAGACGGCGAGAATGGCGACGGGCTCATTCGCCGCATAGACAGGGAGTTGGGTGGCGGCCGTCCGCCGAGCAGGCGGCAGCGTGCGGCGGCCGGAAGGCCATTTCTATGGGGAATGGGCTGGGGGCTCGCCGGAGGCCTAGTGCTGTTTGTGCTTTTTTCGGCGACGTCGTGGCGTAATGGCGAGCGTCCAATTCCCTGGCTGCTGACGGCCCTCGTCGGCCTTGGTGTCGGCCTTTCCTGTGGACTCGTCCTATCTTTCATGGCACTGCTTGAACGTCGAAGGCAGCGAACGCGTGGCGACTATACCCCGCGTCATGGTTCCTGATGGGTAGGAATTCAGAAGGATGACGGTCTAAGCTTGATTTGAAGTGCGTCACGAGCGCAGAAAGTGAGGTTGCGGTGTAGGAGCAGGGCTGAAGGAGTTCTCACATCGTGAGACCGAGGGCGATCAGCGGGTTGCGGAAATCGTCGCGGGCCCAGTGGGACCTTCGGCGATGTTGGTGAAGTTGAGCAGGCGTAACGCGCCGATCGCGTGCTGCGCATAATCGTCAGGATCGACGGGGCTGAGCCTGGATACACCGAGCCGATTCTGACCTTATTGCCGTGAAATGAGAGGAGGTGCCCTGCGACCTGGGGATGATGGGAGTTCTCTAAGCTTCCAAGATCCAAAGTCGAAGGACTGCGCCTGCCGATAATTGCGTCCGTCCAGCTCACGGGCATTTGGGGCTTTGCGTGGCGTGCGCGAGCTCCGGCCCTCAGCAGAGGGAGATGCATGCGGCATGATGATTGGCCGTGCTCCTTCGCCTGGCCTATCTCGCCGTTACGAACGGCGCCGTACACCTCGGCCAGGTGCGCGGAGATCTCCCCGGTGGTCAGCCCCTTGGCGGCCAGCGAGATGACCATCTCATCGACCCCGGACAGGCGGCGCTGCCGCTTGGCCACGATCTTCGGCTCGAAGCTGGCGTCCCGATCCCGGGCCACGCTGATCTCCACCGGCCCCACGTCGGTGATGACCGTCTTGGTGCGGGTGCCGTTGCGCGCGTTGCCCGTCTGGCTCGCGCCGCGGTCGTGCTTGTCGTAGCCGAGATGGTCGGTGATCTCGCCTTCCAGCGCCGACTCCAGCACCAGCTTGGTCAGCCGGCCCAGCAGCCCGTTCTCGCCCACCAGCTCCAGCCCCTCGGCCCGTGCCTGGTCGACCAGCGTGGCCACCAGTTCCCGATCCGAGGCCTGCGGCTTCTTACGCGCCACCGCGGCGTCCTCCCGGTCATCCGTCGCTTCCGATGCCTGGATCACAGACACCAGACCCTCAGACAGGCAGCGCCGCTCCGACCCCTGCCCGAGCCGAGCACTATCCCGGTCGAGATCACGAGCCTCGATATCCGCCGACATGATCGACTCGGCTGGCAGGGAATACGCGCATGCAGCTTGACCTGGACGGATGAATAATCGGCACCCGCAGCGTCGACCCCGGCGGCGCAGCCGGTCAGGGCAAGGGTGCTGGCGGCGAGGAAACCTCGGCGGGACAGGCTCATGATGCATGCTCCTGAGGCATATTTGTTTGATATCCGGATCGAGTCTCAAGAAAGCCTCCAAAACCAGTCAAGGCTTTGGACTATATTGTTGCCTAGATCCGCTACGCTGTCTCCGTGGCCATCGAGACGGGCGGTTCGCTCCGCTCCCTTCGCATCAGCAACCGGGAACGCCTCCTGGAACTGCTCCTCGGCGAACACCCCCTCCTGCGGGCGGAGCTCGCCCGGCGGGCGGGCCTGTCTAGGACGACGGTCTCCACGATCGTGGGCGAGCTCCTGGAAGCAGGGCTGATAGTCGAGACTTCTGACGATTCGGCCGTCAGCGACGGCCGGGCCAAGGACGCCCTGGCCGTCAACCCCCGGGCGGCGGCCGCCGTGGGCATCGACTTCGCCGACGACCGTGTCTGGGTGCATCTCAGCGACCTGGCCGGTGACGAGATGGCCGGCGGCGGCGCGGCCCTGGCCCCCCACCTCGACTGGCCCCGCCGTCTGGAGACCTGCCTCAGCCTGCTGCGTTCGCTGCTGGCCGAGACCGGCCTGAGCGAGCGGCAGGTCATCGGGTACGGCATCGGCGCGTCGTCCAGCTCCACCGGTGTCACGCCGGCCGAGCTCGGCGACCGGTTTCCCGGCGCGCATGTCCAGCACTCCGCCCAGCTGGAGGCCGTCGCCGAGGCGCGTCTGGGCGCCGGGCGCGGCGCTCGCTCCCTCTTCTACGTCAGCCTCTCCACCGACATCGGGGCCGGGCTGATCGTCGACGGCGAGCCCTATCGGGGCACGGCGGGCGCCGGTGGCCGTCTGGGGCACCTGTCGATCGATTTCAACGGGCCGCTGTGCGCCTGCGGCAACCGCGGTTGCCTGGTGCTCTATGCCGGGCTGCCCGCCGTACGGGAGACTCTCCGGCCCGTTCTCGGCGATCAGGACCTCCTGGCGGCGCTGGCGAGCGGTAACCGGGCCTGCGAGAACGTGCTGGCCGAGGTTGGCGAGACGGTCGGGCGGGCGCTGGCTGGGGTGTGCAACCTGGTCAATCCCGAGCGCATCGTGGTCGGCGGCGATCTGGCGGTTGCCGGAGAGGTGCTGCTGGAGCCCCTGCGCACCACACTGCGTCGCTATGCCCTGCCGGTCGTGCGCGAGGCCGAGGTCGTCGGAGCCGCACTCGACCTTGGAACGCGCGGCGCCGCGGTCGGCGGCGCCGCCCTCGTGCTCGGTTCTCCCTCGACGCTGGTGGCCGCGCTGAGCAGGCTCAGCGCGGCCGGATAGCCCGTCACAGTAGGCGTAAGCGGTGCCCTGGTCCTTGTTGCAGAAGATCGTCGCCGTGGACCCCGTCGGTGTGAAGGTCAGGTCGGCCTGGATGTAGGTCCTCGCGGTGATGCGACTGGTGACCTTGCTGCCGCCGTAGTTCTTCACTCTGTGCTGAACTGGTGGGCGCCGAGGCCGGGCAGGCACGGCCCGGAGGGGAGCGGGTTGCCGAAGTAGTCCCGTCCGCCGTTGCCGGTGATGGGCCTGCCCGCGCCGATCGCAGGGGACCCGGCCGTGAGCTGGTAGCCCGGCGGTCCGGTGCCCTGCGCGGCCAGCAGCGGGTCTCCGGTGATCCCGAAGCCGTTGGCAGGCGGGCTCGCCGGGCGGTTGCCATACAGCAGGTTGCTGCTGTATGTGTGCGGCCCGGCGCCGGAATCGGGCCACGTGAAGCCGCCGCTGCCGTGGTTGACGAAGATGTTGTTGGAGATGTCCAGCGTGGACTCGACCTGCGACTGGCGCTCCTCGACGAGGTCCGTGGTCGAGCCGGGAGCCAGGTAGGTCGTGTTGTTGCCGTTCCACACCCACAGGCCGGCGTTGTTGAGCAGGCCCGAGCGCATGTCGACGTCGTAGATCGTGTTGTACTCGGCGATGCCGCCGTCGGTGTACTGCAGCACGATCCCGTCGCCGCCGACGTCGTGGACGGTGTTGTTGCGCACCGTCACCTTGCCCCAGGGGTGGTAGGGCAGGTCGCCGGTGCGGCCCACCTCGGGCCGGCACCACCAGAACGAGCCGAAGTTGATGCCGCTGCGGTCGACCGAGTAGACGTCGTTGCCGTAGATCACCACATCGTCGTAGGCCGAGGGCACGGAGGTGTCCTGCACGTCGAAGATGATGCCGCCGGTCATCTTCGAGACGTTGCCGCTGACGTGGTGGATGGTCAGGTTCATGATCCGGTAGTAGCGGCCGGTGCCGAAGTCGGTCAGCCGGACCTGGACGCCCGCGCGGTACTGGGCGTCCGCCGCGGTGTTGGTAGTTCGATGTTGCGCAGCTCCCAGTACTGCTGGTTGTGCAGCCCGATGGCGTCGGCCACGATCGGGCTGCCGGCGACGCCGGAGCCCTGCGGCCTGAAGCCACCGGCGCAGCGGGTGCCGCGCTTGAACAGCACCTGGTCGCCGGGGTGCAGGACGACGGCGTTGATGGCCGCAAGGTTGTTGTACGGCGAGCTCAGCGTGCCATTGCCGTCGGCGTCCGCCGAGCAGTCGACGTGGCGGGAAGTGGCCGCATGGGCTGCGGGGGAGGGCACGGCCAGGAAAGCGGTCAGGAATCACGCGGTCGTGAGGGCGGCCTTCAGACACTTCATCGGGGATCCAGGGTTTGGAGGAGTCCCGAGATTTCCGGTTCTGTACGGCTGGCGCAGCCCGCCGGCAACCACATCGACGCCAGCAGGGCTCTCCAAGACATGGACGAATTGTTTGTTCACAATTTAAAAATTGTCAACATATTGGACTAGTCAGGCGAAAGTCTGCTCGTAGAGGCGCTCCAGCGCGATGCAGACCGCCCCCCGGACCACCGGATCGCCGTCGAGTTGCGCCGGGACGACTTCGGTGGTCAGCGGGATCGTCTCCTTGATCCGCTCCGCCACCCGCTCGGCCAGCACCGCGCCGCCGGCCCGGCCCATCGGCCCGCCCAGCACGACGAATCCCGGGTCGAGCACCGAGCAAACGCCGATCACCCCGAAGGCCACCCGGTCGGCGAGCATGTCGAGCAACTCGGGACTCGCCTGCCGTACCAGCTCAAGGGGGTCGTGAGCGGTCAGGCCGTCCTGCTCGGCCAGGGCTGCCAGCGCCCAGCCCTCGATCAGCTCGCTGTAGTCCATGCCGCCGAGTCCCGCGGGCAGCCAGGCGATCTCGCCCGCGCCGCCCGACCGGCCGCGATGCAGTCGTCCGCCGAGCATGACGGCCATGCCGACGCCCTCGCCGAACGACAGCAGGGCGAAGGTGTCGTGCCCACGCGCGGCCCCGAGCCGCTGCTCGGCCAGGGCCACCAGGTTGACCTCGTTCTCCACCAGGACTGGCAGGTCGCCGAGCCGCTCGCGCAGGCCGGGCAGCAGGTTGTGGTGCCAGCTCGGCAGCAGCCCTATGTAGCTCACGTCACCGGTGTCGGGATCGACCAGGCCCGGCGTGCCCACCACCAGCCCGCGCAGGTCACCCGCGCCGAGCCCGGCGTCGGCCAGGGCGACAACGAGCGTGTCGTAGACCACCCGGTCCGGTTCGGCGTCCGGGTCGACAGGCAGCCGGGCGGTGCCGACCTGGCGGCCCCTGAAGTCGTTGACCGAGGCCAGCGCCTCTGTCGTGCGCACCTCCATCCCGGCCACGTGTGCGCGGTCGGCCACCACGTCGTACAGGAGGGCGTTCGGACCGCGGCGGCGCTCCTCCGACGCTCCGACCTGCGCGATCAGCCCGGCCTCCACCAGCCGGTCGACCAGGTCGCCCACCGTCGCCCGGGACAGGCCCGAGCGCCGCTGCAGCCCGGTGCGGGAGAGCGGGCCGTACCGGAGCAGTAGGTCGAACGCGGTCCGGTCGTTGATCAGCCGGGCGGTCCGTGGCGAAGCGATGCGCATGGCGCATGTTCTATCACGGGTCTTTCTTTATGGATACCATCCTGTTAATTTGCAGTGCTCTGCTACCTCTCTCTCTTCGGAAGGCCCCTCGATGAGCTTCGATCTGCTCGTACCGGCTCCCCGGTCGGCGACCACCGCGACCGGCAGCTTCCTCCTGCGACCCGGTACGGGCCTGGACGGCGAGCCGCACCTGACGCGCATCGTCCGCCGACTGCTGGGCATGGATCTGCCGGACTCGGCCACCGGTGAGGTGTCCGTGCGGGTCGCGCCGGGCGAGCCTGAGAGCTACCGGCTGGCAGTCTCCGAGCAGGGCATCGAAATCGAGGCGGGTGACGAGGCCGGGGTACGGCACGCCGTACAGACCCTGCGTCAGCTGATCGGCCCGCAGGCGTATCGGGTGGCCGGGAAAAAGGAGGTCGGCGTGCCCTGCGGCGAGGTGATCGACCGGCCCGCGGTGGAGTGGCGGGGCGGCATGCTCGACGTGGCCCGGCACTTCCTGACCAAGCGGACGGTGCTCAAGTACGTCGACCTGCTGGCCATGCACCGGATGAACCGGCTCCACCTGCACCTCACCGACGATCAGGGCTGGCGCATCGAGAGCCGGAGCTTTCCGGAGATCTCGAGGCTGGCCACCCATCGTCCCGAGACGATCGTCGGCCACCTCTACGACGGCCGAGGCTACGACGGCATCCCGCACGGCGGCTACTACACCCTCGACGACCTGGCCGAGATCAGCGCCTACGCCCGCGAGCGCGGCATCATCGTCGTGCCGGAGATCGACCTGCCCGGCCACACCTCCGCCCTGCTCGCCGCCTTTCCGGAGCTGGGCACTGGGGAGATCGGGGTGCAACGCGCCTGGGGCGTCAAGTCCGCGACGATCAAGCCGGTGCCCCGCTCCGTCAAGCGGGTGTGCGAGCTTCTGGACGAGTTGCTGGAGGTGATCGACACCCCCTACGTCCACCTCGGCGGCGACGAGTGCGTCACCCGCGACTGGGTCGGCGATCCCGAGATCGCCGCGCATCGTGAGTCGCTCGGCCTGGCCACGGAGGGCGAGCTGCATGGCTGGTTCCTGCGCGAGGTCGCCGCTCACCTGGCCACGCGCGGCAAGCGTGCCGTGATGTGGGACGAGGCCTACCAGACCGGCGGCACCCTGCCCGACACGATCGTCATGGGCTGGCGCGGCGACGCGATCGCCCAGCGGGCCGCGGCCGACGGCTTCGACGTGGTGCGCGCGCCGATCTACCCCACCTACCTGGACTACGACCAGTCCGAGCTGGGGAGCGAGCCGGTGACCATCGGCGGGCCGATCACCCTGGCGGACGCAGCCTCCTTCGACGTGACGCCGGACGCCTGGCCCGCCGGAGAACGGGCCGGGGTGCTGGGCGGCCAGTGGCAGGCCTGGGGCGAGTACATCCCTCATGAGCGGCACCTGGATTACATGACCTTCCCCCGGGCTTGCGCCATCGCCGAGGCACTGTGGTCGGGGCGGCCCGCCGACTACGACGACCTCGTCCGCCGCCTGTCCGGCGGACACCTGGCCCGTCTGGAGGCCGCCGGGTGCGAATACCGGCCGCTCGCCGGGCCGCACCCCTGGCAGGAAAGCGGCACCGGCGGCCGGGCCCGTTCGGCCAGCGGCATGCGCTGGAGCCTTGAACAGCGGCGGGAATGGAGCAGCAGCATTCCGGAATCGGCTGTCGCCGACGAACCGGAGGCCTTCTGACGCCAACCCCGTTGCTGAACCGCGATCAACCCCTGACCTGCGGCCTTGAACCGTCAGCGTCTTTGATCCAGCACTGACCACGAGATCAGTGGTCTCCACTATGAGTTCGGGAGCATCTTGAGATGACAGTGACCATCGCGATTGTCGGGGCGGGATCTCGCGGCCAGTTCTACGCCCGCGCCGCGGCGGCCGACGGACGGGCCCGGATCGTGGCCGTGGCCGACCCGGATCCGGCCAGACGTGCGCTCCTGGCAGCCGACCACGGGCTGGACGAGCAGGCCTGTTTCACTGACTGGGCGGACCTCGCGGCCGTGCCCCGGCTCGCCGACGCCGTGGTCATCGCCACCCAGGACCACCTGCACGTCGAACCGGCCGTCGCCTTCGCCGCGCTGGGCTACGCCATCCTGCTGGAGAAGCCGATGGCGCCCACCGAACCGGAGGCGCGGCGGATCGTCGAGGCGATCGAGCGGGCCGGCGTCGTCTTCGCTATCGGCCATGTGATGCGCTACACCGCTTACACCAGGGCGGTGAAGGAGCTCGTGGGCAGTGGGCGACTGGGCACGATCGCGAGCGTCCAGCACCTGGAGCCGGTCGGCTGGTGGCACCAGGCGCACTCCTTCGTGCGCGGCGCCTGGCGCAACAGCGCCGAGTCGGGGCCGATGCTGCTCACCAAGTCCTGCCACGACCTCGACTGGCTGCTCCACGTCATCGAACAGAAGCCGGTCGGCGTAGCCTCCTTCGGCTCGCTGACCCACTTCCGCCCGGAGAACCGGCCCTCGGGAGCGAGCGAGCGTTGTGTGAGCTGCGCGGTCGAGCCTGACTGCCCCTATTCGGCCAAGCGGCTGTACCTGGGCTGCCTCGGCGACCCGTCCACGGAGTTCTGGCCACTCGGCGCGGTCACCTCCGACGCCACGCCCGGCGGAGTCCTGAGCGCTCTGGAAACCGGCCCCTATGGGCGGTGCGTCTACGACTGCGACAACGACGTCGTGGATCAGCAGGTGGTGATGGTGGAGTTCGCGGGCGGCGCCACCGCCTCGTTCACCATGACCGCCTTCGCTCCCCTGGAGCACCGCAAGACGCGGATCTTCGGCTCGCACGGCTTCGCCGAGGGCGACGGCGAGCGGATCCGGGTCGTCGATTTCGTCACCGGAGGCGAGGAGCTGATCGACACCCGGTCGGGCGCGGGCGCTTCGTCGGCCGACGGGCACGGGGGTGGCGACAACGGCCTCACCCGGGCCTTCATCGACGCTGTGATCGCCGGGGAGCAGGGGCCGCTGGGGGCGGGGACGGCCGAGGCCCTGGCCGGGCACCTGCTGGTCTGGGCCGCCGAGCGAGCTCGCGAGACCCGGACGGTGCAGGCCCTGTGACTTCGTTCTCTTCGTGGTCATGCAACTGCGGTTGAGCGAGCTGGGTGTACGGCTTCCGCGTGCAGGGGCATCGGGTCGACGTCAACCTCGACCCGGTGACCTTGCGTCCCACCCCCTTCACTGAGGAGACGAGGAGTATGGAGATCACCCCTGAGGATCTGTTGCGCCTTGCAGTACCTCATGAAGACGTCAATCCCGTCCTGGCCGGAGTGCCCAAGCCGGGCAGTGACGCCCGGCGTGAGATCGACCGGTACGTGAGCCAGCTGGCCGACACCATGGGCCGCCTCGACGAGCCGCCCGGCTTCCCGGACGAGGCGGCCACCGAGTTCGGGCCGTACTTCTACGTGTATGTCTACCTCGCGGCGGCGCCGTACACCCGTGCGTACCACCGCGAGCGCGGCATCCCCGAGGAAGTCTCCTGGGCCACTCTGACCGACCTGGGCAGGCACATGGCCATGCACAGGAGGAGGTACGGCACGCCGGGCCTGCATGCCCCCTGGTGGCATGCGCGCCACTTCAGCGGTCTGGTCTACGCCCTCGGGCGGTTGCAGTTCGATCGTGCCAGGCTGGGTGAGGAGCTGGCCGCAGGGGCCGGGCGGCCGGCGGGCGAGCCGGTGCTGGCCGTGCACATCCCGGACTTCGCCGGACCGATGAGCCCTGAGGCCTGCGATGCCTCCTACGCGCAGGCCAGGAAGTTCTTCCCGCAGCACTTCCCCGAGGAGCCCTTTGACCTCGCGATCTGCATCTCCTGGCTGCTGGACGAGCAGCTGGCCGACTATCTGCCGGAGGAGTCGAACATCGTCGCCTTCCAGCGACGTTTCCGCCCGGCCTACCTCGCGCCGGACAATGCCGGGCTGATCTCCTTCATCTACGGCACCGACCTGCCACCGGACGATCTGCCCCGCCGTACCGCCCTTGAGCGCGCGGTCGCCGACCACCTCGCGGCGGGCAAGAGCTGGAACATGGCGGGCGGCTATCACGAGCTCTGAGGGAGCATCTCCGATGGGGGCGGGCCCGCCGTCGCGTATGCAGACGTACGGCGAAGGCCGTGGTGGTCGAGGTGGCGCCGATCCGGGTGGGGCGGGTTGAACAGAACCCCGTGAGGTGATCGACGGTGTAGCAGACCGCCCCCGGCCGCAACGCATTCGACTCCCAGCGTCGATGTACGACCCCCTGGCGACCGAAGCCGTCGCGGCGCAGCGCGACGGCGATCCCGTGGTGTGGGGCGGTCTGCATCGCTCTGGAGGCCCCTACGAGCAGATCTTCGCTTAACTAGTCCAATCTATTGACAATGAGCGGATTTGACCAAACAATTCGCCCCATGCTTTGGAGAGTCCTGCTCGGTACTACCGGATCACGAACCCATAAGCGGCAACTCTTCGGAAGGGGGTCTCGATGTCTGGCAGGCTAAAATTTCTGCTCTCGCGGCTGGGGCTGTATCTGCTCACCGCCTGGGTGGCGGTCACCGTGAACTTCCTGGTTCCCCGCTTCATGCCCGGCGACCCCGCGCAGGAGATGGCCGACCGGTTACGCAGGCAGACCGGCCAGGCGCCCTCGGCCGAGCAGCTCGCCGCCATCCGGAGGTTCTTCGGGGACCCGACGAAGAACCTCTTCCAGCAGTACCTCGACTACTTCGGCTCGGTGACCCGGCTGGAGTTCGGCACGTCGCTGCACCACTATCCGGTGCCGGTGGCCACGCTGGTCGGCGAGGCGCTGCCGTGGACGATCGCCCTGGTCGGCACCACGACGCTGGTGGCCTGGCTGCTCGGCACCGCGCTCGGCACGCTGCTGGGCTGGAAGCCGGGCGGCCGGCTGGACACCCTGATCGCGCCCACGACCACCTTCCTGCACGCGATCCCCGCCTTCTGGCTGGCCCTGATCGGCTTCTACGTGTTCGCGTTCAAGCTCGAGTGGTTCCCGCTGGGCGGCGCCTACGACGCCGACCTCGACCCGGCCTTCAGCGCCGAGTTCCTCGGCAGCGCACTCTGGTATGGCGCGCTGCCCGCCCTGGCTCTGATCTTCGTCGGATTCAACGGCTGGCTGTTCGGCATGCGCAACATGATGATCTCCACGATCGGAGAGGACTACGTCCTGCTGGCCAGGGCCAAGGGCCTGTCGGCCCTGCGGATCATGTTCCAGTACGCGGCGCGCAACGCGATGCTCCCCAACATCACGGGGCTGGCGGTGGCGGTCGGCGCGGTGATCGGCGGGGAGCTGGTGACCGAGGTGGTCTTCTCCTATCCGGGCCTGGGCTACGTGCTGTTCGAGGCGGTCAAGGGCAAGGACTACCCCGTCATGCAGATGATCTTCCTGGTGATCACGCTGATCGCGGTGACCGCCAACTTCCTGGCCGACTTCGCCTACACCGCGCTCGACCCGCGGACGAAAGAGCGGGTGTGAGGTGTTCAAGACGTTTCTCGTCAGCGGCAAGGTCCGCGCGGGCCTGGCGCTGTTCCTGCTGTTCATCCTGCTCGCGCTGTTCGGCTCCTGGCTGACGGGCGTCGGTCCGCGCACGATCGACTACGACGCGCTCGGCGCCGCCCCGGGCGGCGTCCACCCGCTGGGCACCACCTCCGCGGGTGAGGACGTGCTGGCCCAGGTTCTGGTGGGCGCGCGCGGCTCGGTGCTGGTGGGCCTGGTCACCGGGCTGGTCAGCACGGGGCTGGCGGTGCTCGTCGGGGTCGTCGGCGGCTTCTCCGGCGGCCGGACCGACAAGGTGCTCACCGTCGTGACCAACGTGATGCTCACCCTGCCGGGACTGCCGCTGATCCTCATCATCGCCGGCTATCTGCGCGAGCCGGGGCCGGTCACCATCGGCGTCCTGCTGGGCCTGCTGGGCTGGGCGGCCAGCGCCCGGTACCTGCGCGCGCAGACGATGTCGCTGCGCAACCGCGACTTCGTGGCCGCGATGCGGATGGTCGGCGAGAGCCGTACCAGGCTCATCTTCGCCGAGGTGCTGCCCCACCTGACCGGCCTGATCTCGGCGCTGTTCCTGGGCGGCATGGTCGGCGGGGTGCTGGGCGAGGCGGCCCTGGCCTTCCTGGGCATCGCCATCCCCGACACCGTCACGTGGGGCACCATGATCAACGAATCCCAGCAGCAGAGCGCGCTCCTGCGCGGCATGTGGTGGTGGTTCGGGCCACCCGGCCTGTGCATCGCGCTGCTGGGCTCGGCGATCGCGCTGCTCAACTTCGGCATCGACGAGGTCACCAACCCGCGCCTGAGGAGTGCCCGTGCTTGAAGTCAACGGCGTCACCGTCCAGTACGGCCAGGCGGTCAAGGCCTGCGTGGATGTCAGCTTCACGCTGGCCAGGGGTGAGATCCTCGGAGTGGTGGGCGAGTCCGGCTCGGGCAAATCCACGCTGATCACCGCTATCACCCGGCTGCAGCGCCCGCCCGCCCGCACCATGGCGGGGCAGGTCATCCACCATCCGCGAGACGGCGAGCCGGTGGACCTGGTCAGGCTGAGCGAGCGCGAGCTGCGCCGCTACCGGTGGACGTCGCTGTCGATCGTGCTGCAGAGCGCGATGGACGCGCTCAACCCGCTCATGCGGCTGGGCGAGCAGTTCGCCGACGTGCTCAAGGCGCACGGCCGGCCGCTGGAGCGCATCCCGGAACTGCTCCGCATGGTCGGCGTCTCTCCCGACCGTGTCCGCGCCTACCCGCACGAGCTGTCGGGCGGGATGCGCCAGCGTGCCTCGATCGCGCTCGCGCTGGCCTGCGAGCCCGACCTGATCGTTATGGACGAGCCCACCACCGCGGTCGACGTGGTCATGCAGCGGGTGATCCTGCAGCACATCGTCAGGCTCCGCCGCGAGCTCGGCTTCGCCGTCATCTTCGTCACCCACGACCTTCCGCTGCTGCTGGAGCTGGCCGACCGGATCGCCGTCATGTACGCGGGGCGGATCGTGGAGATCGGCGATGCGGCCGGCATCGGCGACGTGCCGCAACACCCCTATACGAGGGGTCTGCGTGACGCCTTCCCGCCGCTCCGCGTTGCGAACAAGCGCCTGCTCGGGATT
This sequence comes from Planotetraspora sp. GP83, assembly GCF_041262585.1. Classification (NCBI taxonomy): domain Bacteria; kingdom Bacillati; phylum Actinomycetota; class Actinomycetes; order Streptosporangiales; family Streptosporangiaceae; genus Planotetraspora; species Planotetraspora sp. GP83. The sequence goes on along the minus strand of NZ_JBGCBZ010000020.1, from coordinate 137,635 downwards.
CCCGGCTCGCCACCCGACCTGCGTAATCCGCCCGCGGGCTGCGCCTTCCACCCCCGCTGCGCCGTACGCCTGGCCGTCTGCGATCAGGTGGAGCCCCTGCTGAAGGACCGCGACGGCCGCCTGACCGCCTGCCATCTGAACGGAGCAGACCAGTGACACTCGAGGCCATCGAGGTGAGCAAGGAGTTCCCGGGCGGTGTGCGCGCGGTGGAGAACGTGACGTTGCGGCTGCACCCGGGCCAGATCGTCGGCCTGGTCGGCGAGAGCGGCAGCGGCAAGACCACCCTGGCCCGGATGCTCGCCCTCTTCCACGCGCCCACCCGGGGCGAGATCCGGCTCAACGACGAGGTCGTCCGCCGCCCCCGCGACTACCACAAGCACGTCCAGCTGATCTTCCAGGACCCGTTCAGCTCGCTGAACAGCCTGCGCACGGTCGGCTACACCATCGGCCGGGCGCTGCGCATCCACCGCGGCCTGCGCGGGCGCAAGGAGGTCGAGGCCGCCACGATCGAGCTCCTCGAGCAGGTCAACCTCTCGGCGGACTTCCTGGCCAAGCTTCCCCACGAGCTGTCCGGCGGTCAGCGCCAGCGCGTGGTCATCGCCCGCGCGCTGGCCGTCGGCTCCAGCGTCCTGCTCGCCGACGAACCGATCTCCATGCTCGACGTCTCCATCCGCCTGGACATCCTCAACCTCCTGGCCGACCTGCGCGAGCGGCAGGGCCTGTCCATCCTCTACATCACCCACGACATCGCCAGCGCCCGCTACCTGTGCGACGAGATCTGCGTCATGTACGGCGGGCAGATCATCGAGAGGGGACCCGCCGACGAGGTCATCGGCAACCCTCGCCACCCCTACACCCAGCTGCTCATCGACTGCGCTCCCGACCCGTCGAGGACGGCCACGGACCTCGACGTCGAGCATGGCGAGCCACCCAGCCTCACCGATCCCCCGCCGGGCTGCCGCTTCGAACCCCGCTGCCCGCAGGCCAGACCGGTCTGCGCTCAGCAGGCACCTGTCCGCATCGAGTTCGGCAACGGCCAGTCGGCCGACTGCTGGCTCTACGCCTGACCCCCCAGAAAGGCCCCGCCATGCTCCGCCGTTTCGCCACGCTCTCCGTGGCCGTAGCCCTAGCCCTGTCCGCCTGCAGCGGTGGCGGCGCCAAGCCTGGTACTGCCGGCAAAGCCGCCAACGACGGGCTGCTCACGGTCATCGGCTGGCCGCTCAGCCCGACGTTCGTGGAGAACTACAACATCGGCGCGCCCACCACCGGCCCGCTGCTCAACATGATGTACGAGCCGCTGGTCCGCGTCGACGACAACCACATGGAGATCAAGCCCTACCTCGCCGAGTCCTGGGAGTGGTCTGCCGACGCCAAGACGCTCAAGATGAAGCTGCGCAAGAACGCCACCTGGTCCGACGGCAAGGACTTCACCTCGGCCGACGTCAAGTTCTCCTTCGACACGCTGCCGAAGAAGTACCCCGACGTGCCCCTGTCCAGGCCCTCGTTCGCCTCGGTGCAGACCCCCGACCCGGACACCGTCGTCTTCGGTTTCGACAAGCCCTCCCGTGCTCTGCTCCACGACTGGGGCTGGACCACCGGCCTGATCGTGCCCGAGCACATCTTCGGCGCCCAGAACCTGACCACCTGGACCAACCCCAAGCCGGTCACCACCGGCCCCTTCACCCTGGAGCGCTTCACCCCGCAGCAGGTCACGCTGAAGGTCCGTGACGAGTGGTGGGGCGGTAAGTCCAAGGGTGTCAAGACCGTCAAGATCCTGGCCTCCGGCTCGGCCGAGGCCGCGCAGACCACCATGCTCAAGGGCGAGGCCGACTGGGCGAACATCACCTGGGCCGACCCGGTCAAGCAGTGGACCACCAAGCCCGAGCACAAGTTCTGGAAAGCGACCAGCGCCTACTTCGCGATCAACCCCAACATGGCCGTCAAGCCCTTCGACGACGTGCACGTACGGCGGGCGCTCTACGCCGCCTTCGACAGCGCCAAGCTCATGCAGGTGCTGCACGACGGCAGCCAGGTCGTCAACATCACCGGCATGGACTCCAGGACCTTCGGCGAGAATCTGGCTCCGGAGTTCCGAAACAAGCTCCAGGCGCAGGACATTGCGGCGGCCAAGAGCGAGCTGGCGGCAGGCGGCTACACCGTCTCCGGTGGAGCGCTGGTCAAAGAGGGCAAGAGCTACAAGCTGACGCTGAGCGGCCAGGAGTGGGACGCCGCCACGATGCGGGTGGTCACGGCCCAGTGGAAGGAGGCGCTCGGCCTCGACGTCGCCGTCCGCTCGCTGGGCACCAGGTACGCCGAGGAGGCCCAGAAGGGCGCCTTCGACCTGTTCATGTGGTCGGGCGGCGGGTGCAGCGTCTTCTGCAACTACAACGCCCTCAACAGCAAGCTGACCGCGCCGATCGGCAAGCCCGCCATGGACGACTACGGCCGGGTCAAGGACGCCGAGCTGGACGGGCTGCTGAACAAGCTCGCCGCCGCCACCACCGACGACGAAATCCGCGAGCTGGGGTGGCAAGTGCAGCGACGCTACGTCGACCAGCGCTTCACCCTGCCGCTGGGCGCGTCGGGCGCCTCGCCGACGGTCAACACCACGCGGTGGCAGTTCCCCAACGCGGGCGAGGGTGACTACCTGCCGGCGCTCGGCCTGGCCGCCGAGCCCGCCCTGGCGATCATGAACCTGACGCCCACAGGCAAGTAGGCCCGGTTTCTCCACCTGTTTCTAAGGTCCGCTCCGGTCCGCGACTGGGGACCGGAGCGATCTCTCTGGTGGATCCGGCAGGCTCGATCCACGACCCTGCGGGTGCCGAATAACCATCCAGGCAGGTCAGGTGACATGCCGGAGCTCCGTCAGCACGCCATCGAGTCGATCATGTCGCCGGCTGTCGAGCGGTGCGCTCCCGTGGGGCCGGTGCTGGGATCGGAAAGTAGCTGCCTGCCAGAGCGTGGTGCGGCCGGTATTCGTTGTAGAAGGTCTCGAACTCACACTGATTCCAGATCAATGCCCGTCCAGCCGTTCGCGCCGGCAGGTCTGGATCCAGCGCTCCATCGCCCTTGACGATGTGTTACTCCGGTGTCTCGGTCGCGGATGAGGCGCCTGGCGTGGTGCGGACCTCGAAGAAGTCGCATGCCAGCAGGGCGCCCGCCTGGCTGGTTGTGGCGGTCCGCGTCCGGGATCAGGGCGAAGAAGGCGGCGCCGTAGTGGGTCTCACCCGGCGGGTCCACCTCCTTGACCAGCCCGGCCGCCACCAGGAGGTCAGGTGCGGCGCTTGCGGTGGGCTCGGTCATCCCGCTGCGCCGTGCCACCTCGGCCCTGGACGTGGGCGGATCTTTGCGTTCGTCTCTCGCATCGACGTGATGGTTGCGGGTCGGCTGGCCATGCTCCCGATCCTAGTTAAGAATCTTAACCAAAATCGAGTAAGTGTTCTATCGAAGAGGCGATTTGGTATGGACTCCTAACTATTGAAGTTCATTCTTGCGCATTTTTGGGCCTTGCCAAGCAGATATGGGCAATCTAGCCTGCAGATGAGTTAGGAGCCCTTCCTAACTGCACCCCCCGGAGAACCCATGCGAACTTTCTGGCCCCTCGTGGCAATCACCGCGCTCACGTCAGCCCTCATCGCAACCCCCGCCGTCGCCGCCAGTAACTCGGTCACGGTGGGGGAGACCCGCTACGTGGCCACCACAGGCAACAACAACAATCCCGGCACTCTCGCCCAGCCCTGGCGGACCATCCAGAAGGCGGCCGACGCCGCTCCCCCTGGAAGCACCGTCTACATCCGCGGCGGCACCTACAAAGAGTTCGTCGACATGAACGTCTCGGGCTCAGCGACCGCCGGCTACACGGTGTTCCGGAACTACGACTCCACGCCCGTCATCCTGGATGGCAACCAGCGCGCGGGCGAGCTCATCGGCATCGACGGCAAGAGCTACATCGAGATCCGGGGCCTGAACTTCCGCAACGTCCTGGGTTCGCCCTCCGCCGGCGTGCAGGTGTCGACCTGGAGCGGCCCGAGCCATCACATCCGGATCGTCCGAAACTCGTTCAAGAACCTCTACGCCAGCTCCAGCACCACGACCTATCCCCCCAACGTCTACGCCGGCGCCATCACGGTGGCCGGTAGCGACGGGACACAAGCCATCACCAATCTCGAGGTCGACGGCAACACCATTGCCGACTGTCGGACGGGCTGGACCGAGGCCATCGGGATCACCGGCAACGTCGACGGCTTCGTCGTGTCGAACAACACGGTGACCAACACCGGCAACATCGGTATCGACGCCTCCGGCCACTGGCAGATCTCTCCCAACCCGGCCAATGACTTCGCGCGCAACGGCCGCATCGTCGGCAACCATGTCTCCTATTCCAAGAGCCTGGTCGAGGGCGGCGCCGGCATCTACCTGGACGGCAGCTCCAACATGATCGTGGAGCGCAACATCGTGCACAACAACTGGGTCGGGATCGCGGTCGGCGTGGAGGTCCCGAACTCCACCATCAGCGACAACATCATCCGCGACAACCTCAGCTACTCCAACGACGGCTACGGCATCGGCGTCATGGCGTGGTCACCCGAAAACCGGGTCATCCGCAACACCACGGTCGTGAACAACACGACGTTCGGCAACGGCCAGAGCTCCGAGCTGATCGGCGGCTTCGGCGAGATGGCCATCGTGTCGTCGAACAACACCGTGGTGAAGAACAACGTTTTCTACAGCTCGGGTGGGCAGTCCGTCCTCGTCTACACCGACGACAACCCGGTCAACCCGCGGTTCTCGGACAACAGCTACTACTCCTCGTCGAGCGCCTTCTTCGACTGGAACGGCACCCGTTACACGAGCTTCAGCGCCTACCGCACGGCCACTGGAAACGACAACCGCTCGGCTTTCCGCGACCCTCAATTCGTGAACCCCGGCGGCTTCGACTTCCGCCTGAAGGCCGGCTCACCGAGCATCGACGCCACCACGTCGACCTACAACCCCGCACCGGGCGAGCTGGACCTGGACGGTAACCCCAGAAAGCTGGGCACGGCCGTCGACCGAGGTGCTTTCGAGCACTGAGAAGCCGAGTCATGAACCAGTCCGCTACCACGGCCAGCGCGAGCAGGGCATGGTAGCGGACTGCAGTGGGCCTGCTGCTCATGCCCATAGCCGATCATCTGCATAGAACCCGGTTTCGGCGATCCGCCCCGGCATCATCGTGTGGGGACTCTGCCTAACGGGGGCTGACGGGCTTACGTATCGACCATTGCCCAGGAAGACCTGCAGCTCGACGAGGGGCGGCGGCGCTGGCAAGCGCCCCTGAGGGGACCTATAGGAACTGCGAGGCCCGACCTCCGCCGCGGTTGACCGTGATGGGGGCTCATCGCAGATCCTTTACGAGTTCATCAAAGTCCTCGGCTATACCTGTGGGAATGCACCTGCGGCCGGGGCTGCTCCATCGCGGCGCAGCCCGCGGGCATCCACACACTGGCGCAGCCCACGAGCCAGAGCGTCCAGCCGGCTGTCGACCCGTCCGTCACCTGCAAGCCGTCCCTCCCGGAGTTCACCGTCAAGGCTCCGAACGGTCGCTGGTCAACAGTTGCGTGCCGAAGGATCTGTGGGCCTAAGTGGTCGCGCCCGGAAGTCTCTCGGGGGTTGATCTCCGGAGAGCCGCTGTGATGGGGATTCAGTCGCCGAGGTTGGAGACGTAGAGATCGCAGACTAGGTCGAGGGCCTCTTGGGGGTGCCGACGAACCAGGGGGCGGCCTCGTAGCCGCCGTTGCCGGGGTTGTGGATGGCAAGCCCCCAATAGTGCGCTGAACCGCCGTAGCGCAGTCGCATCAGCGGGAGTCGGTCACCGCCGGTGAGCCGGCCTTCGACGTAGCCGAATTGGCCGTGGTAGCGCACATGGACGGCGGCCAGCTGGGGCCAGTGCTGTCTGGCGTGCAGGTGCAGGCACTGGGCCAGGGAGGTTTTGGTGGACTCGGGGATCGCGGGCACGAGGATTATCGTGCCTGACCGGCGTGTCCTGCGGGCGCCCGTGGGGCATGATCGGGCAAGGTCGCGGGTTGTCACCCGATCTCGGTAGAAAGCCCCCCAGATTGTCCGCCCCTTGCGCCCGGCAGATCATCTTGTCTGCCACCGAACGGCGACAGCTCAAGCAGATCGCCTACTCTCGCACTGCCCCCTACCAATTGGTGATCCGGGTCCGGATCGTGCTGGATGCCGCGCATGGATACTCCAACGCCACGATCGCCCGGCGTCGGGGCGTGCACATCGACACGGTCCGGCTGTGGCGGGGCCGCTATGACAGCGAACGGGGCGTCAAGAGTCTGGCCGACCGTGCGCCTGCCGATAATTGCGTCCGTCCAGCTCACGGGCATTTGGGGCTTTTCGTGGCGTGCGCGAGCTCCGGCCCTCAGCAGAGGGAGACGCATGCGGCATGATGATCGGCCGTGCTCCTTCGCCTGGCCTATCTCGCCGTTACAAACGCCTTCACTACGCTGCGGCTGCTACCCATGGGCGATCGGGACAAGGACGTCGAGATACTCGCCCTGCGCCATCAGATCACCGTCCTTGAACGGCAACTCGGCGCCGATGCCAGGGTGAGGTTCGCGCCCGAGGACCGGGCTTTCCTCGCCGCGCTGCTGACATCGCTGCCACGTGAGGTCCTGCGCCGGGTACGGCTGCTCGTCCGACCGGATACCGTCTTGCGCTGGCACCGCGATCTGATGAAACGGCGTCATGCCCGTACCTGCCGGCCGAACAGGGGAGGCCGCCCACCCACGGTCCGCTCCATCCGTGTCCTCATCCTGCGAATGGTTCGTGAAAATCCATCGTGGGGATATCGGCGGGTGCACGGCGAGCTCACTACAGTCGGCATCAAGATCGCCCCGTCCACCGTCTGGGAGGTCCTCAAGCAGGACGGGCTTGAACCGGCACCTGAGAGGGCGTCCACCACGTGGGCCGACTTCCTGCGCTCGCAAGCCGACGGCCTGCTGGCCTGCGATTTCATCGAGACCATCACCTTGAACGGGCAGCGCCAGTACATCCTGGCGGTCATCGAGCACACCACCAGGCGCGTCCGCGTGCTCGGTACCACCGCGCACCCGAACGCGAGCTGGGTCATCCAGGCGATCAAGAATCTGGTGATGGATCTGGAGGATGCGGGCTGCCGGGCGCGCTACCTGATCCGAGACCGCGATGCCAAGTTCCCGGCCCTCATGGACGAGATCCTGTCCGACGCAGGCATCCAGACCGTGCTCACCGGTATCCGGATGCCGCGCATGAACGCGGTCATGGAGCGGTGGGTGCAGTCGTGCCGCCGAGAGCTTCTGGACCGCTGCCTGATCTGGAACGAACGCCACCTGCGGCACGCCCTGCGCGAGTACGAACAGTTTTACAACGAGCACCGCGCCCATCAAGCTCTGGCCCAAGCTGCTCCACTACGCGCCGTCCCGGATCCGATCATCGATCCGAAGCGAATCGATGACCTGAACATACGCCGACGAGATCGGCTCGGCGGGGTTCTCCACGAGTACTCACATGCTGCTTGAACTGCGTGGATGGACTTTTCGGCAGGCGCACTGCTGCTGGTCTTATGCCTGCTCGCCGTGTTGAGCGGGGCGACCTCCCTGGCCACGATCGGCAGGTACGCCGCCGGATGCGCCCCAGACCTCCTGGCCGGATCGGGCTTCCCACACACCATCGCAGGCGGCTCGCGGCCAGCACCCTGGGCCGCCTGCGCGCACGGCTGGACGGCGACGCCCTCGACCGGGCGACCTACGGCTACCGAGCCGTACCGCGTCGCGTGGCCGGCTTTGTCGGCTACGTGGACACTCGCGGGTGGAGCAGGCGTAGGAGCCAGCGGACTATTTGTCCCCTGGTGTGACGGAGCAAGGTTCCGTTTAGAGGCGGCCGAGCGGGGTGAAGCGTTCTTGCCCGCGAGTATGGCGGGATCACAAGGTGGATGCCGGAAAGGTGTTCGGTTGTGGTCTTCTCTTGATCGTCTTCTTGACCTGACCTGACGAATGCGGTCTAAACGATCTACCGCGTGCCCGGTCCGTGCCCAAGAGCAACCAACGAGCGACCATCGGCCGTCTTCTGCTCGCCCCGAGATCGCGAATCGTCGAGAAATGGCAGGTCAGGGGCCATGCGTGCGAGTAGGGCGGGTGGGACTTGAACCCACGACCCACGGATTATGAGTCCGATGCTCTAACCGGCTGAGCTACCGCCCCGCAATGGTGGAGTCTCTCACAACTTAGTGTGTGCGTGGATCGGCCGGCCGGGAGGCGGGGAGATCGTTTCTGAATCGCCATACAACTGGCCGGTCAAGGGTCACGCCCAGCCTGAGGGAGATCCGCCCCCTGTGGCCTCGGGACCGGCTGCCGCTGGCGTCTCGCCGGCAAGACACCCGTGTAAGAAGGCGATCACCTCGATCTCCCCGATCTCCGGCTAGCCAGGAGTCGCGGCCGGGGATCGGGCTGGGTGATCGGGGCCAAGAACGTCCCACCTCAGAGCCCCCACGAGGTATGCCTGGGCGTCATGCCGCAAACGGTCGGGTACGGCAGCGCCTGGTGGTTCTTGCGGTTGACCGGGAGGTTCGCTGTGGGGATACGTCGGTTTCGCGTTGCGGCGAGGGGTGTCTCCCTCGCTTTCCTGCTGGGCCTCGGCGCGTGCGGCACGGTGGGGAAGGACTCCGGAGCGGCGAACGGCGCCGTGGGCACCCTCGCCGAAGGTTTTCGGATCGGCCTGCTGCTCCCCGAGAAGACGACAGCCCGCTACGAGAAGTACGACCGGCCCTCGATCACGCGGGCCGTCGCATCGCTCTGCCCCCGATGCGAGCTCGTCTACAACAACGCCAATCATGATCACGCCACCCAGCGCCGGCAGATCGACGCGTTACTCGGGGACGGTGTGAAGGTTCTCATCCTCGACGCGGTGGACGCCAAGGCGATCGCGCCCTCCGTGGCCAAGGCCAAGGTCTTCGGGGCCAAGGTCGTCGCGTACGACCGGCTGGCCAACGGTCCCGTGGACGCCTACACATCGTTCGACAACGTCGAGATCGGGAGGATGCAGGGCCGGGCGCTGCTCGACGCGATCAGGGCCGGGGGCGACCCGAGGCGCGGGCCCATCGTGATGCTGAACGGCTCACCGGAGGACCCCAGCGCGGCCGAGCTCAAGAAGGGCGCCCATTCGGTGCTCGACGGACGGGTGACGATCGCCAGGGAGTACGACATCCCGGGTTGGAACGCCGCCAAGGCCGCGGACGAGGCCGTTAGCGCCTTCGCCGCTCTCGGACCCGGCAAGGTCATCGGCATCTACTCGGCCGACGACGGCATGGCGGGCGGCGTCGCCGCGGCCATGGAACGCTCGGGCGTCCGCCCCGGAACGCCGCTGACCGGCCAGGACGCCGAACTCGCAGCCATCCGGCGGATCCTGCTCGGCACGCAGACGATGACCGTCTACAAGCCGATCGGCTCCGAGGCGCGCAGCGCCGCCCGGTTCGCCGTCGACATCGCCTGCGGCAAGACGGTGTACGGCACGACCACCGTGGCCAACGGGACGACGGTCTCGATCCCGGCGAGGCTCATCCCACCGGTCCTCGTCACGAGCGCCACCATCGCCGGCACGGTGGTCGAAGACAGCCTCATCACGGCGGCCGACCTGGTCCACCCGTCTGGTCGGAGCCCCGGCCGGCCCGCCGGCGCGTACGGCAGGCGAAGCCCGGCGAGCCGCCGGGCCCCTTAAGACCGGCCCCTTAAGACCGGGCCATTAAGACCGGGCACCTTGAACCGGACGCTCCAAGAAGATCACTCGGAGGGCTCCTCCGTGGAGGGCGCGGGGGCGTCGGAGGGGCGGAGGCGTTCCCAGAGCAGGAACGCGCCGCCGACCACCAGCATGGCGATCCCGGTCCAGAGGTTGATGCGGACCCCCTCCGCCTTGCCGATGGCGTGGGAGTCGTCCAGGAGCCCGGTCACCGTGAGGATCACTCCGTACACGAGGAACAGGCCGCCGATGACGCGGCGGATGTCGAAGAGCCGTTGGGGCGCGGCCATGGAAACCTCCTACAGGAAGGGCAGGTAGAACGCCGCGGCGAGGACCACCGCTCCGGCGCCGAGGATGACCGGGGAGCGATACCAGGCGGTGTCGCCCGAGAGCGCGTCGTCGCTGATGGAGGCGTCGCTGAGGCCGTAGACGAGGCCCCGCAGCTCGCTCTCCGGCTTCGGTGTCGTGGCCAGCGTGACGGCGGCCGACACGAGGATGTCGACGACGAAGGCGATGCCGGCGCCCCAGAAGCTGGCGTTCAGGTCCGTGCCGAAGTCGAACACGCCGGACTTGTAGAGGATGTACGTGGCGAAGGCGGCGGCCGTACCGGAGACCAGGCCCCAGAAGCCCGCCCACGCCGTCATCCGGCGCCAGAACAGGCCGAGGATGAACGTCGCGAACAGCGGCGCGTTGAAGAACGAGAACAGCGACTGCAGGTAGTTCATGATGTTGCTGAAGCCGGACGCGATGAACGCGGTGCCGATGCCGCCGATCACGCCGCCGACGGTCGCGAGGCGGCCCAGCCTCACGTACCACTCGTCCGGGCGGTCGCCCTGGATGTGGGACTTCCAGATGTCATAGGTGAAGACCGTGTTGAAGCCGCTGATGTTGGCCGCCATGCCCGCCATGAAGGACGCGAGCAGGCCGGTCACCGCGATGCCGAGCACGCCGTTCGGCAGGAACTCGTCCATCAGCAGGGGGATCGCGTCGTTGTACGCCGGTCCGCCGTCCTTGCCGAGATTGTTGAACAGCACGAGCGCGACCAGGCCGGGGATCACGGTGACGGCGGGGATCACCAGCTTGGGGTACGCCGCCACGATCGGGGTGAGCCGGGCGGCGTTGGTGTTGCGCGCCGACAGCGCCCGCTGGACCTCGGCGAAGTTGGTCGTCCAGTAGCCGAAGGAGAGCACGAAGCCCAGGCCGAACACGATGCCGATCCAGTTCGAGCCGAGGGGGTTGTCCGCGCCGCCCGCCTGGGCCCAGGTGTGCAACCCGCCGTCGCCGAGCACGCTCTGCCGCACCTTCTCGCCGAGACCGGAGAAGCCGCCCACCCTGATGAGGCCCAGGACCACGATCGGGACGAGCCCGGCGACGATGACGAAGAACTGCATGACCTCGTTGTAGATCGCCGAGGACAGCCCGCCGAGCGTGATGTAGCCCAGCACGATCGCGGCCGAGACGACGATCGACAGCCAGAGCGGCCAGCCCAGCAGCGCCTCCATGACGAGCGCCAGGGCGTACAGGTTGATGCCGGCGATGAGGATCTGCGCGATCGCGAAGGTGGCCGCGTTGAAGAGCTGGGTCGCCCCGTTGAACCGCCTGCGGAGGAACTCGGGGACGCTGTGCACCTTCGAGCGGTAGTAGAACGGCATCATCACGATGCCGAGGAACACCATCGCGGGGACGGCGCCGATCCAGTAGTAGTGCACGGTCATCAGGCCGTACTGCGCGCCGTTGGCGGCCATGCCCAGGATCTCGATGGCGCCGAGGTTGGCCGACATGAACGCCAGTCCGGTGATCCACGCCGGGAGGGACCGGCCGGAGAGGAAGAAGTCCAGGCTCGTCCGTACGGCACGGCGCGCGGCGAAGCCGATGCCGAGCACCACCAGGAAGTACAGCGCGAGGATCAGGTAGTCGAGCGCGTTGACGTTGAGCCGCAGATCCTGTGCGGCGAGCAAGAGGGGATCAGCCACGTGACGCCCGCTACCCTCCCGAGGTCACCTCTCACCAGGGCGAAGGCTCTATACCCAATTGTGACGAAGCCCCAGCCCGGTGGGAGGCGGCCCTGAGTGGCGCCGGCGCGAGCGGGTAGGCGAGGGAAGGAACACTCAGACAGCGAAGCAGGGAGGAAACGTCATGGCTGGCGCACCCAACCCGATCGAGCTGCAGAAGCACCTCAAAGGCGTGGATTACCCCGCCGGCAAGTCCGACCTCGTCCAGGCGGCCCGCGATCACGGCGCCGGCGATGACCTGGTCAAGGCCCTGGAGAAGATCCCGGACAGGCAGTACGACGGTCCGAACGCTGTGAGCAAGGCCGTGACCGAGGCCAGCTGACCGAGGCGAACCAACAGAGGCGAACCAACAGAGGCGAACTGAACACGTCACACTGAACACGTCGAACCGGCTACGCCGACGGGCGCGGGCGGCCGCCGACCGGCCTATGGGGTCCAGACGGCGCTGGCGGGCTCGGCGAGAGCCGCGGCGTGAGCCAGCCCGGCCTTGTACGCGGGGCCCCACAGAGCCGGGTCGAGGACGTTCTCGCCGAACACGGCGGCCGCCGCCTCGTCGGGCTGGATCAGGAGACTCCGGGGCGTCCCGGCGGCGCGCAGTTCGGCCTCGAGCGTGGCGCGCGGGGACAGGTGACCCAGAGGTTCCAGCACGACGAGTGTGCCGGCCCCGGCGGCCAGGTCGGCGTTGGTGGGGGAGCGGACCCCGCCGTCCACGTAGCGCCTGCCGCCGATCTCGACCGGAGGGAAGACCATCGGCACCGCGCAGCTCGACGCCACGGCGAGCACCATGGGCGCGCCCGAGGCCTTGTCCCAGACGATGAACTCGCCGGTCTCCGCGTCCACGGCGGTGATCTGGAGATCACGGTCGGGCCACTCCTTGATGGGGAGCCGCTCGCCGATGGCGGCGATGCGCGCCGCCTGGTGGTCGACGGGCGCGGCGAGGGCCATCTGACCGACCCTGCGCCGCGCCTCCTGCGGCTCCAGGCTGGGGTCGAACAGGATGGCGAACGCCTGCATCACCCCGTCGAGGTCGACCACCGGCGGCGGGCCGGTGTCGACGGCCACCTGATGGGCGATGGCCGCCTCCAGGTCGGCTCCGGTCGCGATGAGGGTGCCGATCACGGATCCGGCCGAGGTCCCGACGATGCTGTCCGCCGTGCCCAGGTCGACGCCCTCCCGGCGAAGCCCCGTGACGATCCCGGCCTCCCAGGCGATCCCGGCCACTCCGCCGCCGCCGAGCACGAGTGCGCTAGTCATATCCCCGATTATGTGTGACGGGATCTTCGGGGGACACCGCCCCGGACCGGTCGTACCAGCCGGTAGCGTGAACCTGCACGAGAGCCCGGCCGGGCGGAGCGAAGGCCGATGAGAAGGTGGCGCACGATGGCGATCGGGGTGTACGTCGCGGCCGGCGACGCCAGGAGCAACAAGGGCGCCATCGCGCTGGGCATGATCGAGCTGCTGTCCCGCCAGGTCGGGAGCGTGGGCGTGTTCCGCCCCGTGGTCCGCGCCGGCCGCGAGGACAACCTGGTCAACACGGCGCGAGCCCGGTTCGGGATAAGCCTGCCGTACGACATGTGCGTGGGGGTCGCCTACGAGGACGTGCACGCCGACGAGGAGCGTGCGACGGGCGACATCATGGCGAGCTACCGGGCCCTCGCCGCGCGGTGCGAGGCCGTGGTGGTGATCGGCACCGACTACACCGACGTGGGGGCGCCCACGGAGTTCGCCTTCAACGCCGGGCTGGCGGCGAACCTCGGAACTCCGGTCGTCAACGTCGTCACCGGGCTCGGCCGCACGCCCGACGACATCGCCGCGGCCGTCGAGATGTCCGGCAAGGAGCTGGCGGACAAGCACGCGACCGAGCTGGCCGTCGTGGTCACGCGGGTCGCGCCGGAGATGGTGGACGCCGTCACGGCGCGGGTCCCGGACGCCGCCGTCCTGCCCGAGGTGCCGCGCCTGTCCGCGCCGACGGTGAGCGACCTGATGGCCGCCTGCGACGGCACGCTCTTCCGTGGCGACGAGGGCCAGCTCGGCCGGGAGGTCGGCGCGCTCATGGTGGGGGCGATGTCGCTGCCCAACATCCTCGACCGGCTCACCGAGGGGGCGGCCGTGATCGTCGCCGCCGACCGGGCCGCCGCCCTGGTGCCCGGCCTGCTCGCCGCGCACCGGGCGCCGACGTTCCCCGTCCTGTCGGCGATCATCATGAACGGCGGGATGCCGCTCCCGGAGACGGTGTCCCGGCTGATCGACGGCATGGACGTCGGCCTCCCGATCATCGCGACCGACGGCGACACTTTCGACACGGCGACCCGGCTGTCCGCCGCCGAGGGCCGCTTCAGCCCCGACGCCACCGGCAAGATCGACACCGCGCTCGGGCTGTTCGCGGAGCACGTCGACACGGCGGCGCTGCTGCGGCGCCTGCGGGTCACCAAGTCCGCCGCGACGACGCCGCTGATGTTCGAGTACGACCTGCTGGAGCGGGCCCGCGCCGACCGCCGCCACATCGTCCTGCCGGAGGGCGCCGAGCCGCGGATCCTGCGCGCGGCCGACAGCCTGCTCCGCCGGGGCGTCGCCGATCTCACGCTGCTCGGCGACGAGGCGGAGATCCGGTTCGCCGCGGCCGAGATGGGCCTCGCGATCGACGCCGCGAAGGTGGTCAGCCCGTTCGATGCGGAGCTGCGCGAGCTGTTCGCCCAGGAGTACGCGCGGCTCCGCGACCACAAGGGCGTGACCGTCGAGCAGGCCCGTGACACCGTGACCGACGTGTCCTACTTCGGCACGCTGATGGTCCACCTCGGGCTCGCCGACGGCATGGTGTCGGGCGCGGCGCACACGACGGCCCACACCATCCGCCCGTCCTTCGAGATCATCAAGACCTCGCCGGGCGTGGGCATCGTGTCGAGCGTGTTCTTCATGTGCCTCGCCGACCGGGTGCTGGTCTACGGCGACTGCGCCATCGTCCCGGACCCCACGGCCGAGCAGCTCGCCGACATCGCGATCTCGTCGGCCGCCACCGCCGCCCGGTTCGGCGTTGAGCCGCGCGTCGCGATGCTGTCCTACTCCACCGGCGACTCCGGCGCCGGCCCCGAGGTCGACAAGGTCCGTACGGCCACCGCCCTCGTCCGCGAGCTGCGGCCCGGCCTGCCGGTCGAGGGGCCGATCCAGTACGACGCGGCGGCCGAGCCCAGCGTGGCCAGGACCAAGATGCCGGACAGCCCGGTCGCCGGGCGGGCCACGGTCTTCGTGGTCCCCGACCTCAACACCGGCAACAACCTCTACAAGGCCGTGCAGCGGAGCGCGGGCGCGGTGGCGGTCGGGCCGGTCCTCCAGGGCCTCCGCAAGCCCGTCAACGACCTCTCCCGGGGGGCCACCGTCAACGACATCGTGAACACCGTGGCGATCACCGCCATCCAGGCCCAGGCGCGCGAGCAGCGGGAGACCCGATGACGGGAGACGCGATGACCGGCCAGGACGGCGACGCCGGGCACACAGGGCAGCTCGTGCAGTTCGGGCAGTTCGGGCGGGACGGCGACGCCGGGCACGCTGGGCGCGTCGGGCAGGTTCTCGTGCTCAACAGCGGGTCGTCGTCGATCAAGTATCGGCTGATCGACATGGGTGCCGCGAGCCCGGCCGGCACGGGCGAGAACGGCGGGCTCGTCGAGCGGATCGGCGAGGAGACGAGCGTCCTTGTCCACGGCGGCGTGCGGGTCGAGCGGCGGTTCGCCGACCATGAGGAGGGGCTCAAGGCCGTCCTCGCGGCGTTCGCCGAGTACGGCCCGCCGCTCGACGGGGTCGGCGCGATCGGCCACCGGGTCGTCCACGGCGGCAGCCGCTTCGTCGAGCCCACGCTGATCGACGACGAGGTCGAGCGGGCGATCGAGGAGCTCGCACCCCTTGCGCCGCTGCACAACCCGGCCAACCTGAAGGGCCTCCGGGTGGCCCGGCGGGCGTTCCCCGGGCTGCCGCACGTCGCGGTCTTCGACACCGCCTTCCACGGCACCATCCCGCCGCACGCGCGCACCTACGCCGTCCCCCGCGAGTGGACCGAGAAGCTCGGCGTCCGCCGGTACGGTTTCCACGGCACATCCGCCGCGTACGTCTCCCGCCGTGCCGCCGAACTGCTCGGCAGGCCGTACGACGAGGTCAACACGATCGTGCTGCACCTCGGCAACGGGGCGAGCGCCACGGCCGTCCGGGGCGGGCGGAGCGTGGACACCTCGATGGGCCTGACCCCGCTCGCGGGCCTCGTCATGGGCACCCGGTCGGGAGACGTCGACCCGGCGCTCCCGGCGTACCTGAACAGGGTCGCCGGGATGGACCTCGCCGAGATCGACGAGGCGCTGAACAAGCGGAGCGGCCTGCTCGGCATGTCCGGCGCGAACGACCTGCGCGAGGTCTGGAAGCTCGTCGACTCCGGCGACGAGAACGCCCGGCTGGCCATGGACGTGTACGGCTACCGCCTTCGCGGCTACATCGGCGCCTACTACGCGGCGCTCGGCCACGTGGACGCGATCGTCTTCACGGCCGGCGTGGGGGAGAACGACGACCGCACCCGCGCCCTGGCCGTCACCGGGCTGTCGCGCCTCGGCATCGAGGTCGATCCCGCCCGCAACGCCGCGCACTCGAAGGAGCCGCGGGTCGTCTCGCCCGACGGCGCCGAGGTGACGGTGCTGGTCGTGCCCACCGACGAGGAGCTGGAGATCGCCCGCCAGACCGCCGCCCGCGTGGCCGGTCCGCTCGCCTGAGAGGCTCGCTGACTATCCTGTTGCTGGGGGTGAGCACGTGGCGACTGCCGACGACAGGCGTGCGGACAGGGAGCAGGGCATGTGGTCGGTGGTGCTCGGCTGGCGCGAGCGCGTGCGGGCCAGGCCCGGCGGACGGCTGACTCTGAAGATCCTCATCGGCGTGATCGGAGCCGCCCTGGTGATCGGCGGCCTGATCATGGTGCCGTTCCCCGGCCCTGGCTGGCTGGTCGTGTTCGCGGGCCTCGCCGTGCTCGCGACCGAGTTCGCCTGGGCCTCCCGGGTGCTCGACTTCGCCAAGGACAAGGTGACGGCCACCACCGACTGGCTGATCCGGCAGAACTGGGCCGTCCGCATCGTGGCGGGCACGCTGACCCTGGCTCTGGCGGCCGTCATCGTATGGGGGGCGCTCAAGCTGACGACCGGCATCGACCTGCTCCAGGAGGCCCGCGACCTGCTCGGCTGAGTTCCAGGAGGCCCGGACCTGTCCGGCTGAGCCGTACTCCGCGAGTGTCAGCGCGCGGCGGCCGCCAGGCGGCGCACGGCCAGCTCGGTGAACAGCGTGGCGCCGTCCGAGAGGATCTCGTCGTCGAAGACCGCGCCCGCGGAGTGGTTGGACGGGGCCGCCGCCAGATCCTGGCCGGCCGGGCACGCGCCGACGACCAGGAAGGCCCCCGGCACCTCCTCCAGGACGAACGAGAAGTCCTCCGAGCCGGTCGCCGGGTGGGGCATCGGGAAGAACCTTTCCTCGCCCAGCGCCTCCCGCACGGTCTGCGCCGCGAAGTCGGCCTCGGCCCGGTCGTTCACCGTCACCGGGTAGCCGATGCCGAACTCGCACTCCACGGTCAGCCCGTGGGCCTCGCCGATGCCGCGCGCCAGCCGTACGGCGCCGTCTCTGACGCGGTCGCGCGACTGGGCCGAGAAGGTGCGGATGGTGGCCTCGAAACGCGCCTCGTCGGGGATGACGTTGTCGGTCGTGCCCGCGTGGAAGCTGCCCACGGTCACGACGACCGGGTCGAAGACGTCGAACGTCCGCGTCACGTGCGTCTGGAGCGCGGTGACGATCTCACAGGCGGCCGGGATCGGGTCGAGGGCCCGGTGCGGAGAGGATCCATGCCCGCCTCTGCCGCGAACGGTGACCATGAGCGTGTCAGCCGCCGCCAGCACCGGGCCGCTCCTGGTGAGGAACAGGCCGCGCGGGATCGTCGTGGAGAAGACGTGCATGCCGTACGCCGCGACGGGCCTGGACCCGGAGGCGTCCAGCACTCCCTCGTCAATCATGATCTTGGCGCCCTCCTGGCCCTCCTCGCCGGGCTGGAACATGAACACCACGTCTCCGGCCAGCTCGGCGCGCCGGTCGGCCAGCAGGCGGGCGGCCCCCGCCAGCATCGACATGTGCAGGTCGTGGCCGCAGGCGTGCATCCGGCCGTCGACGACCGAGCGGTACGGCACGTCGGCCTTCTCATGCACCGGCAGGGCGTCCATGTCGGCCCGCAGCAGGACCGTCGGGCCCCGCCGCGACACAGGGCGTGACCCGCGCAGCACGGCGGTCACGGACGACAGCCGCTCACCTGTGGTGATCTCCAGAGGAAGGCCGCCGAGCGCCTCCAGCACCTTCTCCTGCGTGCGGGGGAGGTGCAGACCCACCTCGGGCTCGCGGTGCAGGGCACGGCGCAGCTCGACCAGCTCATCCTGAAAAGTCATGACTAATTCCAATCCACAGGGGGTGCCTTACCCTAGGATGCCGCCGTGATCCTGGAAAACGTGACGCGCTCCTCCCGAGGACCGGCCGCCGTCCTCACCGGCCTGTCGCTGATGGCCGCGACCATCACCACCAGCACAATCACCGCCACCGCCGCCACCGCTGCTGCCGCAACGCCGGCCGCCGCCGAGAGCGGGCGGGATGTGCGTCTGCCCGGGACCGGCGTGACGCTGCACGAGCGCTCCGGCGACCGGGCGTGGGTCAGCGCGTTCAGCGTGGACCGCAAGAACGGGAGCTACGCTCGCAGCGGCAGCCGGTTCGTCCGCAAACCGGGCTACTGGGAGTTCACGGTGGCGCCCAAGGGACACCGGGCCCTGGGCGTCCCCACCAACTACGTAAAGGGCCACGACTCCGTCGACATCGTGAACCTCGCCTCCGGCAAGAAGGTCTCGATCACGACCGTGAAGGCTCCTTTCATCGCCGAATACGGCCTGTGGTCCAGGGACGGCCGCGCGGTGCTGCTCACCGTGAAGAAGAAGGTCAAGAAGAAGTGGGTCCCCACGGGCTTCGTCACGGTCGACGTCGAGGCCGGGCGGGCGCACGGCGTGGACCTCGCGAATCTCGACAAGGACACCGTGTTCCAGTGGGCCCCGGACGGCTCCGTGATCGCCGACAAGGGCGATGACGTGGTCTTCTACGACACCGACGGCAACCAGACGAGCACCTTCGGCGGAGTGGGCTGGACGGTCGGCGGCGAGGACGCGTTCTCACCGTCCGGCAAGCGCCTCGCGACCTGGTGCCCGGAGAAGGTCAGCGCCGACATCTGCCTGTGGGACGCCGGCTCCGGGGACAAGGTGCGCCAGATCTACTTCGCCGCCGAGCAGGTGTGGGGGTGGTGGGACGACACGCACCTCATCGCCGTGCGGAAGAATGGCGGCCGATTCCAGTCCGTCCTGATCGATTTCAGGGGAAAGGTCACCCGGGTCCTGGCCGACATCAGCGCGACGGCCTGGAAGAAGGACCGCGTCTACCTCAGCTACACCCGCAGATAGCAGGAGGCCCTTCAGCAAGAGGTCGAGGGCCGTCAGCCAGAGGTAGAGGCCCCGTAGCTAGAGGTAGAGGCCGGTGCCGTGGTCGGTCTGCTGGGTGGCGACGGCGTGCAGGTCGCGCTCGCGCATCACGAGGTAGATCTGGCCCTGGACCTCCACCTCGTACTGCTCCTCGGGGTTGAACAGGACCTTGTCGCCGGTCTTGACGGCGCGGACGTTCGCGCCGGCGCCGCAGACCTCGCCCCAGACGAGCCGGTTGGCCATCTTGACGGTGGCCGGGATGACGATGCCCGCGCTGCTGCGCCGTTCCTCGGTCTCCTGCTCGACCTTGACCATGACGCGGTCGTGGAGCATCTGGATCTCGAATTTCGGGTCAGCCACGGTGGCAGTTTACGCGCCGGCGGGAGCAGCGCCATCCCGGGCGGGAAGGTCAGCCCTGGCCCATGGCGAGGTCGTGGCCGGTGCCGAAGCGGCGGTAGACGCCGCCCGTGCCCCACTTGAGGACCTGGAAGGTGACGTGGACGGTGTTGGACCTGACGCCGGAGAGGTCGGCCATCATCTCCTCGGAGAGGTCCACGATCGCCGGGATGTCGTGCTGGGCGACGGCCCACTCGGCCGGGCCGAAGTCCTCGACCACACCGATCGCGCTCCTGCCCTGATAGGTGATCTTCACGGTCGTGCCGAGCGGCCAGTAGGGGCTCGCGATGGTCTGGTACCGCATCGGGCTGCCGGAGGCCGTCTGGGCGTCCCAGAACGAGGTGGCGGTGCACTTCCCTGACGGAAGGGCGGGGGCGGCGGGGGTCGCGACCGGAGGCGCGGGAGGCGTCTCGACAGGCGGGGTGATCGTCGGCACGTCGATGGGCCGGTTGATCACAGTGGGGGACTGAGGAGCCTGCAGGGGCGTGGCCTCGGCCGCTGTTGACGCTCCCACGACCAGCGTGATGCCGGTGACGACCGCGACCATCGCCTGACGGGCTCGCTTGTGCATGTGGTTCCTTTCGCGTCGATCGCAAACGGGGAGCCGCCGTCGCGCACGGTCTCCCGGCCTGGCGGGACACTGCGCGGTGCCTGATCCGGGGCACGACGGAACGGCCCGGCACGGGGGACTGCCGGGATGGGGTCCGGTGCCGGGGACAGTCCGCTTCCAGGGGGTGCGGAAGATGACGGCTTTGCGATATGGGGCTTTTGTTACGAGGGAGGTGACGTGAGTGACGAGTATAGGGAAAGGGAGAGTAAATAGGACAAACCATGACAAAGCCAAGGTAGATCCTCGGCTATGGAAGGATCAGCGGACGGCATTCGACGGCTGGAGCTGGATCAATGAGCCCCGCGACTGGCACGCCGGCGTCGATCACCATCGCCCACCATCGCCCTCGAACGCGCCGGGGACGCCGTCACGGTCCGGTACGGTCTCGACGGCGCCGAGCCGGTGACCATGCTGAGGCTCGCCTACTTCCCGCCGCACGCCGCCGCGTTCGCCGGCGCGATGTGCGCGGCCCCGACCGGCGAGGGCTTCGAGACCCGCTTCAGCCGCCTCGCCGTCACCTGACGCGCGGCAGGGCCAGCTCCGCGTAGACCGCCTTGTGGTCGGTCGCGGGCACCTGGCGGACACCGAAGGACCGGACGGTCACGCCCGGCCCCACCAGGACGTGGTCGAGCGTGACCGGTGGGATGCCGTGGCCATCGATGCTCCACGGCATGTACGGCCACGTGGTCGAGAGGCCGGCGCCCGTCGCGTCGGCGGCGTCGCGGTAGCCCAGACCGAGCAGGCGGCGGACCCGTGCGTGGTCGAGCGTGGCGTTGAAGTCCCCCGCCAGGATCCGTACGGCCCCGCCGGGCGGCGGGAGCGCGGCGAGGCCGTCGGCCCAGCATCGCTGCCGCTCCGGGATGCGGGGAGCGCACGGGTGTACGGAGACCACGTCCACCGGCCCCGCGCCGGGCACGTCCACGATGGCCCGCGCCTGACCGAACCGGCCGAGGTCGATGGCCTGCTCCGGCGTCACTGGGAAGCGCGCGTAGATCCCCGATCCGGCCGCGCCGGGCCGCGAGCGGTCCACCTTGTACGGCAGGAGCCGCGTCAGACCGGCCTCCTCCAGCTTCGTCACCGCCTGAGGGGTCAGCTCCTGCAGGGTGAGGACGTCGGCGTGGAAGGTGCGGACGAGGTCGATCACAGCCGCCGGGGAGGCGCCGCCGTACCGCAGGTTGGAGGCGACCACCCGCAGCGCCGTGCGTCCTGTGCCTCCAGCCCCGTTCGCGCCGGGGGGCTCGTCCGCGCCGGAGTCGCCGTCCGGGAGCACGCGCGGGAGGACGCAGGCGGCGAACACCGCGGCCACCGCCAGGCTCGCGGCCAGCGCGGCCCAGCGCCGCGAGACCAGGGCCACGAGCACGGGGGCGGGCGAGGCCAGAGCGACGTAGGGCGTGAACGCCACGAGTTGCACCCACCGGAAGTGCACATCCCCGGGGACGAGGCGCAGCGCGGCCCAGACCGCGAATGGAAGGACGACGAGCCAGGCCACCACGCTCATCCAGCGCCGCCGTCTCGGACGCTCCGCCCGCGAGGCCTCCGTGGCGCCCGGCACGGCGACCGCCGGGGCGTCGGCCGGGGTGTCCGCCGTGGAGTCCGCCGTGGAGTCCGCCGTCACCAATGGTCTCCTCATCGTCGCCATGATCGCGCATCGTATTCGGGGAAGGGCCGCTTCTGCCGGGAATCGCTAGAAACCCATACAGTCGCCGCATGAACGACGTCACAGGCAGGACCAGCAACGCGGCCCGGACCCTGGAGGCCCGGGTTCTGGATGCGATCGACGAGGCGGGAACCGTACGTCTGCTCGCCGATCTCGTCCGGGTGCCCAGCATCACGGGAACCGACGCCGAGTCGGACCTGCAGGACAGATGCGCCCGCCTGCTGGCCGAGTCGGGCCTGGACGTGGACATGTGGAAGCTCGACCTCGACGCTCTGCGCTCAGGTGAGGGCTTCCCCGGCACTGAGGCGGACCGGTCCGAGGGCTATGGCGTCGTGGGCACCACCGAGGGCGACGGGGAGCCCGCGCTGATCCTCCAGGGACATGTGGACGTCGTGCCGACCGGAGACCTGGCCAAGTGGGAGGGACAGGACCCGTTCGGCGCCCGCCTTACCGGCACGACCCTGCACGGGCGTGGCGCGTGCGACATGAAGGCCGGTCTCGCGGCCAACCTCGCCGTCGTGCGCGCGCTGCGCCAGGCAGGTGTACGGCTCGCCCGGCCGCTTGCCCTGCACTGCGTGGTGAGCGAGGAGGACGGCGGGCTCGGCGCGTTCGCCACGCTGGCCCGAGGGCACACGGGCGAGGCGGCGGTGATCACCGAGCCGACCAGCGGGAAGATCATCACCGCTAACGCCGGGGCGCTCACCTTCCGCCTGGAGGTCGCCGGAAGGGCCGCCCACGGCGCCACCCGATACGAGGGTGTCAACGCGATCGAGGCGTTCTGGCCGGTCTTCCAGGCCCTCCGACGGCTGGAGCGCGAGCGCAACCGCGACGTGGACCCGCTCTTCGCCGGGAACGCCCTGCCGTACCCGATCGAGGTCGGCACGGTGCGGGCGGGCGACTGGGCGAGCAGCGTCCCGGACCTCCTCGTGGCGGAGGGGCGCATGGGAGTCCGGCTCGACGAGGACCCGGCCGACGCGCGGGCCGCTCTCGAAGGCGCGCTCGCCGAACTGGACGATCCGTGGCTGCGGCGCAACCCGGTGGCGGTCACCTGGCCGGGCGGGCAGTTCGCCAGCGGCCGCCTCCCCGAAGGCCATCCACTGCTCGGCGAGATGGCCCGGGCGGTGGCCGACGTCACGGGCGGCGACCCCGGCACGACGGCCGCGCCGTACGGGAGCGACCTGCGGCTCTACGCGGCGGGAGGCGTGCCGGCGCTGCACTACGGCCCGGGTGACGTCCGCTTCGCCCACGCGCCGCGCGAGCAGGTCGATCTGCGCGAGCTACGCGACGTGACGCGGGCCCTCGCCCTCCTGGTGCTCCGCCGCTGTGGAGTACTGGTGGACGCCCTCGTGGATGTCCGGCAGAGCGGATACAGCGCCGTCTAACGAGGAACCCGGGCGTTTTACGCCCGGGAGGAACCGCCTTCTGACCCCCGCGTCTCAAACGCTCGGACATCAATCTGGGCGTTCTGGGTCTCGACGGAGCGAGCGGCACTGCTCGATGCTCCCGACAACACTCCCGGCAACCTGCGACTTCGGCCTCGCCGCGGGGGCGAGAAGCTGTCTACATGCTCGTGACGGAGGCGATCTCGTTGAGCGGGAACTCCAGGTAGTCGCCGGCCTCCTCGCACCAGGCGTCGAGGACGCCGCTGCGCAGTTCCCCGTGGCTGACCGTCGCCGTGACGCCGTCGGAGAGCGTGATCAGCGCTCGGACGTCGCGGTCCACGACGAAGCCGAGCAGCGACTGCTGCGCTGTCGGCAGCCGGGTCGCCATCCGGCCGATGACGGCCCAGGTCTGCACGGTCTGGGTGGTCTGCCCCTTCTCGCCGGAGCGCCCGGACCCCGCGCTGACGAGCAGCCGCTTGGCGTGCTCCCTTGGGTCGGGGGGCGGCTCCACCAGAGTGGCGGGCGGGTCGAGCTCGGCGACGCGTCCGCCGGGAAGAAGGATCAGCCGCCCGGAGCTCGGCTCCCGGCGGATCGTGATCTCGCCGGTGTCGTCGACCGGCACCGGGGCGTAGCCCGCCTCGCGCAGGGCCGCCAGCGTGGGCGTGGCCTGCGCCGCGCTGGCGAGCACGGTCGGGGCCAGCAGCCGGAGCCCGAGCTTGGCGAGCCGCCGGTGCGCGGCGATCTCGGCCAGCAGCGCGGGATCGGAGCCCTGGATGATGCAGCCGACGGCGGACACGGTGACCTCGCCGTGCCGCCGTGCCGCGTCGCGGATGAGGTACGTCAGGGGCTGCGGAAGCGTGCCCACCTCGGCCAGGGCGGCGAGCAGGGAGTCGGCGGTCTCCCCGCCGTCCAGTGCCCGCCGTACGCTCGCCGCGCTGAACCGCCACACGGAGGCCGCTCCCTGCGACTCCCGGTCGGCGGCGCGGTCGAGCAGAGACGCCAGCTCGACCGACGGCGGCCCGGTGACCACGGCGGTGAGGTCGCCGCCGAACAGCGCCGTGCGCTGCGCGCTGGCGAGGGCCCGGGTCGAGCACTTGACGAGCACCGGGTCGTGCTCCACTTCGGGCACCGTGTCGTCGCTCTCGTCGCCCGCGACCGAGGCGAGCGCGGACAGGGCCCGCCCCAGCTCCGTCAGCGTGTCGTGCGCGCAGAGGCCCAGCAGCCTGGCCTCTTCGAGGATTCCGGGCGTGCAGTCGGCGAGAAGCTGCCGGTCGAGCAGCGGGGCCCGCCAGTGGACCGACTGCACGAGCTCCTGCAGGGTCGCGAAGCCCTTGCCCTCCGGGATCTCGGCGAGCGCGCCGATCACCGCCCGGCGAATCCTGGCGATGGTCTCCCCGGCCGGGTCGTCGCCCAGAACGGCCGGGTAGCGGCCCTGGACGCGCCGCAGCGACGCGCGCTCCATCCGCCACCAGGCCGACAGCAGCACGCGGAGCCGGGCCGGGGCGTCCTCCAGCCGCCAGGCGTCGAACCGTTCGGTCGGGACGAGCCCGCCCGCGTCGTCGTCGAGAGCGATCAACCGGGCGACGGTGGAGACCTCCAGGAGCAGCCGGGTCTCCTCCTCCGAGCAGCCGGTCTCCTTGGCGACCCGCTTGACCTCGCGGACGCCGACACCGCCGTTCTTGAGCAGCGGCAGCGGCGTCTTGTCCGCGTTCTCCAGCAGCGCGGCGGCCCGGTCGAGCACGTGCGGGGCGGCCAGCGACATCGCGTGTTCCACGGCGCCGGGGTCCACCTCGGTCATGGCCAGGTCGGGGGGATAGGGCGTGAACGCGCCGTGGTAGTCGGGGCCGCGCAGGGCCAGCGCCACCTCGCGGGGCATCTCCGCGACGTCCCACTGGGTACGGAAGATCAGCCCGCGGTCGAGGGCCCACTTCTCGGGGGTGCCCGGCGTGATGAAGCGGTTGCCGTCCACGCTGCGGACCGGGCCGTCCCAGGCGAAGCCGTCGAGCATCTCCATCGTGCCCTCGGGGGCCTCCCGGATGAGCGCGCCGAGCCGTTCGGTGTCGCCGAGCAGCGCTGTCAGCTTCGCGGTGATCTGGCGCTTCCCGCCCTGGACGGGCAGGTCCAGGGTGCGGCAGATCCGCCGCAGCCCCTCGGTGTTGAGCATCCAGGAGTCGAGATAGGCGCCGAGCGGCTCGCCCAGCCCGCACGGGGCGGTCCACCAGCGGGCGACGGCTCCGGCGAGCGTGATCCTGCCGTCGGGGCCGGGCCAGGCGACCGCGTGGTCGTAGAGGCGGTCCAGCCAGGGGATCACCTCGGAGGTGCTCACGCCGAGGAAGCGGGCGAGTTCGTCCTCGGTCGGGCGGCCGCCGATGACGAGGCAGGCCTGCAGGAGCTCCAGGGGCGGGAGGGGGAGGCCGCGCATGACCTCCATGATCGCGAAGCTGTTGCCTAGCCGCTGCGCGAGCGCGTCGAGCCGCCGGGGCCACGGCGCGGCGATCGCGTCCGGGCGGTTGGCCAGGACGCGGGCGAGTCTGTCTTCATCGAGAGTTGTCAGCCAGCCGATTAGGTGATCGTCCATCACAGATCTCTCGGGAGTCTCAGGAAGCCACCGTAATGCAGATCACACTCTTGACGGGGTCCGCGAGCCAGAATACTGCCCCCCGTTACGAACCCCGAGATCACGATATTCTCCGCCGATCGCTGCGAAACGGGCATGCCGTCCGGTCATTACGGTTCGATCTCAGCACATCCTGGTCTGCCGTGCGGACGGTTCGCGTGATATAGCCCCATCGGCCAGAGGGCGCTCCCGTGCATTCCGGGCTGCACGGGAGCGCTCCCCGGCGGATGGACCCATCGCGGCGACAGGCAGATGTGGCCAATCGGATAGGTTCTGCGGGCCGGGCTGAGACGTCCGTAGGCGCGCGGAGAGCCGCTCAGCCCGACAGGACCGCCCACACCGCCTTGCCCTGCGGGGCCAGCGGGCACCAGCCCCAGCGGACGCTCAGCGACTCGACGATGTGCAGTCCCAGACCGCCCGGCTCGAACGGCGAGGGGTCCCGGAGCACGGGCTCCGCCGATCCGGGGTCGGTGATCGCGCAGGTCACCAGCGCGCCCCGGCGGATCAGTGACAGCCGGATGACCTCCCGGGCGCGGGGCGCGCTCAGGACCAGGCCGTGCCGCAGGGCGTTGGTGGCCAGCTCGGAGACGACCAGCTCCATGCCGTCCTGCAGGTCGGTCATGTCCCAGCCGGCGAGGGTCCCCGCCGCGAAGCTCCGCGCCGAGTGCACGGATTCCGCCTTGGGGAGGAGGACGAAGGTCGCGCTGGCGGTGACCGATCCGGGATCGAGGAGATCACGTGCGGGCTCCGGCCACCAGCCGATTGGGGGCCACCAATCGAGCGCCGACCACTGGTTCTGGCCACGAGTCAGGTTCGTGGACTGCACGAGATCATGATGGTGGACACTCCTGTGCATGTGCAAGAGCGAATGCACGTGCACGGGGTTGGTGCAACCGCTACGGTTACCCCGACACAATCCCGGGACGAAAGGGGGCGATCTTTGACAGACTGTGAACCAGTCCACAAAGCGGAGGAATAGCACGTGTCGATAGATCCGCCCGGATCAGGCTCCACCGTTCGGCGAATCATGCTCGGCGCCAGTCTTCGCCGGCTGCGCGAGGACCGCGGGCTCACCCGCGAAGTCGCCGGGTTCCACATCCGTGCCTCGGAGTCGAAGATCAGCCGGATGGAGTTGGGCCGGGTCGGGTTCAAGACACGTGACGTCGAAGACCTGCTCACGCTGTACGGCGTCCACGACGACGCGGAACGGCGTGGCCTGCTGGAGATGGTCCGCGAGGCGAACACGCCTGGCTGGTGGCACAAGTACGGCGAGGTCCTGCCGAACTGGTTTGTCACCTATGTCGGACTAGAGGAGGCCGCGAGCGTGATCCGCACCTACGAGGTGCAGTTCGTGCCCGGCCTGTTGCAGACGCAGGCGTACGCCCGGGCGGTGGTCCAGCTCGGGTATCCGGACGCTCCCAAGGCCGAGATCGACCAGCGTGTGCATCTGCGCATGCAGCGGCAGGAGCGGCTCACGGACAAGGACGGTCCCAGGCTGTGGGCCGTCGTCGACGAGGCCGCGCTCAGGCGGCCCATCGGAGGGGGAGCGGTCATGCGTGAACAGCTCCAGCACCTGCTGGAGGTGGCCACGCTGCCCAACATCACCCTGCAGGTGATGCCCTTCCGCTTCGGGATGCACGCGGCCGAGGGTGGCGCGTTCACGATCCTCCGCTTCCCGGAGTCCGACCTTTCGGACGTGGTCTACGTCGAGCAGCTGTGGGGTGCCCTCTACCTTGACAAGCGTGAGGACATCGATCCCTACCTCACGGCTATGGAGCAGTTGTGCGTGGAGAGCACAACTCCCGGGGGCACCGCCGAGATTCTCGGCGAATTTCTCAGAGAGATATGAATGCAGACATATAACGGGATGCCCGCAACTGACCTCACCGGGGTCACCTGGCGGAAGAGCGTCCACAGCAACTCGACCGGCAACTGCGTGGAGCTCGCGGAGCTCCCCGACGGCAGCGTGGCCGTACGGAACTCGCGTTATCCCGAGGGGCCGGCCCTGATCTACACCCGCGACGAGATCCGGGCGCTGGTGCTCGGGGTCAAGGACGGCGAGTTCGACGGCCTCCTGGTGTAACGCCGTATTAACGCCGCGCGGACGCGCGTAACAGCGCCGCGCAGCCGGCGTAACAACGATCCGGCAGATTAGGTCCTTGAACGCTGAAACGAGGGGGCCGGTCGTGTTGGACCAGATGACTCTTTATCCGGTGGCCGACGACGTGCTGTTCGCGCCCGGCGGCCGCGTGGTGATCCGCACGTACGGCGTGGCATCGGCGGCCGATCCGGAAGACGGGGCGCCGCGGACGGTCGCCTACCGGACCTGGGTCACCGGAGTGCGCGACCAGCCTCGCTACTGGCGATGGGGCCATTTCGAGGACGCCCGCCGCGGCCACCGCAAGGTCCTCGAATGGCTGACGGGCCGCGGGCCGCAACCCAAGCCGGTCGCCGCCACCTCCTGAGGAGCGGACGAAGACGGCACCTACGGACCGTCCCGGCAGGCCGCGCGCCTATACGGGGCTACGGGGCTACGGGGGCGTTCCAGCGGAGCAGGACGGCCTCCTCGTGTTCGTACCCCAGAGCCGAGTAGGTGCCGGTGTCCAGCCGCAGGTACCGCCCGTACGCGGCAGGCAACCCCAGCCATCGGGCGGCCAGCACGCGGAGGAAGTGGCCGTGGGCGACGATCAGCACGTCCCCGCCGGCCGACCGGATGCGCGCGATGACCTTGTCGGCCCGCTCGCCGACGTGCTCGACCGTCTCGCCGGGGTGCGCCTCGTCCCCGGGGACGATCCCGTCCCGCCAGACGTACCAGCCCGGGCGGGTCCCGCGGATCTCGGCGGTGGTCACGCCCTCGTAGCCGCCGTAGTCCCACTCCCACAGGTCGGGGTCCACCTCGTAGGACTCGACCCCCGCGAGCTCCGCCGTACGGCGGGCCCGCTGGGCGGGGCTCACGAGGACCAGGGAGAAGACGCGGTCCTTGACCACGCCGGCCAGTGCGCGCGCCTGCTCCTCTCCTCGCCCGGTCAACGGCAGGTCGGTCCGGCCCGTGTGCCGTCCCGCCCTGCTCCACTCGGTCTCGCCGTGTCTCAGCAGGATGACTTCCATAGGCAAACCATCATGCCGGTACGGCTTCCGCCCGCCGAACCCGCCCGCCGTCCGCCCCGGGGCGGTCCAGTAGGGTCGCGGCGGGAGGGCGCACATGGAACCGGTATCGGTGGGATTGGTCGGCGCGGGCCCGTGGGCGGAGATGGTGCACGCACCGGCTCTCGCCGCCGGGCCGCACACGAGGCTCGCCGGGGTGTGGGCTCGCAGGCCGGAGGCGGCCGACGAGCTCGCGGGCAGGCACCGCGCCCCCTCGTTCGAGCGGCTGGAGGACCTGTTCGAGGTCTCGGAGGCGATCGCGTTCTCCGTGCCGCCCGCGGTACAGGCCGAGATCGGCGTCCTCGCCGCGAAGGCGGGGAAGGCGCTGCTCCTGGAGAAGCCCCTCGCGGCCGACCTCGACGGCGCGCGGCGGCTGGCCGACGCCATCGGCGAGGCCGGGGTGGCCTCCCAGATGGTCTTCACCTTCCGCTACTCGCCGGCGACCACGGCGTTCCTCGACCGGGCCCGCGAGCTGGGACCGTTCGGCGGTTACGCGGCCAACATCTCGGGCGCCCTGCAGGGCGGGCCGTTCGCGACCCCGTGGCGCCTGGAGCGCGGCGCCGTGCTCGACGTCGGACCGCACATGATCGACCTGCTGGACGCCGCCCTCGGCCCGGTGGTCTCCGTCAGGGCCCACGGCGACCCCCTCGGCTGGGTCGGGCTGATGCTGGAGCACGCGAACGGCGCGGTCAGCGAGGCGTCGCTCTGCATGGCGGCGCAGGGCGAGCTGCCGCCCGCCCGCGTGGAGGTCTACGGGCGGGAGGGCAGCGCCCTGCTCCTCGGCTCGGAGCTCGGCGACGACGTCTTCGCGACGGTGGCCCGCGAGTTCGCCGACACCGTCCGCCGGGGCGGTGGGCACCCCCTGGACGCGCGCCACGGCCTGCGGCTTCAGGAGATCATCGCCGACGCGGAGCGCCAGCTCGGCTGAGCGGCCGCCGCGAGGCGCAGGCCCGCGACCAGCGCCAGTGAGGCGGCCACCGGCGCCACGCCGGGCACGAAGCCGGTAACCATGAGGGCGGTCAGCGCGCCGCCGATCAGAACGGCCGCCGCGACGACCCGACCGGCCGACGCGGCGCCGGTCGGCTCCTCGAAGCGCCCGAACAGGCCCACGAGCGCCAGCAGGACGGTCACGAGAGCCGCCAGCCACAGCGGCACCTGGCCCCACCAGGTGAACGATCCGGCTTCCGGCGTCTCCAGCCCGAACCCGAACATCGCGATCCCGGCCACGGTGACCAGGGCGGTCATGTGCCAGAGGTAGATCGTCATCATCCGCGGCGCGAGGACGGCCAGCAGGGCGTTCATCTTGGGGCGCCGGGCGAGCGTGTTGAGGGCGGGCCGCAGCAGCATCGCCAGGCCGAGCTGCCCGGCGAACAGCGCGAGCATGCAGGCGCTCGGCGGGGCCATGTTCGAGATCATGCCCGGCATGCCGATCATGCTGGCGGGGTACGGCCCGGCGGCCACCAGACCGGCGACCATGCCGAACCCGGCCACCGCGAGTCCCGCGGCGCGGGGCCCGGCCAGCCACGCCAGCCTGCCCTCGGCGTACAGGAACCCGACCTGGTGCACGGCCAGCCAGACGAAGACCACGTTGAGATAGCCGGCCCCCTCCAGGCCGGAGAACCGGATCACGTCCATGAGCACCGCCCCCGCGGCCAGCGCGGGCAGGGCGCGCGACGCCCGCACACGGGCCATGTACGGCGTGGCCAGCACGGCGACCAGGTAGACGGCGAGGAACCAGAGCAGCTGGCCGACCGTGCGCGCCGCCACCTCGACCGGCTGGGACGGCATGCCGAGCGCGTCGAGGACGTAGGGAAGCGGCAGCCAGACGAAGACCAGGGGAAGCACCGGCCAGGCCAGCCTGCGGAGCCGCCTGGCCGTCCACAGGCCCGCGGAGCCGGATGAGGGCGAGCCGGATGAGGCCGACCGCCAGCTGATCGCGTTGGCCGCGCCGCCCGCGAAGAACACGAGGGGCATGACCTGGGTCAGCCAGGTGACGAGGGGGACGCCCGCCAGCGCGTTGCCCGTGGTGAGCCTGCCGTCCGCGTAGATCAGGACCGGCATGGTCCAGTGCTGGAGGACCACGAGCACCATGCCGAAGACGCGCAGCAGGTCGATGAACCGGTCCCGCGGCGCCGGTGAGGCGGCCGGCCGTACGGGTGCCGGGGGAAGCGTGGTCAGGGACATGGGAGCCGCCTTAGCCGGGGGATCGGACCCCTTAAAGGTTTCGCGAACCCCCTGGTCAGCGCAGCGACGGAGGCACTACTCGTGGTCGCGCCCAGAGGCGACCCCGCAGGTGGGGCAGGCCCTACCATCGGCGGGAGAGACCGGGGCCGCTGGACCGTTCAGGCGGACCGTGCGGGCCCGCGAACTGGACGGTGGGACGGGAGTTGGTACCGTTCTGTGCAACGCGCGTGCTGTAGCGAAGTCCGGTGTGAGCCCGGCGCTGTCCCGCAACTGTGTTTCCCCGCCCCCGGGGATGAGCCAGGTCGCCTGCATCCCGCGCCGACGCCATCAACCCTCGAGGAAAAGGGTGATCCGTCGCTATCAGCGGGTCTCTCGATTTCCCGGCTCCCCCTGGAGGATTCCGTGAGTCCCGTACGCACGGCCGTCGCCCGCGTGCTGCCCGGTGTGGCCGGCGTGCGCGTGCTCTGTGTGGTCGGCTTGCTCTGTGTGCTCGGACTGGCCGGATGCGGCCAGGCGGGCGACACGGGCGCCGCCGCTCCCACCGCCGGCAACGCCAACTCGCCAAGCACCACGACGACGGCTCAGGGGGCGTTCCCCGTCACCGTCCAGGCCGGGAACGGCTCCGTGACCATCGCCAAGAGGCCCGAGCACATCGTCTCGCTCTCCCCGACGGCCACCGAGACGCTGTTCGCCATCGGGGCGGGCGCCCAGGTGGCCGCGGTGGACGACCAGTCGACCTACCCGCCAGAGGCCCCCAAGACCTCGCTGTCGGGGTTCAAGCCGAACGTCGAGGCGATCGTCGCGGCCAAGCCCGACCTCGTCGTGCTGGCCAACGACCTGGAAGGCGTCGTCGCCGGGCTCGGCAAGGTCGGCGTGCCGGTGATCCTGGAGCCCGCGGCGACCAAGCTGGACGAGGCCTACGACCAGATCGCCGACCTCGGCGCGGCCACCGGCAACGCCATGAAGGCGGCGGAGGTGGTGGACGGGATGAAGACCCGGCTCGACCAGCTCGCCGCCGCCGCGCCGAAGGGCAAGCGGCTGACGTACTACCACGAGCTGGACACCACGCCCTACGCCGCGACGTCGAGCACGTTCATCGGCCAGATCTACGCGCTGTTCGGGCTCACGAACATCGCGGACAAGGCCCCCGACGCGGCGGGCGGCTATCCGAAGCTGTCGGCCGAGTTCGTGGCCAAGGCCGACCCCGACCTGATCTTCCTCGCGGACACCAAGTGCTGCGGGCAGAACGCCGCCGCCCTCGCCGAGCGTCCCGGCTGGTCCGGGCTGTCCGCGATCAAGGAAGGCCACGTCGTCGTGCTCGACGACGACATCGCCTCCCGCTGGGGGCCCCGCGTCGCCGACCTGGCCACGGCCGTGAGCGCCGCCGTCCAGAAGGCCGCGAGCTGAGGCGCGCCCGTCTTCCGGGGGCACGGCGTCCAGAACGGCTTCCGGAACGCCTTACTGGAGAGGCGGCTTCCGGGGGAGGACGG
Organism: Planotetraspora sp. GP83; assembly: GCF_041262585.1. Taxonomy (NCBI): domain Bacteria; kingdom Bacillati; phylum Actinomycetota; class Actinomycetes; order Streptosporangiales; family Streptosporangiaceae; genus Planotetraspora; species Planotetraspora sp. GP83. The sequence continues at coordinate 104,867 of NZ_JBGCBZ010000020.1, read as the reverse complement.
CCGCCGGGCGGACCGGTGACGTCGGCGGGGTTGCGCCTCGGGCCGCTCATCGTCGCCCTGGTCGTGCTGGCGCTCAGCCTCGCCCTGGGCGTGCTCGTCGGCGCGGCCGGGATCTCGCCCAGGGGCATCGCGCTCGCGCTGCTCGACCGGCTGCCGTTCGTCTCGGTGGACTCGGGCCTGTCGCCGGTCGAGCAGAATCTGCTGTTCCAGCTCAGGGTGCCCCGGGTGCTGCTCGCTGCCGTGGTGGGCGGGCTGCTCGCGATCGCCGGGGCGGGGTACCAGGGGGTGTTCCGCAACCCGATGGCCGACCCGTACCTGCTGGGAGCCGCCGCCGGGGCGGGCCTCACCGTGACGATGATCGTCGTGTTCCTCGGCGGCGACGCCCGGCTCGTGCCGGTGGCCGCCTTCGCGGGAGCGGTCGGCGGCGTCTTCCTGGCGTACGCGCTGGGCAACACCGCGGGCCGCGGCGGCGGCACGGCCACCCTCGTCCTCGCCGGGGTGGCCGTCACGTCGTTCCTCACCGCCCTGCAGACGTTCGTGCAGCAGCTCAAGGTGGACGAGCTCCAGCGGATCTACTCGTGGATCCTCGGAGACGTGGGCGGCGGCTGGGAGCAGGTCTGGCTGATCGCCCCGTATGCCGTCGTCTCCTCGGCCGTGATGCTCCTGCACGGACGGCTGCTCGACGTGCTTTCGGTCGGCGACGAGGAGGCGATGAGCCTGGGCCTGCGCGCCGCCCGTGCCCGGTTCGTCGTGCTCCTCGCCGCGTCGCTGGCCACCGCGTCGGCGGTCGCCGTGAGCGGGCTCATCGCGTTCGTCGGCATCGTGGTCCCTCACGTGGTCCGGCGGCTGGCGGGCTGGTCCTACCGCGTCGTGCTGCCGCTGTCGTTCGTCGGCGGCGCGGCGTTCCTGGAGCTGGCCGACCTCGTCGCCCGCACCGTGCTCGCCCCCGCCGAGCTGCCGATCGGCGTGGTCACCGCCTTCGTCGGCGCGCCCTTCTTCGTGGTCGTCCTGCGCCTGACCAAGCGGGTGGACACGTGAATCCCAAGTGCCCGGTCGAGGTGCGGGCGCTCGGGGTGACGCTCGGCGGGCGGGAGGTGCTCGCCGACGTCGCGCTGTCGGCCGGCGCCGGAGAGTGGCTGGCGATCATCGGGCCGAACGGCGCGGGCAAGTCCACCCTGCTCAAGGCCATGCTGGGCCTGGTGCCCCACCAGGGGGAGGTACTCATCGGCGGCGCCCCCGTGCGCGACCGCGCGCCGCGCCGGCGGGCCCGCCTCGTCGCCTACGCGCCGCAGAATCCCTCCCTGCCGGCCGACATGACCGTGTACGACTACGCACTCCTGGGGCGCACGCCGTACATCGCCTATTTCGGACGGGAGAGCGCGCGGGACCGCGAGGTGACGGGGTCGGTGCTGGAACGGCTCGACCTGACGGAGCTGGCGTCCAGGCCGCTCGGCCAGCTGTCGGGCGGCGAGCGCCAGCGGGTCGTGCTCGCGCGCGCCCTGGCTCAGGAGGCCCCCGTGCTGCTGCTCGACGAGCCGACGACCGCGCTCGACCTCGGCCACCAGCAGCAGGTGCTGGAGCTGGTCGACCGCCTGCGCCTGGCGGACGGGCTGACGGTGGTGACGACGCTGCACGACCTGATCCTCGCCGGGCAGTACGCCGACTCGCTGGTCCTGCTGTCCTCGGGAAGGGCGGTCGCGTCCGGTCCGCCGAAGCAGGTGCTGACCGAGGCGCTCCTCGTCCGGCACTTCGGGGCCCAGGTCAGGGTCGAGCCGGGCCCGGACGGCAGGCCGCTCGTGCACCTGATCCGGCCGGGTGACCGGTGAGCGCGCAGGCGGGCGGCCCGCTGTCGCTGAGCCACCGGTTCGAGGACGGCGCGCGGCTGGGGTCGCTGCTCTGGGAGTTCGGGCCAGGCTGGCGGATGATCTCCTCGGCGATGCTCGGCGGCGGCGTCGGCCGCCGGGAGTGGGTGCTGAACGCCCAAGTGACCAGTGACTACTCCCGCATGGACCCGGTGGACCACCTGCTCGCGATGGGCCCCGAGGGGCCGGGCGTCGGGATGCTGACGGCCGCGATGGTGGAGCGTTACACCCGTGCGGCCGACGGGGAAGTGGAGGCCGTGGCGACGGTCGGCCTGCGGGTCCCCACGTGGGCCGCCTCCCCGGAGGGCAGGCCCGATCCCGAGCTGCGCGGCGGGGCTCCCGGGCCGTTCGCGGCCCGTCCCGGGACGATCAACATCATCGTGGCCGTCCCCGTGGCGTTCTCCGACGCGGCGCTCGTCAACGCGGTCATGACCGTGACCGAGGCCAAGACCCAAGCGCTCACCGAAGCGGGGTTCTTCTGCACCGGCACCGCGTCGGACGCCGTGTGCGTGGCCGTACGCGACGACGGCCCGGAGGAGCTGTTCGGTGGCCCGCGCTCCGAGTGGGGAGCGCGGATCGCGCGGGCCGTCCACCGGGCCGTCCTCGACGGGGCCGAAGGCTGGCGGCGGTACGCCTCCTCGGCGGACGGTCACTGATTTCAGCCCGGGATGCGGATCGGGCTGATCAGAACATCCCGCCGCCGGCGCCGATGCATTGTCCGGTGATCCACCGTGCCTCGTCGGACGCCAGGAACGCCACGACGTTGGAAATGTCCTCCGGCTCGCCGACACGGCCGAGCGGAGTGGCATCGACCTCGCGGGCGATCAGCTCGGCAGGAACGCCGGCGAGAGCGGGCGTGTTGACCGCGCCAGGCAGCACGCTGTTCACCCTGATGTCGCGCGGGGCCAGTTCACGCGCCGCGACCCGGACGAGGTGATCGGCCGCCGCCTTGCTGGCCGCGTACACCCCGGTGCCTGGGCGGGGCATGAGCGTCAGCCCAGCGGAAATCACTACCACCCGGCCGCCTTCCCGCATGCGGAGGCCGCACTCGCGGAGCGCCACGAATGAGGCACGGGCGTTGGTGGCGAAGATCTGGTCGAAGTCCTCGTCAGTGGTATCCGCGAGGGTCCCGTGCCGGGTGTTCGCGGCGCTGTGTACGAAGATGTCCAGGCCGCCGAACTCCTTCTCGGCGACATCGAACAGCGCGCGCACCTGTCCGGGGTCGGAGATGTCGGCACCGGCGGCCACAGCGGCGGCGCCGCTCTCGCGGAGGGCCTTCGCTACTGCCGCTCCCTGTGCCGTATCACTCTCTGAAGGGGAGTGGCAGACGACCACGCTGGCGCCTTCCCGACCGAGCCGCTCCGCGACAGCCTTACCGATCCCACTGGACGCACCAGTCACCAAGGCAACCTCGCCGGTGAATGTCATGTTCTCTCCGGATCTCTGGGAGTGTGCTACCTGCCCCCGGTTCAACCGAACACATCTGCAGGCTTAACCAACGAGTGCAGACGCTACATCTATTTGTTGCGTCAAGCAATCTTTGCCAGCAGGGCGCGGACGTGCGCTGATGCCAAGAGGAACCGGAGTGTGCGCAGTGGTAGAGGGCTCCCCTGTCTGCCGCGGCAGTCGGGTTACGACAAGCGGCTGCGCTCCGCGGCTGGACACCATGGCCTCGGGCCGGTCAAGCGGGGTCATCCGGATGCTCGCGCAATCGAGCGGCTTCCGGCTGTCAGGAGGTGAACGCGACGGTGTTGACCATGTGGTCGATGACCTGCTGGTCGCATCTGCCTGACGCGCAGAAGAACGTGATCAGCACCGTCGTGTCCCCTGTGGCCTGCCGTACGAGATAGGCCTGGAAGTCCAGGCGGCCGACCTGCTGGGGGTCGCTGATCAGCCCCGCGATCTTGAACGCGGGTTTGGCGCCCACCGTGGTCGGCACCGGCGCGCCGCTGAAGCCGACCGTGCCGGGGAGCGCCGACTGGAGGCTCTGCTGGAGCTCGACCGGCGAGTCCGACGTGCTCAGCGTGTTGCTCACCTGGGCGAAGACGCCCGCCGCGCGCTCCGGCTGGCTGCTGATGATCGGATTGACCTTCGACCAGTCGGTGTTGCCGGGGACCGCGAACAGCGCGTTGAACTCGCCGGTCGCGGGAGAGGCGATCATCCATTGGTCGGAGTTCGTCTTCGCCTGCCCCCAGGTCGAGGGATAGGCCATGGTGAACGGCGCGGCCACGGTGCCCGGGTAGGTGTTCCAGGGCGCATTCGCGTCGCCGCCCCGGGTGAAGACCAGCGTGGCGGCCACCGCGAGGCAGACCAGCAGCACCAGACCGCCGATCACGGGCCCCACTGGGAACTTCCGCTTGGCGGCCGCCGCGCTCGGCGCCGTCTGCGCTTCCGAAGGGTACGTCGCCTGCGGGTAGGACTCCTGCGGGTAGGACTCCTGTGGGTACGTCTGCGGGTGCGACGCCTGCTGGTAGGACGCCTGCTGGTAGGACGCCGACGGGTGCGACACGGGCGGCTGGGATACGGATGGGTGTGACACGGGCGGGTGCGACACCGGGGGATAGGACTGGGCCCCCGGCTGCCGGCCGGGCTGTCCGGCCTCCGGGCCTTGGCGGTCGTGCGCGCGCTGGTCGTAACCCGGGTGGTCGTAACCTGGGTGGTCGTACGCCGGGTGGTCGTCCTCCACGCCGCTGATCGCGTCACGGAGCGCGGCCACGAACGCCTGACAGGTCGGGAACCGCTCGTCGGGGGTCTTGGCGAGACCCCGCGCCATCACCGCGTTGACCGCGTGCGGCAGGTCGTTGCGGTACGGCGTGAGCGGCGGCGGCTCGTGGGACACATGGGCGTACAGCAGCGCGAGCTCTGTGTCGCGCTGGAACGGCGGCTGCCCCGCGAGCGCCTCGTAGACGACGCAGGCGAACGCGTAGAGGTCGCTGCGCCCATCCACCGGCAGCCCGCGGATCTGCTCGGGCGCGACATAGCGCGGCGTGCCCATGAAGTGCCCGTGGCTGGTCAGCCCGGCCTCGGCCGACGAGCTCTTGGTCAGCCCGAAGTCGGTGAGGTAGACGTGGTCGGACTCCGTCACCAGGATGTTGGCCGGCTTCACGTCGCGGTGGACGAGCCCGTTCGCGTGGGCCGCGTCCAGCGCCGAGGCGATCTGCGAGAAGAGCCGGTTGGCCCGCGCCACCGGCAGCGGGCCCGCCGACTGGACCAGCTTGCGCATGTCGCTGCCCTCGACGTAGCGCATGGCGATGAACAGCAGCTCGTCCCGCTCGCCCGCCTCGTAGATCGGGATGATGTTGGGGTGGTCGATGCTCGCGACCAGCCGCGACTCGCGGACGAACCGGTCGCGGAAGCGGTGGTCGTGGGAGAGCTGCGGCGCGAGGATCTTCAGCGCCACGGCACGCCCGAGCCGCTGGTCTCTCGCCCGGTAGACGGTGGCCATGCCGCCCCGCCCGACGACCGCCTCGACCATGTAGTCACCGAGCTGCCGCCCGATGAGCGGCGGCATGGAGGGCCCGTCGCTCATGTCGCCTCCTCGCGTGTGAGCCGGTTCACGAGTCCGCCGGGTGCCCGCAGAAGCCGCAGAACCGGTGCCCCTGCCCGAGCCGCATGCCGCACTGCGTGCAGAACTTCATCTGCGCGGGCCCGCGCGGCGGCGAGCTGTCGCCCGGACGCTGGGGCTGCGGGACCGGCACGGGCCGGCTGGACCCGGATTGGCCGGGCCCCGATATGTGCACGGGCGGCCGTGAGGTCCCCGGCGGGTCCGACACCTCGCCGGGACGAGGCGTGTCGAGTGTGCCCGGTGGCCGCGACGTCTCCGGTCGGGGCGCCTCGAACACCTGTGTCGCGCCGGGGTTTGCGCTCGGGTTTGCGCCGGGGGTTGGGGGGTGCGGCGGCCAGGACGCCACGGGCACCGGCTCCTGCGCCGGCGCGTCGCCCGCGCCCCCGCCCGTGCCCCCGCCCGTGCCCGCTGTGCGCCTGCGCCGCAGCAGCACCGGTACGGCCACGGCCGCCAGCAGGCCCAGGACCACGAGGCCGCCGGTCACCCAGACGAGCGGCGACACCGCGGCCGCCTTCTTGGGCTGAGGCGCGGCCGCCTTGACCGCGCGGCCCGCGTCCTCGGCCGTCCCCGCCTTGGCCCGGGCCGCCCTGAGGTGGTCGAGCGCCACGGCGTGGTCGCTGCGCAGGTTGAGCACCTGCTGCAGCACCGGGATCGCGCTGCCGTAGAGCTTGTTGTGGTAGGACGCGAGCGCGTTCTCGTAGACCACGTCGACCGGCCCGCGGCGCGGGGTGACGCCCGCGGCGACCAGCGCCGTGCGGATCTCGTCGGCGGGGGTGATCGTCTGCGGGAGGTCGCCGCCTCCGGCGAGCAGCCCGACGACCTCGCTCCTCCCGTCGTCGATGAGCGCCGCGCCGGCCGCCCCCTGCTTGAGCAGGGCGGCCAGCTTGTCGTGCTCGTCGGCCTTGAACGTCCGGCTGCCCGGTGGGTCGAGGTGCGCCGTGTCGAGCTTGGGCGGCAGCTTGGCCGAGGGCCTGCCGGTGAGCGTCATCACGTCGAGGGAGGCGACCGCGCTGCCGATCGTGGTGCCGAGCGGCACGGTCGGCAGGGTCTCCTTCTCACCGCCCTTGGTCAGCTTCAGCACGGCGGGCGCCGCGGGAGACGCCCCGGTCGTGAGGATCTGCGCGGGCAGCCCCTCAGGTAGCGGCGGGTCGAGGTAGGGGAAGACGGTGACCTTCGTGGTCACCGTGGCGATGCACGTGGAGTTCGCCCCCTGCGGGGGGTAGCACGCCTGCAGCCGCCGGTCCAGGTCCGCGTCCTTGAGCGAGTGGCGCGAGAAGTCGGCCGGGATCTTCACCTTGAAATATTCGGCGAAGACCCGGTTGGCGGCGTAGACGCGGGGGTCCCGGCTGGCCTGGACGACTCCGGTGGCCGTGACCACCACGCCGTCCGGGGTGACGGTGAACCCGCTGCCCTCGGCCAGATCGGTGTCGTACTCGCGCACCGCCTGCTGGATGACGCTCCGGTCGTCCAGCAGCGTGATGGAGACGTGGGAGGCCGACTCCACGCGGACGGCGCCGGGCGTGACGCGGTCGGTGGACCCGCTCGGGTGGGGGTGGAGCAGGGGCGTGATCAGCACGCCCAGTGCAGCCAGCCCCGCTGAAAGGGAGTGCAGGCGGGGCATCGCCGTCTCCTATGCCTGATGGGAACAGTCCAAGGGTCGCAGTGCCGGCTAGGCCGTACAAGGCATTGTGCCGGGACCGACACCCACTTGATACCGCCGATCGATCATGCGGGCACTTGCAGACGACTTGCAACCGAATTGGGACGTTCCATTAGGCGATGGGAATGACGCCGGGAACACATTAATCTGCCCGGCATGCGCCCTTTCATCCGGCATCTTCGCTCGCTCCCCAAGGTCGATCTCCTGATCGGGCTGGCGGTCATCGCCCTCGGCACGCTTGAGGCGCTGACGGTCGCCACGGCCTACGGCGCGAGCGAGAACCCGGAGTTCTGGTGGATCGCGCAGGCGCTGGTGACCGGCGTCCTGCTGTGGTATCGCCGCCGGGCTCCGGTGGCCGTCTTCATCCTGATGATCCTCGCCCAGTACGCCTGGCACCGGCAGGGCAACGAGAGCTGCCCGGTCTGGCAGCTCGCCGCCCTGCTCATCGTCTTCCACACGGTCGGCGCGCACCTGCCGCTCAAGCGCGGCGGGACCTGGGCGCTCACCGGGATCCTCGTCTTCGACTCGGGGGCCGTCGACCACCGCTTCCTGCCGTTGGAGGAGGTCATCTTCCTCACCGTGCTCTTCGGCTCGGCCTATCTGACCGGGCTGGCCCTGCGCGGCTACCTCCTGCGGGTCCACCGGATGGCCGAGCGCGCCGCCCGCATGGAGATGGAGCGGGAGCGGCGGGCCGCCGAGGCCGTCGCCGCCGAGCGCAACCGGATCGCCCGGGAGCTGCACGACGTGGTCGCCCACAGCGTCAGCATGATGGTCATGCAGGCCGGGGCGCTCCGCCGTACTCTCGGGGGCGACAACCTGGTGCTCAAGGGCATCGAGCAGACGGGCCGGGAGGCCGTCGAGGAGCTCCGGATCATGCTGGGCGCGCTGCGGATGCCGCAGGACGAGGCGCTGCCCCAGCCGGGCCTCGACATGGTCGGCAACCTGATCTCCACCGTGGGCTCCTCCGGCCTGCGCGTCAGCCTGGCCGTCGAGGGCGACGCCGTACGGCTCCCGCCTGGCCTCGACCTGTCGGCCTACCGGATCGTCCAGGAGGCGCTCACCAACGCGGTGAAGTACGCCGGGGAGGCCGACGTGTGGATCCGCGTCGCCTACCACCGCGACTCGCTGGAGCTGGAGGTCGTCGACGACGGCGGGGGCGGCGGGCCGGCGCTGTCCACAGGCAACGGGCTGATCGGCATGCGGGAGAGGGCGGAGCTGTTCGGAGGCTCGCTCGAGGCCGGGCCACTGCCCGAGGGCGGCTTCCGCGTTAACGCTAGGCTGCCGATCTCGCAGGGAGTTCCGATGAGCGAGGCGACGAATTGATCACCGCTGTGACGCCGGGAGAGACCTGGTGACGTCCATCCGCATCGTCCTGGCCGACGACCAGGCGATGATCCGCGCGGGGCTGCGCATGGTCGTCGAGAGCGAGCCCGGCATGGAGATCGTGGGAGAGGCCGCCGACGGCGTCGAGGCGGTCGCCGTGGCCAGGCGCGTCCAGCCGGACGTCGTCCTCATGGACATCTCCATGCCGAGGATGGACGGCCTCACCGCCGCCCGGCAACTCCTCGACACCCCACGGCCTCCCAAGATCATCATGCTCACCACCTTCGACACCGACGAGAACCTGTACGCCGCGCTGCGGGCCGGGACGAGCGGGTTCCTGCTGAAGGTGTCCCCGCCCGAGCAGCTCGTGGAGGCCATCAGGGTGGTGGCGGCCGGGGACGGCCTGCTCGACCCCGCCGTCACGACCCGGGTGATCGCCTCCTTCGCCGGCCGGCATGAGCCGGTCCGGCCGCCGCAGCTGTCCGACCTCACGCCGCGCGAGCTCGAAGTGCTGCGGATGCTCGCCCGCGGCCTCACCAACGCCGAGATCGCCAAGGACCTGTTCGTCGGGGAGGCCACGGTCAAGACCCATGTCGCACGCGTCCTCATGAAGCTGAACCTGCGCGACCGGGCTCAGGCGGTCGTGTTCGCGTACGAGTCGGGTGTGGTGACGCCGGGCACGGCGCCGGGAGAGATGGGGCTCGGGTAGTAGGACGCCCACTCGGTGTTGCTCATGCGCAGCAGCTTCACGCCGACGTAGCCCAGGACCAGGACATTGCCGCCGCTCCAGAAGAAGCTGAGCGGGCCGTAGTCCATGACGTACGGCGAGATCCAGACCAGCGCGCCGGCGGCGGGGATCCACCAGCGGACGAAGCCGGCCCGGGTCAGCGCGATCATCAGCAGGATCAGTCCGATCGGGCCGAGGAAGACCCACGGCATCTGGAACGCGAAGACCACGCCGGGCAGGTCGTACACCTGGTTGAACAGCTTCTCGGCCTGGTCGGCCGGGTAGCGCTGGCCGAACCACCATTCGACCGCGTCGCCCATCAGCAGCGCCGACAGGTTGACGAAGCCGAGGGCGGTGAACACGCCGCCGATGTGGCCCAGCACCGTCCCGCGGGTGCGCGTCAGGTGCAGCAGGCCGAGGGCCGCGAGCGGCAGGAGCAGCCAGCTCCAGTGGTAGAGGGCGGACTGGAGTTGCGCCAGCGCCGGGTTGATGGCGAAGGTCGCCACCTCACGGTCGTCGTCGCTCCATGTGCCGGGGTCGACCAGGGTGGCGGTGAGCTGGAGGAGCGGCGAGACGATCAGCGTGGCGCCGATCGCGGTCCGCCGGAAGTCGGCGGCATTGGTGATCTTCAACATCGGTCGTCCTTTCGGGGGGTGGCGGACGCCCGTCTCGGGGAGTCCGTCACGGGGGTGATGAGGCGTCACCCGCTAGGGCGACGCCGCGATATCTGGGGGCGGGGTCAGGCGGGCGTGGTGAGGGACGCGCGGTCAGGCGGCCGGGGTCCGAACCACCACTCCACGGGGTCGGAGAACATCAGCGCCGACATGTTGGCGGCGCCCAGGACGGTCACGATCCCGGCGATGTGGCCGAAGACGACGGCCCTGCGCCGCGTCGGGTGCAGCAGGCCGATCGCGGCGACCGCGGTGAGCAGCCAGCTCCAGTGGTAGAGCACCGACTCCACCTGGGCCAGCGCGGGGCTGGCTCGGAAGCTGACCGCCTCGCGGTCGTCACCCCATGTCCCGGGGTCCACGATTACGGCGATCAACAGGAACAGGGGGGCCAGGATCAGCAGGGCCCCCGTGGCGACGCGCCGGAACCTGGCTGACTGCTTGAACATCGTTCCTCCTCGGCTGTTGCTCTTACAGCCGGGAACGGTAGGTCCGCGCCGTGCGCCGTCACGTCCGCCGCCGGGGTGATTGCGCCTCACCCGTACGGGCTAGGTACTGACTTCTCGCCCTTTACGCTTGAATGTGTATATTTTGCGGGAGTTGGTTCCTAAAACGGGAGATTTTTCATGAGGGCATTCCCGTCGGTCCTGTTCGACGAGGCGCACAGCGAGGCCTGGACGATCCGGCGGGACGTCGCCGAGGCCATCAACCGCGCGCACCCCGACGACAACAGCTACGCGGCGGCCGCCGACGTCCTGCGGAGGCTCGGCCACACGGTGGCCGCGCACACCGAGGGCCCCGTCACGGCTTCGCTGCTGGACGCCCACGACGTGTTCGTGGTCGCCCACCCGTCGGGGGCGCTCTGGGAGCGGACGACCGGTGTGGGCAGCCCGGTCTTCGCCGAGGGCGAACTGGACGCCATCGAGGCCTACGTCGCCGGCGGCGGCGGGCTCGTGGTGCTGGCCGAGTGCGAGCACGAGAAATACGGCAGCAACCTCGCCGACCTGCTCGGCCGGTTCGGCGTGGGCATCGAGCACACGACCGTCCAGGACCCGGCCAACTGCCACAACAAGGTCGCGACCTGGGTCCTCGCCGCCCGCGGGCCCGCGGAGGAGGACGCCCCCGGCGTGCGGCAGGACGTGCTGGCCGGTGTGGGCCAGGCCTGCTTCTACCGGGCGGGCACCCTCGTGACCCCTCCGGGCGCGACCGTCCTGTTCCAGACCTCCGCGACCGCCGACCCCTCCGGCCGCCCGCTGGCGGTAGCCGTACGGCACGGGCGTGGCCGGGTGGTCGTCCTGGCCGACTCGGACCTCTTCGGGGACGACTCGCTCGGCGACTACGACCACGCCCAGCTCTGGACCAACCTCGTCACCTGGGCCGCGCGCATCCCCACCTCGCGTGATCATGCACAGGTTCCCGTTCCGCCTGGCCCCCTCTCGCGTGATCATGCCGGGGAGGCGTGGGCGGGGCTCAAGGCGGCTGTCGAGGAGCTGCGGACGCTCCAGGCCAAGGACGGGTCGATCACGGGAGATCACGACCGCGCCGCCGCGCTGATCACCGAGATCACCACCCATGTCGTACGGCTCGCGCCCCGCTTCCCGCACGACCGGGAGTATCTCGACGCGGTCGTGGCCGACTTCCGCAAGTGGGCGGCGGACGGGCTCGGCGTGCCCGACTTCCTCGACTCGCTGAACGCCTTCCACCCCGACGCCCAGCGGGTCGACGGGCTGGAGCACCTCGTGATCTTCCCGATGTACACCCAGAACGGGAATCCCAACCGCAACGTCGAGGCCGTCTGGATCCGCGTCGTCTGGCCGGAGTGGCTGGCCGCGCTGGAGCGGGGCGGCTACGACAACCCGATGTTCGTGCCGATCGCGTTCGAGGACTTCACCTCCGGATACGACACGAACTCAGCCGTGCTCTTCCCGGAGACCGTCGCCGTCCGGGAGACGCCGCCGAGGTTCAGCTGGGGCGGCATCTTCTGCGACCGCGAGGCGGCCAGGTTCCGCGCGGTCAGCGAGGCCGCCGCGGCGACCCTCAAGCTGGCGCTCCCGCCGGACGCCGCCCGGCTGCTGGCCTCGCAGGACCTCGCCCAGGACACGTTCGTCCTGTGGGACCTGGTCCACGACCGGACGCACAGCCACGGCGACCTGCCGTTCGACCCGTTCATGATCAAGCAGCGCATGCCGTACTGGCTCTACACGCTCGAAGAGCTGCGCTGCGACCTGACCGCCTTCGGGGAGGCCGTGAAGCTGGAGGCGAACGGCGTGCCGCACGCGCGGTACGTGCAGTACGCCATCCTGTTCGACCGGCTGTTCCGCTTCCCGATCACCGGCGCCCGGGTGCGCAACTACGACGGGCTCGGCGGCCAGCTCCTGTTCGCCTACCTGCACCGCCAGGGCATCGTCCGCTGGACCGACAACCGGCTCTCGATCGACTGGGCCCGGGTGGCGGACGGCGTCGCCGACCTGCGGGCCCAGGTCGAGAAGCTCTACCGCGACGGCATCGACCGGTCGAAGCTCGCCCACTGGCTGGCCGCTCACCAGCTCGTCGCGGCCTACGTCGAGCCGCACCCGGAATCGGTGTGGAGCCGGGGCGTCCAGGCGCTGCCGCCGGAGCAGAAGGCCAAGGTGGACGCGGTGCTGCCGGACGAGTTTCCCCTGAGCATGTTCTACGAGGCGCTGCGCCGTAAGCTCGCCGACGTGGTGGAGTCCACGAAGGGCATCCGGGCGTGAGATTGGGGGAGCGATGAGCAGGGTGATTCTGGTCGCGGGGTCGGGCAGCCCGTCCGGGGAGGCCGTCGTCCGGCGGTTCACCGAGCTGGGCGACACCGTCATCGCGGTGAACAGGACCGGCGCGGACGGCGCCCAGGCGGTCGATCTCCTCGACCCGGCGGCCGTACGGGACCTGACCAAGCGCATCGAGGCCGAGCACGGCAAGGTGGACGGGATCGTCCACCTGGTCGGCGGCTGGCGCGGGTCCAAGACCTTCGCGGAGACCTCGCTCGCCGACTGGGACCTCCTGCACAGCCTGCTGATCCGGACCCTGCAGAACGTGACGCTCGCGTTTGAACCGCTGCTGCGGGCGAGCGACGACGGCCGCTTTGTGATCGTGTCGGCGAAGGCGGCCCAGCGCCCCACGAAGGGCAACGCGGCCTACGCCGCGGCCAAGGCGGCCGCGGAGGCGTGGACGCTGTCGCTCGCCGACGCCCTGAACGGCACGGCGTCCGCGGCCGTGATCCTGGTGGTCACCGCTCTGGTGCACGATGGGATGCGGGCGGCCGACCCGGACAAGGCGTACACGGGCTTCACCGACGTGAACGACCTCGCGGGGGCGGTCGCGGGGCTGTGGGACCAGGACGCGGCCGCCGTCAACGGGCGGCGGATCGACCTCACGGCCTGACGCCTTCCTAACGGACAGATGGAGACTTTTCGTGACTACGGATGCCGTGCGGCGGCATGATCCCGCGACCAAGACGTTCGCCAGCGACAACTACGCGGGGGTCCACCCCGAGGTCCTGGAGGCGATAGCCCTGGCCAACGGCGGGCACCAGGTCGCGTACGGCGACGACGTCTACACCGAGGCCGTGCGGGGCGTCTTCCGGCGGCACTTCGGCGACCACGCCGAGGTGTGGCCCGTCTTCAACGGCACGGCAGCCAACGTGATCTCGCTGCGCTCGATGTGCGCGCCGTGGGAGGCGGTGGTCTGCCCGGAGACCGCCCACATCAACACCGACGAGGGCGGCGCCCCCGAGATGACCGGGGGCCTGAAGCTCCTGCCGGTGCCGACCACGGACGGCAAGCTCACGCCCGACCTGATCGACCGGCAGGCGTGGGGCTTCGGCGACGTGCACCGGGCCCAGCCGCGGGTCGTCTCCATCTCCAACGCGACCGAGCTCGGCACGCTCTACACACCCGCCGAGATCAAGGCGATCTGCGACCACGCCCACGAGCTCGGCATGTTCGTCCACCTCGACGGCTCGCGGATCACGAACGCCGCTGCCGCCCTGGACGTGCCCCTCCGCGCGCTCACCACGGACGCGGGGGTCGACGTGCTGTCGTTCGGGGGCACCAAGATCGGGCTACTGCTGGGGGAGGCCGTCGTCGTCCTCAACCCCTCGGCCGCCAAGGGCCTGCCGTACCTGCGCAAGACCAGCATGCAGCTGGCCTCGAAGATGCGGTTCGTGTCGGTGCAGTTCGAGGCGTTGCTCGGTGGCGACCTGTGGCTGCGCAACGCCCGCCAGGCCAACGCCATGGCGAGGCGTCTCGCGGAAGCCGTACGGGACGTCCCCGGTGTGACGGTGCCGCGCCCGGTGGAGGCCAACGCGGTCTTCGCGATCCTGCCGGCCGACGCCGCCGACCGGCTGCGCAAGCGGTTCCGGTTCTACAACTGGAACGAGCAGATCGGCGACAAGAAGGTCGAGGTGCGCTGGATGTGCGCCTTCGACACCACCGAAGCCGACGTGGACGCCTTCGCCGGCGCCCTGCGGGAGGAGCTCCGCGCCTGACGGGCGCGCGGTTCACACCTTCTGGCCGGTCTCCTTCTCGTACGCGCTGAGCTGCTGCTCCAGGGCTTTCATCAGCTCGAACACCTGGGCGGGAGGGAGCCGGATCCGGCTGACGATCCTGGTGGGCACGCTGACGTACCGCTCCCCGGAGCGGGGGTCGTCGGCGAGCGCCGGAGGCCGCGTGATCACCGCGAAGTCCAGGACGAACCCATCCTCGGTGTGCCAGACCGAGGCGAAATTGGCGTACTGCCCCGCCTCCACCTCGGCGGAGATGCTCACCTCAAGGCGGCTCTCGGGTTCATCGTTCACTGTCTCTCCCCTCTGGCCACGGCATTTACATCGTGCCCCGGCCGGAGGGCGTGCGTGCGCCTATCCGGTGGGGCTCTTGAGGATGGACGGCATGGGCTGGGCGCCCCGTTCCGCCAGGAGGCCCTTCATCAGCCTGATCTCGGCGGTCTGGCCGTCGACGATGTGCTGGGCCAGCGACCGCACCTCGGGGCGGTCGGACAGCTTCAGCAGGCCATCGGCCATCTCCACGCCGCCCTCGTGATGACGGATCATGAGCTGGAGGAAGAGGACCTCGGCGTCCCTGCCCTGCGCCGACCGCAGGCGGTTCATCTCCTCGTCCGAGGCCATGCCCGGCATGCGGCCCGGCATGTGGCCCGGCATGCCGCCCGGAGTCGCCCCGGAGACGGCCCCGCCGCCGTGGCCGTGGCCGGACATCCAGGCCATCGGAGGCAGGCTGGACGACTGGTCGAGGCCCCACTGCTGGAGCCAGCCCATGAACATCCCCCGCTGGGCGGTCTGCGTCGTGATGATGTCGTACGACAGGGTCCGGAGCGGGCCGTCGGAGGTCTTGTCGCGCACGATGAACGACATCTCCACCGCCTGCGAGTGGTGGACCGCCATGTCTCTGGCGAACCCGGCCTCGGGAGAGGCGTCTCCCGGCGTGTCCGACCTCGTCACGAAAAGCATCAGTATGGCTGCCGCGACCACGACGACGACCAGCCCGGCGATCGGGAGCGGCCTCCGGGGCCGCGGCGTGGTGTCGAGCGGGACGCTCGTCTCGGTGGTCATCGCACCACAGGCTACCCGCCCGCCCTGACAGGGCTGAGCCAAACTCCCATCTATACCCACTATTCTCCATACCGCAGTGGGGGTGTCAGTAATAAGGCGCGGACGAGGCCGTTGGAGGATGGATGACGAAGGAAAAGGCACAGGCGAGGCGTGACAACCTCGCCCGCATGCGGGCCGAGCAGAAGCGCAAGGAACGGCGTGCGGCCCTCCTGATGTGGGGAATCGGCGGCATCGTCATCGTCCTGATCGTCGGCCTGGTCGGTTTCTACGTCATCAACGACAAGGCGCAGAAGTCGCTGAGCGCGGTCAAGGCCTACACGTACAAGGGCTCCGACCACACGTGGAACAAGGTCTCCTACAAGGAGAACCCGCCCGTCGGAGGCCAGCACAACTTCTACTGGCAGAACTGCGGCATCTACGACAAGCCCATCCACAACGAGCACGGTGTCCACTCCCTGGAGCACGGCGCGGTCTGGATCACCTACCGCCCCGACCTGCCCAAGGCCGACGTCGACAAGCTGAAGACCCTGGCCTCCGCCGACTACATGCTGCTCAGCCCCTACCCCGGCCTTCCGGCCAAGGTGATCGCCAGCTCCTGGGGCCACCAGATCGTGCTCGACGGCGCCGGCGACCCCCGGCTGCCCGAGTTCATCAAGACGTACAAGCAGAACCCGAAGTACACCCCCGAGCCGGGCGCCGCCTGCGACCAGGGCGTCGGCACGACGGCCGACCAGCCGCTCCCGCCGGAGCCGTCCCCGTCGGCCAGCCCCACCGCCGGGCAGCCCTCCACGATGCCGAGCGCGTCCCCCAAGGCCTCCTGAACCGGGCCGCCCGCCCGTGATGAGCACGCGGAGCACGCGGAGCACGCGGAGCCAGGCGCTCCTCGTGCTCCGTGTGCTTGACGCGCCCCTTCTCCAGCACCGCCACGTCGAAGCCGACGACCAGCGGCTCCGCGCCCTCCGGGCCCAGGTGCCGGCTGAAGCGGGCGATGTCGTAGCGGGCGACACGAGGTGAACTGGCCGCGCGTTCGCTCTGGACGGCCCTCCGAGCCGCCCGCAGCCGCTCTCAGCCGCCCTCAGCGGCCCTCCAGCAGGCGCTCGCCCGGGACCGCCTCCAGCCCGTGCGCCTCGGCCACGGGAACGCTGGTGAGGTGGCCCTGATGGGTGTTGAGGCCGCGGGCCAGCGCCGGATCCGCCGAGAGGGCCTCCCGCCAGCCCATGTCGGCGATCGCCAGGGCGTACGGCACGGTCACGTTGGTCAGCGCGTACGTCGAGGTGTGCGGCACGGCGCCCGGCATGTTGGCGACGCAGTAGAACACCGAGTCGTGCACCCGGTAGACGGGGTCGTCGTGGGTGGTCGGGCGCGAGTCCTCGAAGCAGCCGCCCTGGTCGATCGCGATGTCGACGAGCACCGAGCCCTTCTTCATCCGGGACACCAGCTCGTCGCTGACGAGCTTGGGCGCCTTGGCGCCGGGCACGAGCACCGCCCCGATCACGAGGTCCGCGTCGAGGACCGCCTTCTCGATCTCGTACGCGTTGGACGCCACCGTCTGGCAGTGCCCCTGGTAGACCAGGTCGGCCTGGCGGAGCCTGTCGATGTTCCGGTCGAGCAGCAGCACCTGGGCCTGCATGCCGAAGGCGATGGCCGCCGCGTTCATTCCGGACACGCCCGCGCCGATCACCACCACCTTGGCCGGGTACACGCCGGCGACGCCGCCCATCAGCACTCCGCGGCCCCCGCCCTGCCGCATGAGGTGGTAGGCGCCGACCTGCGGGGCAAGCCGTCCCGCCACCTCCGACATGGGCGCGAGCAGCGGCAGCGCGCCGTCCGCCGTCTGCACGGTCTCGTAGGCGATCCCGGTCACGCCCGAGTCGAGCATGGCCCGCGTTCCCGCCTCCGACGCCGCGAGGTGCAGGTACGTGAAGAGGACCTGGCCCTTGCGCATCCGCCGATACTCGGCGGGCACCGGCTCCTTGACCTTCAGGATCAGCTCGCCTTCGGCCCAGACGTCGTCGGCCGAGTCGAGGATCACGGCTCCGGCGGCGGCGAAGTCGGCGTCGAGGATCGCCGAACCGGTGCCGGCGTCCCTCTCGATGTAGACGTCATGGCCGTGCCGTACGAACTCGTGGGCCCCGGCCGGCGTGAGCGCGACACGGTACTCGTGGGTCTTGATCTCACGGGGAACTCCGACCTTCATCGCTCCACTCTGTGGGCGTCGTGACCAGTACGGCAGACCGCAACGCGCAAGCATTTGTCGGGCATTCATGACAAATTGTCAAAGATGCCGGAAGCTGGACGGCGCATGGTCGTCCGATTACCTGCCCTTGGCATACGTCGGTAGGCTCTGCGAGCGATGGCAGGGATCGAGGTGGGGATGCAGAACGCGCCCGTGCCGGGTGATGAGGAACCCGTGGCCCCAGGCGGAGCCGAGCAGACGCCCCCGGGTCCGAAGACGCCCGAAGGTCCTCCGGCACCGGACGATCTCCAGGCGACCCGGGGGACGACGGTGGCGCTCGTCGTCGCCCTCGTCCTGGTCGTCGTGATGACGGGCGTCCTGGGCGCGGTCGCCATCCTCATGACCCGCAACCCCGACGCGCCGCCGCTCTCGCAGACGCCGGTCCGCCACCTCCAGGTCCCCATGCACTTCGCACCGGTCACCGGCGTGACCCGTGCGCCGTGCGCCGACGCCGACGCCGTCCCCGACAGCGCGGGCACCAGGTGCTACCAGCTCGATCCGGGGGTCACGGTCGCCACGGTGCAGAAGATCGAGCCGGTCCCGGAGCGCGACGGCACCTACTCGATCCGCCTGGTGCTCGCCCCGGACAGCCGCGACCAGATCGCCGAGCTCACCCACGAGACCGTCAAGCAGCAGCTCGCCATCGTCGTGGCGGAGAAGGTCGTGGCCGCTCCCCGCGTCGCCCAGGAGATCACCCAGGGCAGCCTCAGTATCGCGGGCTTCACCAAGGCGGAGGCCGACGCACTCGTCTCGACATTGACGGGCGCCATGCCGGGGCAGCAGCCCGCCGTCCCGCAGACCAGCCCCTCGCCTCCGGCCGGGCAGCAGCCGACCACCGGCGGCAGTACCGGCACAGGCACCGGAGTCGGCCAGCCGGGTCAGACCCAGCCTCTGCAGACCCAGCCCGGCGCTCCGCAGGACGGCGGGGCCAGGCTCGGCGAGGGCCAGCCGGGCGGTCTCGGGGCCGGTACGGCACAGCCGACGCCGGGCCAGACCGTCAGGCCCGTCGGCCAGCGCACGGCGGGCACCACCCGGTTCGCCAACTGCAAGGAGGCCAAGGTCCACGGCCAGGGGCCGTTCTTCAAGGGCCGGCACCGGCAGTACGACTGGTACACCGACGTCGATCACGACGGCGTCGCCTGCGACCCCGACGACCTCGTCTGAGCGGTGACCCGGACCGGGGGTCCGTCACCGATGCGTGATCACGTACGGTCTTCTCCCACGTCAGCCCGCGTCGCCGGGAACCTCTGCATGATCACGACTGGCGTTTGCGCAGGTCGCCTCGGCTTGCCGGGAGCCCGTGCATGATCACGCCGGGGTGGGGGTGGCGGCGGGGAGGGCGATGTCCTCGGGGCGGATGGGGACGCGGGGCAGCTCCAGGCCCGTCGCGGCCCGTACGGCGGCCGCCACGGCGGGCGTGGAGGACAGCGTCGGAGGCTCGCCCGCGCCGCGCAGGCCGTACGGCGCGTGAGGGTCCGGGTTCTCCAGGATCGACAGCCGCATCGGCGGCATGTCGAGGATCGTCGGGATCAGGTAGTCGGTGAACGACGGGTTGAGCACCCTGCCGTCGCGGACCTGGATCTCCTCCATGAGGGCCAGGCCGAGGCCCTGCGCCGTGCCGCCGTGGATCTGCCCCTCCAGGGCCAGGGGGTTGAGGATCCTCCCGACGTCCTGGACGGCGGCCAGCTCGACGACCTTGACCAGGCCGAGCTCGACGTCCACGTCCACGACGGCCCGGTGGACGCACAGCGCCAGCTGGGTGTGCGAATCGCCCTGACCGGTCACCGGGTCCATGGGGAACGTCGGCCGGTGGCGGTATTCCCGCGTCTCCTCTACGGGGCCGAACCGCTCCAGCAGCTCCTCCAGGCTCAGCCCCGGGCCGTCCGCGTGGAGCCTGTCGAGACGCTCCCGTACGGCTTCGCAGGCCGCCTTGACCGCGCCGCCCGTGACGTAGGACTGGCGGGACGCCGACGAGGAGCCGGCGGAGCCGACCGAGGTGTCCGCCGGGGCGACCGTCACCTTGTCGATGCCGAGCTCGGTGCGGGCGATCTGCTCCTTGACCGTGATCAGCCCCTGCCCCACCTCGGCGGCGGCCGTGTGCACGAGCACGTGCGGCTCGCCGCCGAGGAGCTCCACGCGCACCCGTGCGGTGGAGTAGTCGTCGAAGCCCTCGGAGAAGCAGATGTTCTTGATGCCGACGCCGTATCCGACGCCGCGCCGCACACCCTCACCGTGGGTGGTCTGCGCGACGCCGCCGGGAAGGGACCGCAGGTCCGGAACGGCGGGAGGCTCGGTGCTGGAGAGCCTGGTGACTGCGGGCCCGATGATGGAGGGCCCGATGATGGAGGGCCCGGTGATGGAGGGCCCGGTGATGGAGGGCCCGGTGATGGAGGGCCCGGTGGTGGAAGGCTCGGGCAGCGGCATGGCGGCCAGCTCGCGGAGCATGCCGGCGAGCGGCGCGGGGGAGTCGACGACCTGCCCCGTCGCCAGCCGGGAGCCCTGGGAGACGGCGTTGCGGATCCTGATCTCGACCGGGGACAGCCCGCACGCCTCGGCCAGCCTGTCCATCTGCGACTCGTAGGCGTAGCACGCCTGGACGGCCCCGAAGCCGCGCATCGCCCCGCAGGGCGGGTTGTTCGTGTAGACCCCGTAGGCGTCGATCCGGACGTTGTCCACCTCGTACGGCCCGACGCCCAGCGACGCGGCGTTGCCGACCACGGCGGGAGACGTCGAACAGTACGCGCCGCCGTCGAGGAGGATCTCGGCCCTGACGTAGACCAGCCGCCCGTCGGCCGTGGCGCCGTGCTCGTAGCGCATCCACGCGGGGTGGCGGTGGACGTGCCCGAAGAACGACTCCTCCCGGCCATACACGATCTTGACGGGCCTGCCGGTCCTGAGGGCCAGCATCGAGGCGTGGATCTGCATCGACAGGTCCTCGCGGGCGCCGAACGCGCCGCCCACCCCGGCGAGCGACAGCCGCACCTTCTCCTTGGGCAGGCCCAGGCAGGGCGCGACCTGGTCCTGGTCGACGTGCAGCCACTGCGTGGCGATGAACAGGTCCACGCCGCCGTCCTCGGCGGGCACGGCCAGGCCGGACTCGGGGCCGAGGAAGGCCTGGTCCTGCATCCCGACCTCATACTCGCCGGTGACGACCACCTCGGCCGCGGCCCCGTCCGCCATGCGGGCCTCCGGCCCGGCGTCACCCACTCGGACCGGCTGGTGCCGTACGAGGTTGCCGTCGGGATGCACCGGCGGGCAGGACGGGTCGAAGGCGGCCCGGCGGGGATCGACGACCGCCTCACGCGGCTCGTAGGCCACGACGATGGCGGCCGCCGCGCGGCGGGCCGTCTCCGGATGGTCGGCGGCGACCAGCGCCACGGGCTCGCCCTGGTACCGCACCTGGTCTACGGCCAGCACCGGCTGGTCCCGGCGATCCAGGCCGTAGAACTTCTCGCCCGGCACGTCCTCATGGGTCAGCACCGCGAACACACCAGGCATGGCCAGCGCGGGCCCGATGTCGATCGAGCGGATCCACGCGGACGGGTGCGGGCTGCGCAGCGTCGCCCCCCACAGCATGCCGTCCAGCCAGAGATCCGAGGAGTACGCGAACTCGCCCGTCACCTTGAGCGTGCCGTCTGGGCGGAGCACGCTCGCGCCGACGCCGGAGCGCGACCCGGAGCGCGACTCGGTCTGGATGCTGGTCACGTGGGCAGTACATCAACCCCGGCCGTCCGGGCCCAATGGGCGGCGGCATGAAACCCGGCGGTGGGGCGTGGCGCTGATTGTAGATTTCTCCAAATACGCTAAGTCGTGTGCTCTTGAGGGATCTGCTCGCCGTCGCGGAGCTCCGGCTCGCCCTCCTCACGGGCGACGACCGGCTCGACCGGGAGATCTCCGGCGTCCTCATCACCGACCTGCCCGATCCGGGGCGGTACGTCTCGGGCGGTGAGCTCGTCCTCACCGGCCTGATGTGGCGGCAGGAGCCCGCCGACTCGGAGCGGTTCGTGGACGCCCTGGTCAAGGCGGGCGTGGCGGCGCTGGGGGCGGGCGACGCGCGGCTCGGCCTCGTCCCGGACGACCTCGTGGCCGCCTGCCGGGACAGGGGCCTGCCGCTGCTGGAGGTGCCCGTCGAGGTGCCGTTCGGGGCCGTCACGGAGATCGTCGGGAGGCGGCTGGCCGGAGCTCAGGTGGGCGATCTGCGCGGCGCGCTCGGCCGCCATCGCAGGATCGTCGCCGCCGTCGCCGAGGGCGCGGGGCTCGACGAGCTGTTCTCGCTCATGGCGAGCGAGCTGGGCGTCACCGGGGCGGTGATCTCCGCGTCCGGTTCGGTCATCGCGGGCGAGCTTCCGGAGGGCCATGCCGTACGGCTGGCACGGGAGTATCTCGCCGCGGTCCGTCTTCCCGCCGTGGTCGGGGTGAACGGCCCCTTCACGGTCTTCGCGGTGGACCGCTCGCACCGGGCGGCCGGATGGGCGCTGGCGTGCCGGGGCGAGCTGGACGTGGAGGTCGGGTTCGAGCTGGCCTCGTGCGTGGCCATGGAGCGGACCCGGATGGAGGAGGGCCGCCGGGTGGAGCGGCGGCTGGCTGAGCAGCTCATCGCGCTGGCCTGCTCGGGGGCCCCCGACCTCTCCGAGCTGTCGGCCCGGCTCCGGACCTGCGGCATCGACGCGGCCGAGCCGTACGTCGTGGTGACCGCGACGGCGGCGCGGCGGAACGCCACGGAGGGCCCCGACCCCGCCGTGCTGGGCGGCCAGGTGGTGGAGGAACTGCTGGACCGCCAGGTGGTGGCCGCCGCGGGGGCTGACGGGTCGGTCGCGCTCGTGCCCCTGCGCGATGACGGTACGGCCGGCGCCCTGGCGGCGGGGCTGCGGGAGCGTACGGCCCTGCTGACCGCCGGGCTGCCGGGGACACGGGTGTCGATCGGCGTGAGCGGAGCCCTGACCGGCCCTTCGGCGATCCGGGGCGGGGTCGAGGAGGCCGGCCACGCCAGGCGGCTGGCCGACGCGCGCGGCGGGGGAGTGGTGACGAGCGACGAGATCTACACCCACGCCCTGCTGCTGGCGACCGTGCCCGGAGACGTCCGGCGGTCGTTCGCGGAGCGGCTGCTCGGGCCGCTGTTCGACTACGACCGGCGGCATCAGGCGGAGCTGGTGCGGACGCTCGGCTCGTTCCTCGAGTGCGCGGGTTCGTGGAACGCGTGCGCGGAGCGGCTGCACGTGCACGTCAACACGGTCCGCTACCGGATCCGCCGGGTCGAGGAGCTGACCGGCAAGGACCTGTCGTCGATGGCCGACCGAGTCGATCTGTTCCTCGCCCTCCGAGCGTCATAACGCCTGGACCGATGCCGAGCCCGACCCACGCGGGTGCGGCGTGCCCGGAGCCGTCCGGCCCACGCCCTGGCGGCATCGACACTTCGTTAGGTGCGGCCATCCGGAACGTCATCCCCGGGTCAGGGGTCACCAGGCTGACAGACCCGGGGAGGACTAGGTGGGCTCGTCAGAGCCTTCTCGTTGTGAACTCGGCGTTGCTGAATAACGAGTCAGCAGCAGTAGTCATTCGCCACTGCGAGTGATGACGGGGAGGCACTCGCCGCCGTAACATTGCCGACAGTGGCCAGGCTGACCGACACAAGGGCAGTCAGGGCAAACAGTACAAGGCGGCGCATTAGGGTCTCTTTCGTGAGGGATCGACGGTCGGGCCTACATCTTCTCAAGGGGTGCGTGTGACCAGTCAAGGTATGGTCGGTGAGCGGATCAAGTTGATCCGCAGGCAGCGTGGTCTGTCCCAGGCGCAGCTCGCCCATCCTGAGTTGTCCGATAGCTATGTTTCTCTGATCGAAAGTGGCAAGCGCACCCCTACTCCCGCCGTGCTGGAGTTGCTCGCCCAGAAGCTCGACTGCTCGCTCACCTACCTCGTCAACGGCGTCACCGCCGAGCAGATGGAAGAGCTGGAGCTGGGCCTTCGCTTCGCCCGGCTCGCTCTGGAGAACGGTGATCTCGCCGAGGCCAGGCGCCTGTACGCGGAGCTCCTCCGGGACAACAGCCTGGCGGGCCTCGCGTCGCTCTGGCAGGACGCGCAGTACGGCTACGCGCTCGCGACCGAGGCCTGTGGCAACCTGCCCGAGGCGATCGCGGTCCTGACCACCCTCCGCCAGGGGGACAACGAGGCGCAGTCCCCGGAGCGCCGCGTCCAGATAGCGATCGCGCTCTGCCGGTGTTACCGCGATCTCGGCGACTTCCAGGCGGCGGTTCACTCCGGTGAGAACATGGTCGGGCTCGCGACGTCCCGTCCGGTCTGGAGCGACGACCTCGTCGAGCTCGGATCCACGCTCCTGTCGGTGTACATCGAGCGGGGCGACATGCTGCGCGCGCGGCAGTTCGCCGGTGAGCTGCTCTCGGCGGCCGAGGCGCTCGGCTCCCCGCGCTCCATCGCCGCGGCGTGCTGGAACGCCGCCATGGCCGCCGACGCGGTCGGATCCGGCGAGGAGGCGATGTCCCTCATTGAACGGGCGCTGGCCGTCCACTCGGAGAACGGCGAGCCGCGCAACCTCGCCCGGCTTCGCTCCGCCTACGCCAAGCTCCTGCTGCGGGTCCGGCCGGCCGAGGCTCTCGCCGCCAGGGACCTGTCGGTGCGCGCGCTGCGGGAGCTCAAGGAGTCGTCGGCCGGAACGGGTTCCATCGCTCGCTGCGAGCTGAACATCGCACGCGCCGAGATGGCGCTGGGCAACCCCGACAAGGCCGCGGAGCACGCGCTGGTGGCTCGCGAGATGGCCGCCGACGGGACCCAAGTCGCCGTGCTCGCCGACGCGCGGCTGGTTCTCGGCCAGGCGTACTGGCTCCAGCGGAGGGATGAGGAGTCGCTGGCCGAGCTGGGCGCGTCCACCGAGTCGCTGGAGCGCCTTCCCACCACGCGCAAAGCGGCCGAGAGCTGGCAGGCCGCGGCGGAAACCATGGGACGTCTGGGAGATCACGACGCGAGCATCGCCGCGTACCAGCGAGCGCTTGCCTGCGCTGGACTCTGAGCCGGGTCATCGGCGTCGCCGGGCGTTCCGACGTCTTCCGACGCGGGGTATGGACCGGACCCCCGCGTCGGTAGCCTTGGTAGTGCCATGAAGAAACCTCCGATCGCCGCCGTCATCGCGTTCGTCGTGACTCTCCTGCTCGGTACGGCACTCGCCCTGCCGGCACAGGCGCACACGTCGCTCAAGAGCAGCGACCCGCAGAAGAACGCGCAGGTGGAGACGCTGCGCAAGGTGACCCTCGAGTTCACCGAGTCCGTGCGTTTCCCGGTCGTGATCGTGCGCGGTGCGAACGGCGACCGCTACGAGAGCGGCGACCCGGTGGTCAACGGGCCGAAGGTGAGCGAGGCCGTCGCGGACGGTGTGCCCCCGGGCAGGTACACGATCGCCTGGCGGGTCGTCTCCGAGGACGGCCACCCGGTCGAGGGGGAGATCCCCTTCACCGTCGTCGGGGCGAAGACGTCCTCGCCGAGAGCCACGGCCTCCCCGCCGCCGGCGGCTGAGGCTTCCGCTCCGCCCGCTCCGGCCACCACCGCCGGGGCCGCCAAGGACGCCGACGACGCCGGGGACGACAGCCCGAAGATCCCCGGCTGGCTCTGGGCCGTGGTCTTCGGACTGGCCGGCATCGGCATCGGGATGTTCCTGAGCGTGCGGAAGAAGCCGTGATGCCGTGAACAGGACGCTGCGCCTGACCGTGGCCGCGCTCTGCGCGGCGGCGGGAGCCTTAGTGATCGGGATGGTCGCCGGAGGAGCCGCCACCCCGCGGATCATTCCCGGCCTGCCCGACGAGGGCATGCTCACCCGCTGGGTGCTGCCCTTCTCCAAGCTCGCCGTGGACGTCTCGGGCGTGCTGACCGTGGGCCTGCTGGTGTTCGCCGCCGTCTTCCTGCCCAGTGACAAGGGCCTGCTGGGTAAGCCCGCCCTGGGCTACGTCAAGGCCGCCTCGTGGACCGCGCTGGTCTGGGCCGTCGCGGCCGGCTCCTCGCTGATCTTCAGCCTGTCGGAGGCGCTCGGCCTGCCGGTCGGCGAGATCCTGGGCGGCAACTACCTGACGAGCTACGCCAGCCAGATTCCGCAGGGCATCGCGCTCACCCTCGTCGTCCTGTTCGGCGTCGCCATCGCGCTGTTCGCGCGCGGCGCGATCACCGTCGGAGCCGCCGGGGGGCTCCTGGTCTTCGCGCTGGCGACCCTGCTGCCGCCCGCCCTGACCGGGCACAACTCCACGTCGCCCAACCACGGCCTGGCCACCACGTCGGTCGCCTTCCACCTGGTCTTCCTGGCGCTGTGGGTGGGCGGGCTGGGAGTGCTCTGCGTCCACGCCCTGCGCGGGGAGCGTCAGCTCGACGTGGCCGCGGCCCGGTTCTCCACGATGGCGCTGTGGTGCTTCGTGGGCGTCGGGCTGTCCGGCGTCGCCAGCGTGCTGGCCCGGCTCGCGTCCGTCAGCGCCCTGTTCACCTCGGCCTACGGGCTGATGCTGCTGGCCAAGACCGCCGCCTTCGTCGTGCTCGGCGTGGTGGGGTACCGGCATCGCGGGAGGACACTGCCGCGGGTGGCCAAGGGCGAGCCGCACGCGTTCCTCCGCCTCGCCCTCGGAGAGATCCTGCTCATGGCGGCCACCGTCGGCCTCGGCGTGGCGCTCTCGCGGACCGCCCCGCCGGCGATCAAGCCGCCGACGGACCGGGCCTTCGAGCTGCTCGGCTACCTGGTTCCCCCGCCGGTCTCGCTGGGCAACCTGCTGACCCTGTGGTGGTTCGACCTGTTCTTCGCCGCCATCGCGGCGACCCTGGCCGGGCTGTACGCCGCGGGGGTCGTGCGGCTCAGGCGCCGCGGCGACAAGTGGCCGTGGGGCCGCACCGCCAACTGGTTCCTCGGCGTGGTCATCCTCGTGCTGGCCACCCAGAGCGGCGTGGCCCGCTACGCGCCGGTGCTGTTCAGCGTGCACATGACCGAGCACATGGTCCTTTCCATGCTCGTCCCGATCTTCCTGGTGCTGGGCGCGCCGATCACCCTCGCGCTGCGCGCGCTCAAGCCCGCCGCCCGTCGGGGCGACCGGGGGCCGCGCGAGTGGATCACGGTGATCCTGCACAGCCGGGCCGCGAAGTTCATCGCCCACCCCGCCATCGCCACGGCGATCTTCGTCGCCTCGACGTACGCCCTCTACTTCACGCCGCTGTTCGCGTCCGCCATGGAGGAGCACCTCGGGCACATCGCGATGACGCTGCACTTCCTCCTCAGCGGCTGCCTGTTCTTCTACGTGATCATCGGGGTCGATCCGGGGCCGCAGCGGCTGCCCTACGTCGGCCGCCTGCTGCTGCTCCTGGTCACCATGCCGTTCCACGCGTTCTTCGGGCTCGCGCTGATGAGCATGGGCACGGTCCTCGCGTCGAGGTGGTACGACCAGCTTGGCCGTACGTGGGGGGCGTCCTCGGTGTCCGACCAGCAGACCGGTGGCGGGATCGCCTGGGCCTTCGGCGAGATCCCGACGCTGATCGTGCTGCTCGCGCTCGCGATCCAGTGGTGGCGTGACGACGACCGGGCCGCCCGCCGCGCCGACCGCCGCGCGGACGCCGCGGCGGCGAAGACCGGGGGCACCGGCGACGCCGAGCTGGACGCCTACAACGACTACCTCGCCAAGCTGAACAAGAGGGACGCGGCCGCCGAGTAGAGTCCCAGGCCCATCTCGTCCACGGCGATTACCACGCCACCCCCGGGGGTAGCGTGGCGACTCCGAGAACGGGAATCACCCAAGGGATACGCGGCATCCCAAGCGGGCGGGCCCGTGCGGCGGGTCAGGAGGGTGGGGATTGTCCGAGGAAGTTCGCCTTCGCAAAGGCGAGGGCCTCACCCAGGCACTGGAGGACTACCTCGCTGACTGGACCGAGAGGTCCGGCATCGTGGTGGAGACCTGGGCGCTGCCCGCCGAAACCGTGCCCAGGCGCCTCGCCCAGGCCGTGTTCGCGACGGTCGCCGAGGCGCTGACCAACGCGGAACGGCACAGCGGCGCCACTCACGTCTCCATCGCGGTGACGCTCGGCCGGAGTGGCCTGCGGCTCACGGTGAGCGACGACGGCGCGGGGTTCGAGGTGGACAGGCCCGGCAGGATAGCCGGGAAGGGGCTGGCCGCCATGCGCGCCCATTTCGCCGAGGTGGGCGGCACGCTCAGGATCAACAGCGTCCCCGGAGGCGGCACCACGATCACCGGCGTCATCCCCGTATGACTTTCGCCGAGCCTGACACTCAGGGCGGCGTGAACTCGGGGCGGCGCCGGGGTCAGGGCAGCGTGAGGATCTCGTGACCCGAGTCGGTCACCAGCACCGTGTGCTCGAACTGGGCGGTCCGCTTGCGGTCCTTGGTCACGGCGGTCCAGTGGTCCGGCCAGATCTCGTATTCGATCGTCCCGAGCGTGAGCATCGGCTCGATGGTGAACGTCATGCCCGGCACCAGGGTGACCGACAGCGACGGGTCGTCGTAGTGGGGGACGATCAGGCCGGAATGGAACGACGCCCCGATGCCGTGGCCGGTGAAGTCGCGGACCACGCCGTAGCCGAAGCGCTTGGCGTACGCCGCGATCACCCGGCCGACGATGTTGAGCTGCCGTCCGGGGGCGACCGCCTTGATGGCCCGCATGGTCGCCTCGTGGGTCCGCTCGACCAGCAGGCGGGACTCCTCGTCGACGTCTCCCACCAGGTAGGTCGCGTCGGTGTCCCCGTGCACGCCGCCGATGTAGGCGGTGATGTCCACGTTGACGATGTCGCCGTCGTTGAGGACCGTGTCGTCGGGGATGCCGTGGCAGATCACCTCGTTGATCGAGGTGCACAGCGACTTCGGATAGCCGCGGTAGCCGAGGGTGGACGGGTACGCGCCGTGGTCGCAGAGGAACTCGTGGCCGATCCGGTCGAGCTCGTCGGTGGTCACACCGGGGGCGACGTGCCTGCCGACCTCCTCGAGGGCCTGGGCGGCGATCCGGCCCGCGATCCGCATCTTCTCGATGGTCTCCGGGGTCTGGACGTCGCTGCCGCCCTTCTTCGGTTCGGCCTTCCCCACATACTCCGGGCGCTCGATGTTGGCGGGGACCTTGCGGGTGGGCGAGATTCGCCCGGGCCGGAGCAGCGTCGTCATGCCGACAAGTCTAGTTGGGCTTTCACGGGGCAGGATTAGCGGCGTGAGCGATCAATGGTGGTTCTGCCTCAAGCACATGCGCGTCGAGCCCGAGAAGGGCTGCCCCAACAAGGACCGGCTCGGCCCCTACGAGACGGAGGAGGCGGCGGCCAATGCCCTGCAGACCGCCGCCGAGCGGAACAAGGCCTGGCGGGAGCAGGACAAGAAGTGGGACGACGACTGACCCCACCCCCCGCGTGATCATGCACAGGTTCCCGGCGACATGGGACGACGTGGGCGACCCCAAGACGTGATCATGCACCTGTTGCGGTCCTTGGATGACCTTTCAGGCCGCCGGCTCCAGCGGTCCCTCAGCGCGGTCGCCCCGTACGGGGCCGCTCCAGCCTGCCCGGGCCCGCTCCAGCGGGTGTCCGGGCCCTCCCTTAAGCCGGTCCTCGTCCCGCGCCCGTCATGACAGGTTCAGAGTCCGGTTCGGCGGTGGGCTCGGTGGCTGGTTCGGTGGCGGAGCCGGCGGTGTGTACGGCATCCGGCTTGGCTGTTGCTCCGGCGTCCGGGCCGGTGACGGGTTCGGTCGCCCCGGCGTGCCGCCCGGCCGCCCGCCGCGCTACGAACCGGCCGACGGTCACGACGCCGATGCCGCTCCACACCATGTTGAGGATCGCGGACGGCCACGCCGCGTGGTAGGCGCTGTTGACCATCAGCGTGGCGGCTCCGCCGAAGTTCAGAAGCTGGTACGGCAGCCCGTTTCCGGACATCTTCCCGGCCGACACCATCGCGTAGCCGTACAGCAGAGCGATGGCCCCGAAGGTGCCAATGATGGTGACAAAAGTAGACATTCGTGGTCACTCGCTACCGGGAAGGCTGTTCATGCCTTAATGATCCCGCCGGTCCCAACTGAAGTGCAAGTGAAGAGTTCTTAAGTGTCCCGTAAGCTGATCTGCATGGAGATCGACCCCCGGCGGTTGCGGGTCCTGCACGAGGTCTTTCGCAGGGGTGGAGTCATGAAGGCCGCCGAGGCGCTGCACCTCACGCCGTCCGCGGTCTCCCAGCAGCTCGCGCAGTTGGAGCGGGAGGTCGGCCTGGCGCTCGTCGACCGGTCGCAGCGCCGTGTCACGCTGACCCCGGCCGGGCGCGTGCTCGCGGCCTACGCCGAGCGGATCGAGGAGCAGCTCGTCGAGGCCCGGCAGGAGCTCAACCGCTTCACCGAGCGGTTGTCCGGCCCGGTCACGATCGCTGCGTTCCCCACGGTGATCCGCCACCTCCTCGTGCCCGCGCTCCGCGAGCTCGCCGTACGGCATCCGCGGATCACACCGGTCATCCACGAGCGGTTCGGACCGCCGGCCGTGCAGGAGCTCCGCCTGGGCGGCGTCGACCTGGTAGTGACCGAGCGGGACATGAGCCAGCCGGCCTCCTCGCTGCCGTCGATGTCGCGGCACCCGCTGTACGACGACGAATATCGCATCGTCGCCCCACCGGCCTGGGCGGACATTCCCTGCACCGTGGACGACCTGGTGGACCTGCCCTGGGTGGCGGGCGTGCCCGACCAGGCGTGCGGCCAGGCGCTGGAGCGGCTGGCCCAGCTCCATGGATTCGCGCCGCGCCGGGTGCATGTGATCGCCGAGTTCCCGCCCGTGCTCGGGCTCGTGTCGGCCGGTCACGGGGTGGCCATCGTGCCCTCCCTGGCCCTTCTCGACGTGCCGCCGGGCGAGGTCGTGGTGACCGGCATCCGCGGCGTCGGATCCCGCCGGATCGAGGCGCTGACCCGCGTGAGCCGTACGACGTCGGGGGAGCCCGACCCCGTGCAGGCCGTCGTGATCGAGGTCTTGAGGGAGACCGCGGATGGGGTCGCCAGGCGGGTCGGCGAGCTGAGCCGTTCTCCGGAGGTCCCCGCCTGATCGTGTCCCCCGCGCACCTGCCACGTGATCATGCACATGTTCCCGTACGCACCGTCCCACCTGGCGCTTTGGGTAGCGTGATCATGCATGATGAGGATGCGCCTGACGGACAGACACACTGCATGATCACAACGAGTGTCGGCGCTGATCAGACCGCGTGCGGCGGAATCGATGCATGATCACGACGCGGGAAGCTCCACGTCCCTGGGCTTCCCGGGAAACCCTGCATGATCACGGCGATGGTTGGATGGCCGGCGCTCTAGTCGGGGACGCGGGGGCCGGTCACGCGCTCGGCCAGCCGGGCGAGGCGCTCGCGCAGGCGGAGCCGCCGGACCTCCCCGGCCGCGGTGCTGACCAGGTGTTGCGCCACGTCGAAGCTCACCGGCCCATCGTCGGACGGTACGGCTATCGCGTCGTGCGCCAGCGACTCCAGCTCGGGGTCGCCGCCGTCGAGGGCGAGGATCGTGGCGCCTGTACGGCGGGCGTCGTCCACGCGCTCCAGCAGCGGCACGGGCGCCCGCCGCTCCGCCACGACGAAGAGGGTCTCCCCGCGGCGGGTCTCCTTGAGGCGGTCGAGCCCCACGCGCAGGTGCGGCGGCGCGTTCTCGGGAGGCGTCCAGCGCAGGAGCGTGGGGGAGAGCTGGGACAGGCCCGACAGCCTCGCCTCGTCGGCCAGGTGGGCGGTGACGTGCCAGGGCTCGTCCTCGGGCGTGCCGACGACGAGCAGCCCGCCCGACGAGCGGGTGGTCCGGAGGGCCAGGCCGAGCTCGCGGGTGCGCTCGACCCAGCCGGTCGACGCGAGCACCTCGCGGAGCAGGCTAACCGACGCAGCGTCCATGTGGTCATGGTGCCTGACAAGGTGCGGTGAGGTCGCGGCAATTGGGTTCTTGACACGAGGTTACCTCCGGGTAACGATCTGCCCACGGCGCCGTTGTTGGAAAGTGATCCAATAGCCGGAGGGCGGCTCAATGAACCTTCGTGTTCGTGCCACCATGTCCATGATCCTGTCCACGGTCGGGGCTCTCCTACTGCTGCCCGCGCTGGGCGGCACCGCGCGATCCACTGCGGCCGGCGACGTCGTCGAGGCCCGGCCCACCACCGTCTACCTGGCGCCAGGGAAGCTGCTGGAGGTGCCGGTGAAGACCTGGCACATCCTCTACCGGTCCACCTCGGCGACCGGCGCGGCCGACGTCGTCTCGGGCACCCTGCTCGTCCCCAACTCCCCCTATCCGCTCGGCAGGCGCCCGATCGCCGGGTACGCCGTGGGAACCCACGGGATGGGGGACCAGTGCGCCCCCTCGGCCGCCATGGCGAAGGGCACCGAGGCCGAGCTGGCGTTCGTGAGCCTGATGCTGCTCAAGGGCTGGGCCGTCGCCGTCACCGACTACGAGGGCCTCGGCACGCCGGGCGACCACACCTACATGGCCGGGATCTCGCAGGGCCATGCCGTACTCGACGCGATCAGGGCGGCGATCAGGTTGCCGGAGGCGAAGCTGTCCGGGGACGCCCCCGTCGTGGTCATGGGCTACTCCCAGGGTGGCTCCTCGGCGGCGTGGGCCGCGCAGCTCCAGCCGTCGTACGCCCCCGAGCTGCGGCTGAAGGGGGTCGCGGCGGGCGGGGTGCCGGCCGACCTCCAGGCGGTGGCCGACCATCTCGACGGCACGGGCGACTTCGGGCTGGCCGCCGCGGCCGGCGTCGGGCTGGACGCGGCCTACCCGGAGCTCGCGCTGAGCAGCTACCTCACGCCGGAAGGGGCGGCCCTCTTCGACGACGCGCGTGACGACTGCCTGGCCGAGCTGAGGTCCAAGCTCGCGGGACGGCACTTGAGCGACCTCACCACCACCGACGTCATGCACCGGCCCGACTGGCAGGCGCGGCTCCGGGAGAACCGTCTCGGCGCGGCCTCCCCGAGGGTGCCGCTCTTCCTCTACCACGCCAAGGGCGACGAGATCATCCCGTACGGCGTGGGCAGGACGCTGCGGGACGAATACTGCGCGCGCGGGGTGAAGGTGCTGTGGAGCGGCCTCCCGGCGGGGAGCCACGTCCTCGGCGCCGTGGAGGGCGGCCCGCTGGCCATCGGCTGGCTGGCCAACCGGGTGCTCGGCCTTCCGGCGCTGACGAACTGCTGAGGTGCCGCCCCGCCCCGGGGGACCGTCGACCGGGGCGGGCTGGCATCATCTGTCCCATGGCTGAGCACAACGACCTCCCCGACGTCACCACGCTGTCCATCGGCATCCTGGGCGGAACGGGAGACCAGGGCAAAGGACTGGCCCACCGGTTCGCCCAGGCAGGGCACACGGTGCTGATCGGCTCCCGCAGCGCCGACCGCGCGCGGGAGGCGGCGGACACCATCGGCGTCCGCGGCGCGGAGAACGCCGCCGTCGCCGCCGAGGCGGACATCGTGATCGTCGCGGTGCCGTGGGAGGGGCACAAGGCCCTGCTGGAGTCGCTGCGCGAGCAGCTCGACGGGAAGATCGTCGTGGACTGCGTGAACCCGCTCGGCTTCGACAAGCAGGGCGCCTACGCGCTGCCCGTCGAGGAGGGGAGCGCGGCCCAGCAGGCGGCGGCCGTACTGCCGGGCAGCCGGGTCGTGGCGGCCTTCCACCACGTGTCGGCCGTGCTCCTGCTCGACCCGTCGGTGGAGAAGATCGACCTTGACGTGCTCGTGCTCGGGGACGACCGGGGGGCCACCGACACCGTGCAGGCGCTGGCGGGCCGCATCCCGGGAGCCCGGGGCGTCTACGCCGGACGGCTCCGCAACGCCCACCAGGTCGAGGCGATGACCGCCAACCTGATCTCGATCAACCGCCGCTACAAGGCCCACGCGGGGATCCGGGTCACCGACGTCTAGGCCACCCGGGCATTCATCTGATCTTCACCGTGGAGACGTTCGCGTTCACTACTTTCAGGCGCTGTCCCCCCTCTGAAAGGTTCCAAGGTGCTACGTCCCATCTCCGCAGGTCTGGCGCTCGCCGCAGCGGTCGCTCTCTCGGTTCCCGGCACGGCTTCCGCCGACCACGCCAAGGGGCCCGCCGTCGTCGCCGACGCGACCCTCCCCGCTCCGCCGCTGAAGCAGGTGCAGCCCGCCATCGCCGACGACCACGGCATCAAGCTCGGCGGCGTCGGCAGCGGCCTGTTCCCCGCAGGGGAGCCCGGCGAGTTCTGGATGGTCACCGACCGGGGCCCGAACGGCCAGCCCACGGTCAACGGGGAGAAGCGCCGCACGTTCCCGGTGCCGGAGTTCGACCCGGCCATCGTGAAGGTGGCGCTCAAGCACGGCAAGGCCAAGATCAAGAAGTACCTCCCGATCGTCGGCGCCTCGGGCAAGGGCGTGACCGGCCTGTCCGACCAGGCGGGCCACGACGAGACCCCCTACACGTGGGACGGGCTCACCGCCCTGCCGTACAACCCGAACGGGCTGGACACCGAGGACCTCGTGCGCACCCGCGAGGGCGACTTCTGGCTGGTGGACGAGTACAGCCCGTCGCTGCTGCACGTGTCGCGCAAGGGCCAGGTGCTGGAGCGGTACGTGCCGAGCGGTCTCAACCTGACCGGCACGGACTACCCCGTGAAGGACACGCTGCCCGCGATCCTGGCGAGCCGCCAGCAGAACCGGGGCTTCGAGGGCCTCGCCATCTCCGCCGACCAGCGCACGCTCTTCCTGGCCGTGCAGAGCCCGCTGGCCAACCCGGACAAGAAGACCGGCAAGAAGTCGCGCGTCGGGCGCATCCTCACCTTCGACCTGCGCAGCCGCACGGTCACCGGCGAGTACGCCTATCAGCTCGAGGACGTCACGACCTTCGACCCGAAGGTGAACGGCGACCAGAGCGAGATGAAGATCTCCGGGCTCGCCTACGCCGGCCGTGGGCGGCTGCTGGTCGACGAGCGCACGGACAACGTCGCCCGGATCTACCAGATCGATCTGTCCAAGGCGACGAACCTGCTGGGCGGCCCCTTCGACTCCCCGGCGACCACGCCGTCCCTTGAGGCGCTGACCGACCTGTCCGCGATCACCCTCCCGGTCAAGTCGCTGGTCCTGGAGCCGAACACGCTGATCCCCTCGCTGCCGGGCAAGATCGAGGGCGTCGCCGTGCTCGACCCGTGGACCGTCGCGCTCGCCAACGACAACGACTTCGGCCTCGGCGACTTCGACTCGAACGGCAAGCTGATCGACAGCGGCGTGCCCAGCCGTGTCGTCATCGTCAAGCTGGCCAAGCCCCTCGGCCGGTAAGAGACAATCCCTTGTAAAAAGGTAGGTTTTATGGGTTAAATGGCGATGAGGAGGGACCATGACCGATCTGGATCTCATCGCCGATGTGTTCGTGGCGGGCGGCGGCCCGGCGGCGGCCTGGGCGGCGCTCAAGGCGGCCGAGGCCGGGGCCGACGTGGTCGTCGCCGACAAGGGGTACCTCGGGACGAGCGGCGCCACGGCGGCGGCGGGAACCGGCGTCTGGTACGTCCAGCCGGACGCCGCCGCCCGCGAGGAGGCCATGGCGAGCCGTGAGGGCCTGGGCGGCTACCTGGCCGACCGGGGCTGGATGGCCCGGGTACTCGACCAGACCTACGCCAACATGAACGAGCTGGCCACTCTCGCCCGCTACCCGTTCCCCGTCGGGGAGGACGGCAGGCAGATCCGGCGCGGTCTCCAGGGCCCCGAGTACATGCGCCGCATGCGCCTGCGGGTCAGGCGGGCAGGGGTGCGCATCCTCGACCACAGCCCCGTGACGGAGCTCCTCGTCGACGGCGACGGCGCGGTGGCGGGCGCCGCCGGCCACCGCCGCCAGCACGACCAGCCCTACCGGGTCCGGGCGGGCGCCGTGGTGCTGGCCACCGGCGGCTGCGCCTTCCTGAGCAAGGCGCTGGGCTGCGACGTCAACACCGGAGACGGAGCGCTGTACGCGGCCGAGGTCGGCGCGGAGATGTCGGGCATGGAGTTCTCCAACGCCTACGCCATCGCGCCGGAGTTCACCTCGGTCACCAAGACCGCCTTTTACTCCTTCGCCACCTTCTACCACGAGGACGGGACAGTCCTTCAGGGCGCGGGGTCGCACAGCCGGTCGGTCATCGCGCGGGCCCTGCTGAAGGAGCGGGTCTTCTGCCGTCTCGACCGGGCCGACGCCGGCGCCAGGGCCGCGATGCGGCTGGCCCAGCCGAACTTCTTCCTGACCTTCGACCGGCTCGGCGTCGACCCCTTCACCCAGCTCTTCCCGATCACCCTGCTCGCCGAGGGGACCGTGCGCGGCACGGGCGGCGTTCGCGTCGCCGGCGACGACTGCTCGACCTCCGTGCCCGGCCTGTACGCCGCAGGGGACGCGGCCACACGCGAGCCGATCTGCGGCGGCTTCACCGGGGGCGGCAGCCACAACGCGGCCTGGGCCATGTCGTCCGGTACGTGGGCCGGGGTCGGGGCCGCCCGCCACGCCCGCTCCCTCGGCGGCCGGGCGGCGAGCCGTACGGTCAGGGGCGCGGGCGGCGCGGGACTACGGCCGACCGGCACGTCCCCGGCGGACACCCACCGTGAGATCGTCGCGGCGGTCCAGGCGGAGGTCCTGCCGTACGACAAGAACTATCTGCGGCACGGCGACCGGCTGCGTCCCGCGCTGGCGGCCCTCGACGGCGTGTGGGCCGAGGCCAGGCGGTCGCTGCGCGCCGACGGGGCCGACGCGATCAGGGCCCGCTCGGCCGCGGCGATGGTGGCGCACGCGCGCTGGATGTACAACGCCGCCCTCGCGAGGACCGAGACGCGCGGCATGCACAAGCGCGAGGACTTCCCCTCCCAGGATCCGGCGCAGCACCACAGGCTCCTCACCGGCGGCCTGGACGAGGTGTGGACCGCGCCGGAGGCCCCGGCGGCCGTGGCGGTGGCGTCGTGATGGAGAGGGCGTCATGATCGAGATCGTTTCCCGCGACCGGTGCGTGGCCTGCGACAAGTGCGTCGAGGTCTGCCCGACGGACGTCTTCCGGCGGGGCGAGGACGGCATCCCGGTCATCGCCCGGCAGTCCGACTGCCAGACGTGTTTCATGTGCGAGGCGTACTGCCCGGTGGACGCCCTGTTCGTCGCGCCCCAGGCGCATCCACTGCCGGAGCGTCCCGACGAGGCGGACGTGCCGCTGGGAAGTTATCGGAGGCAGATCGGCTGGGGGCACGGCCGCAAACCGGGAGCGCTGCTCGCCATCGGCCCGGCCCTGCCCGGAAGCAACGGCCCGCTCATCTCCTGACGACCGGGGGTCACGACGTCCTGAGCGCGTGGACCGGGGTCACGGCGCGGGCACGTCCGCGCGTGTCCCGACATCGGACGTGGGCAACTCCATGACGAGGTGGAAGCGGCCGTCGCCGGTGCGTCGCGTCGCCACGGTCCCGCCGAGCTGGGCCGCCCGCTCGGTGAGGCCGGTCACCCCGTTGCCGTACGGCCCGGATGGCGGCGCGTTGTCGTTGACCAGTTCGAGCCGGACGGCGCTCTTCGACCGTGAGACGGTGATCGAGCAGGTCATGGCGCGGCTGTGCCGTACAACATTGGTGATCCCCTCGCGCACCGCCCACGCGAGGGTCTCGTCGGCGGGCCGGGCCAGACCGGCGTCGGCGACATCGCCGACATCGATACGGCAGGCCACCCCGGACGACTCCAGCAGGCCCACCGCCCGGTCGATCTCCTGGGCCAGGGACATCTCGCGATATCCGCGGGCCACCTGGCGCACCTCCTGCGACGCCTCCCGGGCGATCCGCATGAGCACCGCCGCCTCGGCCAGCTCCGATCTGGCCCACTCCAGCTCGCGGGTGACGATGACGAGCCGGACGACCGCGTAGACGACGAAACCGGTGACGAAGACGGTGAGGCCGTAGTAAACGCCGGCGGTAGTGATTCTGGGGCG
This sequence comes from Planotetraspora sp. GP83, assembly GCF_041262585.1. Lineage (NCBI taxonomy): Bacteria > Bacillati > Actinomycetota > Actinomycetes > Streptosporangiales > Streptosporangiaceae > Planotetraspora > Planotetraspora sp. GP83. The sequence goes on along the minus strand of NZ_JBGCBZ010000020.1, from coordinate 67,340 downwards.
TCGGCGGATTGAATCTGACAAATCCGGGTGATATCGGTCATTCTGGTCGGCATGAGTCCTCTTCGTCCGGAGACCCGTGCGGTCCATCTGCCCAAGCCGGAGCTGAACGGCAGCACGCCGATCTCGGTGCCGATCTACCAGACGTCCGGTTTCGTCTTCGACGACCCCGCGGTCTTCGCCGACGGGATGGCCCGCCCCGACGGAGCGTATGTCTACGGGCGGCTGTCGAACCCGACCGTCCGCGCCCTGGAGGAGGCCGTCGCGGACCTGGAGGGCGGCGTCGCGGCGATCGCGACCGGCTCGGGGATGGGCGCGATCAACGCCGTGCTGCTCGGGCTGCTCGGGGCGGGAGACCACCTGATCGCCCAGACGGCCTTGTACGGTGGCACGGCGACCATGCTGGCCGGGCTGGCGGAACGCCACGGGATCGAGATCACGTATGTGCCCGAGGCCGACCCCGCCGCCGTCCGCGCGGCCGTGCGCCCCTCCACGAAGGCGCTTTACCTGGAGACGATCGCGAACCCGATGACCCAGGTCGCCGACCTGCCCGGGATGTCCGCCGCCGGGCGGGAGGCCGGACTGGTCACCGTGGTGGACAACACGTTCGCGTCGCCGATCCTGTGCCGGCCCATCGAGCACGGCGCCGACGTGGTGGTGCACTCCGCCACGAAGTACCTGTCCGGGCACACCGACGTCCTCGGCGGCGTCGCGGTCTTCGCGTCCTCCGAGCTGCACCGCCGGATCTGGTCGTACTCGCTCGAACTGGGGGCGACGGCCGATCCCTTCGCGGCGTGGCTCACGCTGCGCGGCATCCAGACGCTGCCCCTGCGCATGGAGCGCCACTGCGCGAACGCCCGCCTGCTCGCCACCCGGCTCGCCGGGCATCCCGCCGTGAGCGCCGTCCACTGGCCCGGCCTGCCGTCGCACCCGTCGTACGAGCTGGCCGCCAAGCTCCTGCCCGACTTCGGCGGCGTCTTCTCCTTCGACCTCGCCGGTGGCCGGGCCGCGGGGGAGGCCTTCATGCGTGCCGTACGGCTGGCACTGCTCGCGCCGTCGCTCGGCGGCGTGGAGACGCTGATCCTGCACCCGGCGACGACGTCCCACCGGTCCCTCAGCGGGCCGGAGCTCGCCGCCGCGGGGATCGGCGAGGGGACGGTCCGGGTGGCCGTCGGCATCGAGCACCCCGAGGACCTCTGGGCCGACTTCGAGCAGGCCCTCGGCCGCCTCGGCGGAACGTCGGCGTCGTGAGCATGACATCTGTGACGATCGTGACCCGTGAGGACGTCGAGCGGGCCGCCGCCCGGATCGCCGGGCACGTCCGCCGGACTCCGGTCGCCGAGGTCGAGCCGGGGCTCTTCCTGCGGCGGCGCTCGCCGCCCTCCGGTCCGGGGTGTACGTCCCGGAGGACGGCGAGCGCGTCGCCGTCATCGTGTGCGGCGCCAACACCGACCCGGCGACCCTGGCCTGAATGAACCTGGCCTGGGCGAACTCGGCCTGACCTGATCGGGCCCGGGTGACCCGGACCCGGCCTGGTCAGTGGTAGCTGTGGTCGGCGGTGGGGAAGGCGCCGGAGACCACCTCGTCGGCGTAGGCGCGCACCGCCCGGTCCATCTCGCCGGCCAGGTCGAAGTACTTCTTCACGAACTTGGCCGGCCGGCGGGTCAGGCCCATGAGGTCCTGCCAGACGAGGACCTGGGCGTCGGTGTCCGCGCCCGCGCCGATGCCGATCGTCGGGATGCTGAGCGACGTGGTCACCCGCTGGGCCAGGTCGCTCGGCACGCACTCCAGCACGACGGCGAAGGCGCCCGCGTGCTCCAGGGCCTTGGCGTCGGCCATGAGCTCGTCGCCCGACTGGCCGCGCCCCTGCACCCGGTAGCCGCCGAGGACGTTGACCGACTGCGGGGTCAGGCCGAGGTGGGCCATGACCGGGATCCCGGCCGACACGAGCAGCTCCACCTGGGGGAGCACCCGCTGGCCGCCTTCCAGCTTGATGGCGTGGGCCCCCGCCTCCTTCATGAAGCGCGCGGCGGTCTCCAGGGCCTGCTGCGGCGAGGCCTGGTAGGACCCGAACGGCAGGTCGGCGACGACCATCGCACGTGACGAGCCCCGGACCACCGCGGCGGTGAGCGGGAGCAGGTCGTCGACCGTGACGGGCAGCGTCGAGTCGTAGCCGTAGACGACCATGGCGGCCGAGTCGCCGACGAGCATCACGGGGATGCCCGCCTCGTCGAACACCCTTGCGGTCATGGCGTCGTACGCCGTCACCATCGGCCACTTCTCGCCCCGCTCCTTGGCGGCCGCGAGGTCGCGGACGGTCACCCTGCGCCCCGCCTGGCCGCCGTAGAGGGCGGTCGGCCGGCTGGGCGCGGGCGTGCCCGATGCGGCGGGCGTGCTGGATACAACGGAAACAGAGGACATGGCTACCTCCAGGCCTCGTGGCGCCCCTGTGGCGTCCCCGGACAGTCAGATCATCGCATGCCGTCCAGGGCTATAACACCCCGGGCGCGTGCGCTAATCCGGCGCGCGAGACCACGCGGGCGCGCGGGGCCAGAACCCGACGGCGAAGACGGCGCCCCGGAAATCCAGTGGCGGAACTGTCGGGGGCGCAGGGCACAATGCCGTGCGGAGGTAAGCAATCACAATGGCCATCGAACCTTACCGGCGGGTGCTGGCGCTGCCGGGCGTCCGGGCTTTGCTGCTCGTCGGCCTGGTCGCCAGGATCCCCCTGACCGGCACGGGGATCACGCTGACGCTGCACGTCGTCAACAGCCTCGGGCTGGGCTTTCTGCAGGCCGGCCTCGTGGGCGCGGCCAGCATGGCCGGGGCGGCCGCGGGCTCGCCGCTCGCGGGAAGGTTCATGGACCGGCGCGGGCTTCGGCCGGTGCTCGCCGTCACCACCCTCGTACAGCTCGCCTTCTGGTGCTGCGCTCCGGCCCTGCCGTACCAGGCGCTCGTGACGGGAGCGGTGATAGCGGGCCTGTTCAGCCAGCCCGTGTTCGGGGCGATCCGGCAGTGCCTGGCCGCGATGGTGCCCGCCGAGAGCCACCAGACCGGCTTCGCCCTGGACTCGATGGCCGTGGAGTTGTCGTTCATGGTGGGGCCCGCGCTGGCCGTGGCGAGCGTGACGGCGTTCTCCAGCACCGTGACGATGTACGCGGTGGGCGTCGCCCTTGTCGGCTCCGGGGCGGCGCTGTTCGCGCTCAACCCGCCGACGCGGTCGGCCGAGGAGTCCGCGCAAGAGGAATCGAGGGAGAAAATCCCCCGGCGCCAGTGGCTCGGGCCGGGCCTCCTCACCATCCTCGGGGTCGCGTCCGCGCTGACGTTCGTGCTCACCGCGACCGAGTTGTCACTGGTCGCCACGCTGAAAGCGGACGGCGCGACCGGCTGGACCGGCCTGGTGATCGCCGTGTGGTGCGCCTACTCCGTGATCGGCGGCTTCGTGTACGGCGGGCTGTCCCGGGGGCTCTCGCCCCTGGTGCTGATCGGCGCGTTGTGCGCGCTCACCGCCCCGCTGGGGCTCGTGGGCGGCGGGTGGTGGTGGCTCTGCCTCGCCCTCGTGCCCGCCGGGGTGCTGTGCGCGCCGTCCCTGTCCTCCACGGTCGACGCGGTCAACCGGCGCGTCCCGGCCGCCGTTCGGGGCGAGGCGATGGGGCTGCACGGCATGGCGCTGACCATCGGCGTCGCCTCGGCCGGGCCGATCGCGGGAGGGGTCGTCGACTCCTACGGTCCGAGCTGGGCCTTCGCCGCGTCGGGCGCGGTCGGAGTGCTCTTCGTCCTGGTCGCCGTGCCGTTCTGGCGCGACGTCCGCCGGCCCGCGGCCGATCCCGCTACCGCCTGACGGCTGCTCCCGTCTCTGCTTGCCGGCCGATCCCGTCACCGCCTGGCAGCGGTCGCGGCCGGCTCGGGGTCGCCGTGCCTCCACATTATGAAACGATACTGTTGCGTATCGAATCTGCTTGCGCTACGCTCACGTAGCGAAACTTAAGCGTATCGAATTACTGGGGGGTCCGTGGAAACGCATACCGGTCACCCACGCCGCTGGCAGGTCCTCGGTGTGATGGTGTTCAGCCTGCTGGCCGTTGTCCTTGACAACACGATTCTCAACGTCGCGATCAAGACGATCGCCGACCCGGTTCACGGTCTGGGCGCGACCCAGAGCGAGCTGGAGTGGGCGATGAACTCCTACACGCTCGTCTTCGCGGCGCTGCTGTTCACCTTCGGGGTGCTCGGCGACCGTTACGGGCGCAAGAAGATGCTGTTCGTCGGCATGGTGCTGTTCGGCCTGGCGTCCGTGGCCAGCGCCTACTCGCAGGACCCGATGCAACTCATCGTCGCCAGGGCCTTGATGGGCTTCGGCGGCGCGGCCATCATGCCCGCCACCTTGGCGATCATCTCCAACGTCTTCCCGGTCCACGAGCGCGGCAAGGCGATCGGCATCTGGGCGGGCGGCGTCGGCATCGCCGTCGCGATCGGCCCGATCACCGGCGGCATCCTCCTTGAGCACTTCTGGTGGGGCTCGGTCTTCCTGGTCAACGTCCCGATCGTGCTGATCAGCCTCGTCCTGATCGGCATGCTCGTCCCCGACTCCAAGGACCCGAACAAGACCAAGCTCGACCCCGTGGGCGTTCTGCTGTCGATCGTGGGCCTGATCAGCCTCGTCTACGGCATCGTGAAGATCAGCGACCTGGGCACGTTCGCCGACGCCTCGGTCATCGTGCCGTCGCTGGTGGGCATCGCGATCCTCGCGGCGTTCGTCTGGTACGAGCGGCGGATCGACCACCCCGCCTTCGACGTGCGCAACTTCCGCAACGCGGGCTTCTCCACCGCCATCGCCAGCGTGGGCCTGGTCTTCTTCGCCGCGCTGGGCGTCATGTTCTTCATGGCCTTCTACTGGCAGATCGTCCGGGGCTACTCGCCGCTGCAGTCCGGCGCGCTCGTGCTGCCGTTCGCGGCCGCGCAGCTCATCTTCGCGCCGCAGAGCGCGCGGATGGTGCAGAAGTACGGTTCCAAGCTCGTGGGCACGGTGGCGATGATCGTCATCGCGGGGGCGCTCGCGGCCTACACCCTGGTGACCGCCACCACGCCGATCTGGATCCTGCTCACGCTCGCGTTCATCCAGGGAGTCGCGATGGCCAACATCATGCCGCCCGCGACGACCGTCATCATGAACTCCCTCCCCAGGGAGAAGGCGGGCGTCGGCTCGTCGATGAGCAACGTCGTCCGGCAGGTCGCCGGCACGCTCGGCATCGCCATCCTGGGCGCGGCCCTGTCGGCGAGCTACCGCAACGGGATGGAGGGCAAGGTCACCGCTCTGCCGGAGCAGCTCCGCCACGTCGTGACCGAGTCGATCTCCGGGGCGGCGGGCGTCGCCGGGCGGCTGGGCCCGCGTGGCGCGAGCCTGATGGAGACCGCGAACGACGCCTTCGTGAGCGGCATCCACTGGGCGGCCCTCGGGTCGGCCCTCGTCGCCCTCGCCGGAGCGCTCATCGTGGCGCTGTGGATGCCGGGCAAGACGGGGGCGCACGCCGCCAAGCCCGGGGCGCCCGGCCGTACCGGCGCGACCGCTCCTGGAGCGGAAGCGGCCGAGCCGGAGAAGGAATCAGCGGTAGTGTGAGCTTGCGATGACTACGCAGCAGACGGAAGGGGTGGCCCGCCCGGCGGGCCGCCCCCGCAGCGAGAAGGCCGAGAAGGCCATCATCGACGCCGCCCTCGACCTTCTCGGCGAGGGCATCGGCGTGTCCGAGTTGTCCATCGAGGCGATCGCATCCAGGGCGGGCGTCGGCAAGACGACGATCTACCGCCGCTGGTCCAACAAGGAGGACCTGGTCGTCGACGCCCTGGCCTCGCTGAAGCCGCCCATCCCGCCGCTCCACGGCGCGTCCGTGCGGGACGACCTGGTCACCTACCTCCGCGTCGTGGGCGACGAGTCCCGCCACATGCGCACGCGCTGCATCATGAACATCGCGATGAGCGCGTGGGAGCGCCATCCGCGCCTGGCCGAGCGGTTCCGGGCGATCGCCATCGAGCCGCGCAGGGCGGCCCTGCGGGGCGTCCTCCAGCGCGGCATCGAGAACGGCGAGCTGCGTTCCGATCTCGACATCGAGATGGCGATGGCCATCCTGAGCGGCACCATGATGTGGCGGACCAAGTGGTTGGGCGAGGACGCCGAGCTCCCCGACGACCTCCCGGAGCAGATCGTGGACGAGGCCCTCCGGGGTTTCCGCCCCCGCTGAGCCCCCCGGCCAGGGGCTCAGCAGGCCGGGGAGGCCAGGCCGGGAAATCAGGCCGGGAATTGGGCCGGGAAATCAGGTCAGGGTTTCCCGCCAGCGGTTGGTGATCGGGAGGCGGCGGTCGCGGCCGAAGTTCTTCGGCGTGATCTTCGGGCCCGGCGGATACTGGCGGCGCTTGTACTCGGCCAGGTCCACCAGGCGGATCATCCGCGTGACCAGCTCGGGGTCGTGGCCCGCGGCGATGAGCTCGTCGCGGCCCATGTCCTTCTCCACGTAGTCGCCGAGCAGCCGGTCGAGCACGTCGTACGGCGGGAGCGAGTCGGTGTCGCGCTGGTCCGGCCGCAGCTCGGCGCTGGGCTCCTTGGTGATCGAGTTCTCCGGGATGGGCGGTGTGCCCGGCTGGGCGTTGCGCCACTGCGACAGCTTCCAGACCTCGCTCTTCAGCACGTCCTTGATCGGGGCGAAGCCACCGGCCGAGTCGCCGTAGAGCGTCGAGTATCCGGTCGCCAGCTCGCTCTTGTTGCCGGTGGTCAGCACGAGGTGGCCGTGCTCGTTGGACAGGCTCATCAGCAGCATGCCGCGCACCCGGGCCTGAAGGTTCTCCGCCGCGAGGCCGTGCAGCTCGATCTCCTTCTCGAACGCGGTGACGATGTCCGCGATCGGCGCCACCTGGGCGTTGAGCCCCTGGCGGCGGACCAGTTCCTCGGCGTCGGTGATCGAGTGGTCGGAGGAGTAGCGCGACGGCATCAGCACGACGTGGACCCGTTCCGGCCCGATGGCGTCGGCCGCGATGGTGGCGGTCAGCGCCGAGTCGATGCCGCCCGACAGGCCGAGGATGACCGACTGGAAACCGTTCTTCCGGACGTAGTCGCGCACCCCCAGGACCAGGGCGTTGTAGACCTCGGCGAGGTCGTCAAGCCGTTCGGCGATCATGGGAGGTCCCGGCTCGTACGGCTCGACCGGCGTGGCCGACAACAGCAGGCGCTCGACCGTGATGACCGTGCCGTCGTGGGCGTCGATCCGGAACTCGCCGAGCTCGCCGGTGGCCTCGGGCAGCTCCAGGTCGGTGACCAGCAGCTCCTCCTGGAACTGCGCCGCGCGGGCGACCAGCTCTCCCGAGGCGTCCACGACGAGGGAGTCGCCGTCGAAGACCAGCTCGTCCTGCCCGCCGACCATGTTCACGTAGGCCAGCGCGCAGCCCGCCTCCCTGGCGCGGCGGGCACACAGCTCCAGCCGCACGTCGTCCTTGTTCGTCTCGTACGGCGAGCCGTTCGGGACGACGAGCAGCCCGGCGCCCGCCTCGGCCACGGCGGAGACCGGGCCGCCCTCCTGCCAGAGGTCCTCGCAGATCGCGATGGCCACGTCGATGCCGTGAAGCCGGAAGACGGGCAGCCGGTCCCCGCGCACGAAGTAGCGGTATTCGTCGAAGACGCCGTAGTTGGGCAGGTGGTGCTTGGCCGACCTGATGACGACCTCGCCCTGGTAGAGCAGGGCGGCGGCGTCGAGCGGCGCGCCCTTGGGCTGGCCCACCCGCGGGGCGAGGTCGGCCCGGTCGAGGTAGCCGACCACGACGGGGAGGTCCCCGAGCCCCTCCTCGGCGAGCCGGGCGGCCACGGACGACAGCGTCGCGATCGACGCCTCGACGAACGAGGAGCGCAGCACCAGGTCCTCAGCCGGATATCCGGTCAGGAACAGCTCGGTGAAGACGACGAGATGTGCGTCACGCTCGGCGGCCCGGCGGGTCCACTCGACAAGCGTGTCCGCGTTGGCGGCGATGTCGCCGACGACGGGATTGGTCTGGGCGAGGGCGATACGGAGTTGAGCCACGCCCCCCACCTTAGAAGGTCCGATTTGTTGTCGTCAAAGCGACGATAAGGGGCGTCCCTCATGAGCGGGATGCCGTCACCCCCAGGCGCCGAAAAGGTGACGTGAGCCACGGATGGGATCCGGCGCCTCGCCTTGGTGCGTCCGAAAGGTGAGGGGCCGGCGTCCGATCTGCCTCGCCGGCGGCGAGTCCGCCCCACTTCCCTCGCCGGCGGCGAGCCGGCCAGAACATTCCCGAACGTGACAAACATCGCATCATGGGATGAATGGCAATAAACCACCCATAAGCTCGGTTGTGCTGTCACGTAACAGCAAACACGTCCGCGGTCCGGAGCCACTGGACCAGCGTGTGTACCAAGGAGAAGAGTTCAAATGCGTAAGATCACACGGCGTCTGGCTGCCGCCGCTGCCACTCTCGCGGTCGGCGGAGGCATCATCCTCGCCTCCAGCGGCGCCGCCTCCGCGTCCACCGCCCAGGTAGAGCGTCACGGCGTTACTGTCGTCACCCGCTACGTGGGGTGGGACGACAACAACCGCAACAAGCACCAGTGGAACAACCACCAGTGGAACAACCACGGCTGGTACAACCACAACCACAACCACTACTGGAACAAGCACAACCACCACTGGAACAAGCACTACGGCTGGTACGGCACCAGCTGGAGCGACGACTGGAACGACGACGACTACAACTGGCGCGTCAGCGCCTACCGCTACGGAAACGGTTACACGGTCGTCTACGGCCGCTGATCTCGAACCGGACCATCGGGAGCGGAATCCGATGATCGTCCGTCGAGAGACTGATCACCTGTAAGGCCGCGGAAGCCGAGCGGGTGAATGGACGAGGCCCACTGTCGGCACATGCCGACAGTGGGCCTCCTCATTTATCGTCGCGACGAGGGCGTGGAGCAGAGAAGCGTCATTCGGGAGGGCGATCAGATGACCTTCAGGCGTGTCACGGCTCCGGGGAGCCGGGGCTGACCAGGCCTCTCTCGTACGCCAGGACCACGAGCTGCGCGCGGTCGACCAGCCCGAGCCGCTTGAGCAGCGCGGCGACCTCGTCGGCCACCTCGCGCTCCGGGACGGCCAGTGTCACGGCGATCTGCCGGTTGGTGAAGCCCCGGGCGACGAGCTTGACCAGGTCCACGTCGGAGTCCGACAGGCCGCTGGGCGCGGCGGGGTCACGCCGCCCGGCGAAGGCGGCGATGAGGTGCGTGGTGACGGCGGGGTCGAGCAGGGCGTCGCCCGCGACCGCCGCCCTGACCGCCGCGATGAGCTGCTCGGGGGCCGAGGTCTTCAGCACGAAGCCGCTGACGCCCGCCCGGAGGGCCGAGTAGAGGTTCTCGTCGGTCCCGAACGTCGTCATCATGATCACTTTGGGCGGCGCCTCGGACGTGAGGATGCGGCGGGCCGCGGCGAGGCCGTCGAGGCGGGGCATCTGGATGTCCATCAGCACCACGTCGGGCCGGGTGGCCTGGACGAGGGCGATCGCCTGCTCGCCGTTCTCGGCCTCGCCCACGAGCTCGAGCCCCGGCTCGCTGTCGAGGATCACCTTCAGGCCCGTCCGGACCAGCGCCTGGTCGTCGGCGATCGCGACGCGCAGCGTTCCGGCTGCCGCCCCCGTGGCGGACACGGGGGCCTGCCGTACGGCCTGCGGCGCGTCGGCGGGCGTGTCCAGATGGGCGGCCTGGTTGAGGATGTCCTGCTCCAGGCGCTGGAGCGTGGGGCCGAGATCGAGGCCGAGCTCGTCGCGCAGCGCCTCCCTGGCCCGGCGCAGCGCGCCCAGCGCGTCTCCCTGCCGACCGGCGCGGTAAAGGGCCAGGGCGAGCAGCCGCCAGGCCTCCTCTCTCAGCGGGTGCGCGGACGCGTGGCCTTCCAGGTCGGGGATCATCGTGCCGGTACGGCCGAGCCGCAGGGCGGCGTCACCGCGGCGTTCGATGGCGAGGAGGCGTAACTCGTCGAGCCGCAGCGCCTCGGACTGCGCCCACGGCAGCTCCTGGAACTCGGCCAGCGCGGGACCCCGCCACAGCCCGAGCGCCGTCTCCATGAGCTCCAGGCTCCGCGCGGGGTCGTCGCCGTGGTCGTTCTTGACCACGTTCTCGAACCGCCAGGCGTCGACGTGCTCGATGTCGGCGCGCAGGGCGTAGCCCGGGGGAGCCGAGATCAGGATCCCCGCCTCTTTCCGTGGGGCACGGCCCGGCTCCAGGGCACGCCTGAGCCGCGATACGTAACCCTGGATCGTCGAGAGCGCCTGCGCGGGCGGCTCTCCCGGCCACAGCTCGTCGATCAGCACACCGACGGGCACGGCGCGGCCGCCGGCCACGAGGAGCCGGGCCAGCACGGCCTGCTGCCGCTGCCCGCCGAGGTCCAGCGTCTCACCTTCGGCAACCGCCTCGAACGGCCCGAGAGCACGAAATATCACCATCGCACCGGTAAGCGTAGAGGCACCGGCGGGATCGGCGCTGGTGGCCTCCTCTCGGTTGCGTCACGACACCCGGCGCGGAACATGTGCGTGATCACGCCAGAGGGAGGGCTGGGGGGTCAGGCGGGGAGAGGGAAGCGGGCTTCGACGACCGTGCCGCCTGTGTCAGGGGAGGTGACGACACAGCTCCCGCCCAGCTCGGCGGCGCGCTCCCGCATGGAGGACATGCCCACTCCCGCCCGCATGCGCGCGGGCAGGCCGATCCCGTCGTCCACGACGCGCACGCGCAGCTCGCCGCCGGATCCGTCCGGTACGGCCGGGCCGCCCCTTTCCAGCACCACGTCGACCCGGGTGGCGCGGGCATGCCGTCTGACGTTGTTGAGCGCCTCCTGGACGATGCGGTAGACCGCCACTTCGACGGCGGCCGGAAGCCCGTCCAGATCGCCCTCGACCCGCACACGCGTGGTCGCCTCGCCCTCCGGCGCCGAGAGAGCCGAGGAGGCCGAGGGCATGGTCTCCTCGGCGAGGGCCCGCACGGCTCCCGCGAGCCCGAGGTCGTCCAGCGCCGGGGGCCGCAGGCCGTACACGAGCTCGCGGATGTCGCCCGCGACGGCGTCCATGCCGACACGCAGGTCCTGCAGGAGGCCGTCGGCGGCGGCGGGGGAGCGGGTCAGGCTCATCCTCGCCATGTTGATCGTCATGGCCATTGCCCCGAGGGTCTGGCCGAGCCCGTCGTGCAGGTCGCGGCGCAGGCGGCGGCGCTCCTCCTCCCGCGCGGCGAGGATGCGTTCCCGCGACCGCTGGAGGTCGGCGGCCATCCGCACGGCGTGGGCCACGTCGGCCACGTAAGGCAGCAGCGTGGCGATGACCCGCTCGTCGTGGGCCGCCGCGAACCGCCTGGCCCCCGGTTTGCCGATCAGCAGCCGCCCCACCGGCTCCCCGTGCCAGATCAGCGAGATCTCCCGGGGCGCCGTGCCGACCGTGCCGCTCTCGACGTATCGGGGCCGGCCGTCGGTGATCTCGACCGCGACGCCGTCGACCGCCAGGCCGTCCCGGACGACCGTGACGACCGAGGCCAGCGCGTCGGCCGGGTCGGCCCGGCGCACCTCGTGGGTGAGCCGCTCCGCGAGCAGGGCGGGGTCGCCGACGCTGCCGTACAGCGTCCGGTCCACCACGCGCTGGAGGGCGCGCCGGAGCGGTTGGAAGAACGCCCCGGCGAACAGGGCCGCGGCCAGCCCGGCGACCTGGTGATATCCGGAGACGACGAGGCTCGAGACCGCGCCCACGCCGAAATAGACCCCGCTGATCACGGCGAGCAGCCCGGCGGCCACGAAGGCCCTGCTGATCACCGTGTCGATGCCGTAGAGCCGGTACCGCAGCGCCGAGAAGAGGATGGCGAAGGGGATGACCGCCGTCCACGCCGACGCGATGATCCACATCGACTCGCCGAGCACGTAGAACACGACGTAGCCGGTGAAGGCGCTGAGCGGCCACGCGATCTGCCGCCGGGTGGCCGGATCGGCGTGGCGCAGCCGCAGGACCAGCGAGGCGAGCGCCGCGACGACGCAGGCCATGATCACGTACTGCATGGCGGCCCAGGTCGCCGAGTAGTGCGGCGCGAGCGCCCGGATCTCCAGCGGGTTGTGGATCACCGTCGGCCACGGGTACGTCGCGGGGTCGGGGTCGGGACGGACCAGGGAGAGCCCGACCTCGGCGACCGTCGTGACGGCCCCCACCACGACCACCGGCCGCCAGCGAGGCGAGGAGAGCCGCCCGGTGGGCGAGTAGAGCGGCAGCAGGATGGCCAGCAGGAGGCCCGCGGCCGCCCAGCACAGGATGCTGAGCCAGCGCGCGGAGGCCGCCGTGACCATGTCGCCGTGGGACGCCGAGGAGAACGACACCGCCGTGAACAGGACGTTCCCAGACGCGAGCAACCCGCCGGCGCACATGAGCCATGCCATGCTGAGCCGGGGGCGCTGGGAGACCAGGAACGCGCCCACGGCGGGGAAGGTGAGCGCCACGCCGAGGTCGGGGGTCAGGGCGGTGCCGGGCTGCCACTCGGCCGGGATCCGGAGCTGGATCAGCACTCCGACCGGCGTCAAAGCCAGTGCGATCGCCGCCATCACCCAGGCGACCGTCCGCCCCTGTGTGTCTTTCATTCTGGAAAGGGATTATGTCGGCAGTGTGCCGATATCACCACCTTGCGCGTCAGTGTGCCGCGCGGCGCCGGATGGCCGGGCCCAGCGCGAGTTGCCCGGCGGCGGCGAGCAGGCCGAGCCCGCCCACCAGGAGCCAGAGGACCGCGGGCCCCACGGCCAGCAGGCGTGTCCCGGCCAGCGGCGCCAGCAGGCCCCCGGCCGACCAGGACAGGCCGTACAGGCCGGAGTAGCGGCCGCGCAGGTGTGCGGGGGCGAGCGAGGCGACGATGGACCCGGCGAGGCCCGCGGTGAGGACCTCGCCCAGCGTCCAGACCGCGACGGTCATCGCGTAGCCGGCCGTGGACGTCGCGATGGCGGTGAGCGCGAACCCGGCTCCGGCGACGGCGATCCCGGCCGCCAGCGCCCTGCTCGGGTCGCGCCGGGCCAGCCATCCGTTCGTCACCGGCTGGACGACGACGATCAGCAGCCCGTTGACCGCCATCGCGACGCCGTACGCGCCGGGCGGCAGGCCCCGGCCGGTCATGGCGAGCGGCAGCGTGCTGTACGCCTGGAGGTAGACGAACGTGAAGGCCAGGTTGATCAGCACGAAGGCGACCATGAGCCGGTCGCGGAGCACGTCGGTGAAGCGTCCCGGCTGGTCCTCCTCCCGGACGGGCCGTGTCTCGGGGATGGCCCGCCACACCAGCACGCCGAAGATCAGGCAGGTGACGGCGTCGACCCAGAAGAGCGTCGTGAAGCCCGACTGGGCCAGCCAGCCGCCGGTGACCATCGCGATCGAGAACCCGAGGTTGACCGCCCAGAACAGCAGGCCGTACGCCCGGGGCCGCTCCTCGGGGGAGACCAGGTCGGCGACGAGCGCCTGGGACGCCGGGCGGTAGGCGTCCACGACGACGCCGAGCACGAGCATCGCCGCGACGATGCCGGGAACGCTGGTGGTGTAGCCGAGCGCGAGCATCGTGGCGGCCGTCGCGACCATGCCGCCGGTCAGCGTCGCCCGCCGGCCGAAGTGATCGGCCGCCCACCCCGCGACCGGCTGCGACAGCAGCGACCCCACGCCGAACGTGGTCATCACCAGCCCGGCAGCGGTGAGCGACATGCCCCGCGCCTGCGTCAGGTAGATGCCGATGAACGGCTCCACCATCGTGCCGAGGCGGTTCACGAGCGTGCCGGCGAACAGCACCCAGAACGGCCGGGGCAGCCCGCCCAGCCTGGAACTCACGAACCCCGGCTTGCGGGTCATTGGCTTGTCGATCGCGGTGGTCACGCGGTCCACCCTTGGACAACCGCCTCGCGCCGTGCCAATCTTTTAGCTCTCGCTAAATCGTCGGAGGGGGTCCGCGTGCCGGTGGAGTGGCGGTTCTCCCCGGACGACGTGGCGCGGCTGCGGTTCGCGTTCTCGCCCATGTGGGAGCTGGTGACCAGCCTGCGCGTCCTGCGCGCCCCCGCGCGCCACTCGCTGCACCTGCCGTGGCTGCGTGCCGTACGGCCCCGCCTGCGCGATCTCGACCTGGCGGAGCTGTTCGCGCTGCTGCCGCTCACCGGCTACATCCCCGACTTCCTGACGCCGCCGCCCGACACGCCGCTGCCGGATTTCGCCGCCGAGCTGGAACGCGTCCGGCTCACGCCCCCGGACATGGCGTCCGAGGAGGTGGCCTCGGTGCGGACCGCCGATCCGGAGGCCGTGGCCCGGTTCCGGGACGATCCGGCCAAGGGCGTCCAGCGGGTGGCCGACCGGCTCCAGGACTACTGGACGGCCGCGTTCGAGGAGTTCTGGCCGAGGATCCACGGCCTGCTCGACGCCGACGTGATGTGGCGGTCGCGCAGGCTCGCCGCGGGGGGAGTGCGCGAGCTGTTCGCCGACCTCCACGCCTCCGTCGCCTGGCACGGCGACCGGCTCATCACGGTCAAGGAATGCGACTTCTCCGGCGACATCGGCGGTGACGGGCTGGTCCTCGTGCCCAGCGCCTTCGGCTGGCCGGACGTCTCGATCATGTACGAGCCGTACCGGCCGATGCTCAGCTACCCGGCGCGCGGCATCGGCACCCTGTGGTCGGGTGGCGCCCCGTGCACGCCGAACGCCCTGTCCGCCCTCATCGGCCGCACCCGCGCCCAGATCCTCGTCGCGCTGGAGGACCCGGTCTCCACCACCGCGCTCGCCCGGCGGCTCGACCTCACGCCGGGCGCGGTCAGCCAGCACCTCACCGTCCTGTCCGACGGCGGGCTGGTGACCCGGCAGCGGCTCGGCCGGGAGGTGCTCTACCGCCGCACGTCCGTCGGCGACACGCTCGCCTGCGGCGCGTAGCCGGCCGGCAGGCGCGCGGTCACGGTCGTTCCCTCGCCAGGAGCCGAGGTCACCGCGCACGTGCCGCCCAGCTCGGCCGCGCGCTCGGCCATGGAGAACAGCCCGACTCCCGCCCTCCGGTCGAGCGGCAGGCCCACGCCGTCGTCGGCGACGACGACCAGCAGCTCGTCGTCCAGGCGCAGCGTGACGCGGACGTGCCGGGCGCGGGCGTGCTTGCGGACGTTGGTCACCGCCTCCTGGACGATGCGGTAGGCCGCCACCTCCACGGCGGCGGGCAGCCCGTCCAGCTCACGGTGTCCTTCCGCGGCGCCGTCTCCCGCCGTTCTGGGACCCCGCCCCTCTGGTAGACCTGCCGGACCGTGCACCTCGACCACGATTGCGCCGCCCGGCCGCTCGCCCGCCTGGGACGTGTGAGCCGTCCCGTACTCGCCCAGATCGAGGCCGAGGTCGAGGTCGGGGCGCACTTCCTCCGCGAGTGCCCGTATCGCCGCCACGAGACCGAGGTCGTCGAGGGCCGGCGGGCGCAGGCCGTACACGAGCTGCCGGATGTCGGCGGAGACCGCGTCCATGCCGCCGCGCAGGTCCTGGAGCAGGCGGTCGGCCGTTCCGGGGGAGCGTTCCAAGTTGAGCCGCGCCAGGTTGAGCGTCATCGCCATGGCCGAGAGGGTCTGCCCGAGCCCGTCGTGCAGGTCGCGGCGGAGACGGCGGCGCTCCTCCTCCCGCGCCGTGAGGATGCGCTGGCGGGAGCGCCGCAGGTCGTTGGTCAGGCGCATGGTGTGCGCGGCGTCCGCGACGTACGGCGTGAGCACCCCGATGACCCGCTCGTCATGGGCCGCGGGGAAGCGCCGCCTGCCCGGCGGGCCGATGAGCATCCGGCCGACGGGCTCGCCGTGCCAGACGAGCGCGATCTCGCGGGTCACGTGGCCCACCTCTCCCGCGGTCGTGGTGGTGCCCTCGGCCTCCACCGCGATGCCGGTCACGGACAGGCCCTCGCGGAGCGTCTCCAGGGAGGCGAGCAGGCCGTGGGCCGGGTCGGCCTGCTGGAGCCGCCGTCTCAGGCCCGCCGCCAGCGCCAGGGGGTCGCCGCGGGAGCCGTACAGGGCGCGGTCGACGAGACGCTGCAGGCCGCGCCGGATGGGGTGGAAGAACGCCCCGGCGAACAGCGCCGCGGCCAGCCCGGCGAACCGGTCCACGCCCGACAGGATGAGGCTGGAGCCGGCGGTCACGAGGAGGTAGACCGCCGCTATGGCGCTGACCAGGCCGACGCCCACGATGGTGCGGCTGATCAGCGTGTCGATGCCGTAGAGCCGGTAACGGAGCACGGCGACCGCGATGGCGGCCGGGACGAGCGGGATGGTCAAAGACGCGACCCACCAGAGCGGAGGGCCGATCACCCACGGGGTCACCAGGCCCGCGATCGCCACCAGCGGCCACAGGATCTGCCGGCGCTCCACGGGGCCCGCCTTGCGGAACCGCACGACGAGTGAGAAGAACGCCAGCGCCATCGCGGCGGTCACGACCGCGTTCAGGACGCCACGGGTCGTCTGGAAGTAGGGCGCGAAGGCGGTGACCTCCCACGGGTTGTGCCCCGTGCGGGCGCTGGACGGGCCGATCAGCACGCAGGCCCAGTCGAGCGCGAGGGCGCTCGCGGCGAACGCCCCCGGGACGCACCAGCGCTTCGACAGGATCCGGCCCGTCGGGTAGAGCAGGGGGAGGAGGATGCCCAGGGCGTAGGTCGTGAGATTCCACACGCCGTCCGCGAACACCCAGAGCGGGTGCACCGCCGGGTGACCGCCGTTCTGGACCAGCAGCCCCGCGAGGTTGACCGCGAGGATGTTGGCCGCCGAGCCGAGCCCGCCGAGGCAGAGCAGCCATCCGAGCAGCAGCCGCGGCCGGGAGATCACCAGCAGCGCCCCGAAGACGGGGAAGGCCGTGCCCGCCATGTCCTCCGGGGCGAACGGCAGCGGCGTGTAGTCGGCGGGCGGCAGCCGGGCCGTGACCCAGATGTCGCCGACCTCCAGGCAGACCGCCACGACGGCGATCGTCACGGCGACGGCCGGCCCGAACGCCCGCACGCGGTCGAACGGCTGATCTGCCACGACGAGGGGCTCCTTCGGGTCGGCCGCCGTCGTGTTCGCTGTGGCCACAGGCATGGCCGGGACGCTATCCGGGGCCGTTCGACACCGGATCAACGACGGATCAACATCATTGACGCGCCGCCGGAGGGAAAGGTTCGAGCCCGGCTCAGGGGCGGGCAGGTCTCAGGGCCCGTGTAGGGCGCACCCTGGGAGAGGGGCGTCTCACAGCCCCTCGTAACGCCTGTGAAACACACAAGAGGCAGACTGGTACACGACCAGACATGTATTTCCGAGAGGTACGCCTTGGACCGCCAGCAGGAATTCGTCCTTCGCACGCTCGAAGAGCGCGACATCCGGTTCATCCGGCTGTGGTTCACGGACGTGCTCGGGTTCCTGAAGTCCGTGGCGATCGCGCCGGCCGAGCTCGAGGGGGCCTTCGCCGAAGGCATCGGCTTCGACGGCTCGGCGATCGAGGGCTTCTCCCGGGTCTACGAGTCCGACATGCTGGCCAAGCCGGACCCGTCCACGTTCCAGATCCTGCCGTGGCGGAGCGAGTCGCCGGGCGCCGCCCGCATGTTCTGCGACATCCTCATGCCGGACGGCTCGCCGTCGCACGCCGACCCCCGCTGGGTGCTCAAGCGCACACTGGCCAAGGCCGCCGACATGGGCTTCACCTTCTACACCCACCCCGAGGTGGAGTTCTTCCTGCTCCGCAACAGGCCGGAGAAGGGCCAGAGGCCGGAGCCGATCGACGACGGCGGCTACTTCGACCACACGCCACACAGCGCGGGGCACGACTTCCGCCGCAACGCGATCATGATGCTGGAGTCCATGGGCATCTCGGTGGAGTTCAGCCACCACGAGGGCGCCCCCGGCCAGCAGGAGATCGACCTGCGCTACGCCGACGCGCTGACGACCGCCGACAACATCATGACCTTCCGCCTGGTCATGAAGGAGGTCGCGCTGGAGCAGGGCGTCTGGGCGTCGTTCATGCCCAAGCCCTTCACGGAGTATCCGGGCTCCGGCATGCACACCCACATGTCGCTGTTCGAGGGTGACCGCAACGCCTTCTACGAGCCGGGCGCCGACTACCAGCTCTCCAAGGTCGGCCGGTCGTTCATCGGCGGGCTGCTTAAGCACGCCGCCGAGATCACGGCCGTCTGCAACCAGTGGGTCAACTCCTACAAGCGGCTGTGGGGCGGCGCCGAGGCCATCGCCGGAGCGGGTGGCGAGGCCCCCTCCTACATCTGCTGGGGCCACAACAACCGGTCCGCGCTCGTCCGGGTGCCGATGTACAAGCCGCACAAGGGCGGCTCGACCCGCATCGAGTTCCGCTCGCTCGACTCCTCGTGCAACCCGTACCTGACCTTCGCCGTGATCCTGGCGGCCGGGCTGAAGGGCATCGAGGAGGGGTACGAGATGCCTCCCGGCGCCGAGGACGACGTGTGGGCGCTCACCAGTGGCGAGCGGCGGGCGCTCGGCATCCAGCCGCTGCCGCAGTCGCTCGACGAGGCGATCTCGGTGATGGAGCACAGCGAGCTGGTCGCCGAGACGCTGGGCGAGCACGTCTTCGACTTCTTCCTGCGCAACAAGCGGGCCGAGTGGGGGGAATACCGCCGCCAGGTCACCGAGTTCGAGCTCGGCCGCTACCTGCCCGTCCTGTAGCTCATCGGCCGGCCGATCCCGAACATCCCGCCCAGGCGTCATCGCCCCGTTACAGCCCGCTAACGGCCACGACACCGCGTCTGTTTACCTTTGTCGAAAGCCGGAAGAGTAAAATCGGCTCGCTTGTTACGGATATGCGGACGGACCGTAATGAGGCATGGCGTGGTGAGGGGTGTGGCTAGATGACGGCAGTTGCGGGGTTGCAGACCGTTTTGAGCGTTCCCAACCGCTTCCGGGGGCCCGAGGGCACCGCCAACGGCGGATGGATCGCGGGCACGCTGGCGAGCTCGCTGACCTGCGCGGGTCACGACTCGGCGGTGGAGGTCACCCTGCGCAGACCCGTCCCGCTGGAGACGGAGCTCGCGGTCGAGCACGTCGGCAACACCGTCACCCTTTCCGACGGCGAGCGCCACCTCGTGGAGGCGATCCCCGTCGTGATGGGTCCGGGCGAGACGCTGACGCCCCCGCCGTTCGTGCCGTTCACCGACGCCGCCCGGGCGGAGGCGGGTTTCCCCGGACGGCACGGCCGGGCGATCGCGGGCTGCTTCGCCTGCGGCGTGCGGGAGCCGGGCGACGGCCTGCGGATCTTCCCCGGGCCGGTCGAGGGCACCGACCTGGTGGCCGCCGGATGGCGGGTCCCGATCGGGGTCACCGACGAGAACGGCGTCGTCCCCGGCTCGATCATCTGGGCCGCTCTCGACTGCGCCACGGGCTGGGCCCACTACAGCGCCGAGGAGGACACGCCCCAGCCGGTGGAGTCCGCCCTGCTGGGGCGGCTGACGGGCCAGGTGTTCCGCCGGGTGTACCCGCTCGGCCGATACTCGGTCGTAGCCCGTCCCATCGGGCGCGAGGGCCGCAAGCTGTTCGGGGTGAGCGCGGTCTACGAGCTCGACGGCACCCTGGTCGCCGCCGCCAAGGCCACCTGGATCACCCCCCGTTCGGCGTGATCACGCACGGGTTCCCGCGTGTGGTGCCCTGCCTGCGCGCCCCCGAATCGTGATCATGCACAGGTTCCCACATGAGTGGGGTGACCTGCGCTCTCCGCATTCATGATCATGCAATACATCCGTTAACCGGCCCGACCCGTCAGCTTATGCATGATCACGATGTGGGGTTGCGCAGGTGGCGGGGCACCTACAGGAAGGTGTGCATGATCACGCCTGGGGCGATGACTGTTTCGACTGTCGGACTGTATGGCACGACCGTCCTGGGGATGCCGATTCGTGGCATATGTCCGTAAGCTCGGCGCATGCGGGAACATGTCATCGTCATCGAGCATGAGGCCGAGGCGGGCCTGGGTTTCTTCAGGGGATGGCTGGAGGGCGCGGGCGTCGGCTGCGAGGTGGTCCGGCCGTACAAGGGGGACGCGGTTCCGGAGAGCGCCGGCAGTGGGCTGCTGGTCCTCGGCGGCGAGGCGTCGGCCTGGGACGACGAGGGGTACGGCTGGCTCCCGGCCACGAGGGCGCTGCTCGCGCGATCGGTGGAGGACGGCGTGCCGGCACTGGGCATCTGCCTCGGAGCGCAGCTCATGACCATCGCCTGCGGCGGCACGGTCGAGCGCGGCGCCGCGGGGCTGGAGATCGGCGCGTGCGCGGTCGAGCCGCTGCCGGAGGCCGCCGGCGATCTCCTGTTCTCCGCCCTGCCCGAGTCGCCGTGTCGCGCGGTGCAGTACCACTACGACGCCATGACCCAGCTGCCCCCCGGCGCCGTACGGCTGGCCACGGGCGGGCAGTACCCCAACCAGGCCTACCGGCTGGGGGAGCGCGCCTGGGCCGTGCAGTTCCACCCCGAGGCCACCGCCGACATCTTCATCTCCTGGACGAGCGGCAGCCGCCTCGCCCCCGACCGGATCGACGAGCTGAACACGCAGGTCAAGGACGCGGAGCCCGGACTTGTAGAGACCTGGCGGCCCCTGGCGGAGGCGTTCGCGGCCGTGGTCCTCGAAACCACGCCGCGAACGCACGCCGCGACGCACGCCGCGAATTCACCGGAGCGTGCCCTGAACATGTCCTAGGGAGACACGAGTGCGCGGGCAACCCGCGTGATGGCGTGATTACGCTGAGAAACCGCTAAGGACGTCGCACAACGTCACGGGTTACCGTGTGCGCGGTGACCGTCAGGCCGATCTCTGCGAGGAGGCTCTCATCCCATGGGTAATTTGGCTGGGAAGCCCGTCGCGGAGGAGTCGGCGTCCTCGACGCCGGCGTGGAGGAAGGAACGGTGAACGCCGCGCCCCGCATCCAGACCACAGCAGGCCGCCTGGCCGCTCTCGGGTTCGCCGACGGCGCCAGAGCCGAGCGGCTGCTCGACGAGCTCGGCCCGGAAGCGGTCGGCGACTTCGACCTGCTCGACGACCTCGTCGCCGCCGCCGACCCCGATCTCGCGCTGACCTCCCTCAACCGCCTGGTCGAGCGCGATCCGAGCGCGCTCGGGGCGCTCCGCGCGGATCCGGCCGTCCGTGGCGGGCTGCTCGGCGTCTTCGGCCTGAGCGCCGCCCTGGGCGACCACGTCGTCAGGCATCCCGGGAGCCTGTCACTGCTCCAGTCCCGGGAACGGCTCACCGACCGCGAGCTCCGCGAAGAGCTGCTGCCGGCGGTCGGCGCCGACCCGGAGGCGGACGAACCGGTCGCCTGCGAAGTCCCGCCGCTCGCCGGGCAGCCCGTCGGCGCCGCGCTCCAAGCGCTGCGCGTCGCCTACCGGGGCAGGCTGCTGCACCTGGCGGCCCGTGACGTCACGGGGGAGACGACGCTCGCCGAGACGGCCGCCGAGCTGGCCGACCTGGCGGGCGCGGCCCTCGACGCCGCCCTCGCCATCGCGCGAGCCGAGACCGAGGACTCCGGCGACGTACGGCTGGCCGTCGTGGGCATGGGCAAGTGCGGCGCGCGGGAGCTCAACTACATCTCCGACGTCGATGTGATCTTCGTCGCCGAGCCGAAGGACGGGGTCGACGAGACCAAGGCCCTGCGGATCGCGACCAGGCTCGCCCAGGCCATGATGCGGGCCTGCTCGACCGGCACCCCCGAGGGCTCCCTGTGGGAGGTGGACGCCAACCTGCGCCCCGAGGGCAAGATGGGGCCGCTGGTGCGGACCCTCGACAGCCACCTCGCCTACTACCGCCGCTGGGCCAAGACGTGGGAGTTCCAGGCCCTGCTGAAGGCCCGGCCGGTCGCCGGCGACCTGGACCTCGGCCAGGAGTACGTCGCGGCGGTCAACGAGCTCGTCTGGCAGGCCGCGGCCAGGCCCAACTTCGTGGAGGACGTCCAGGCGATGCGGCGCCGCGTCGAGGCCCACATCCGGGCGGGGGAGGCCGAGCGGCAGATCAAACTCGGGCCGGGAGGGCTGCGGGACATCGAGTTCGCCGTGCAGCTCCTCCAGCTCGTGCACGGCCGTTCGGACCCGCTGCTTCGCCGCCGGGCCACGCTGTCCGCCCTGGCGGCGCTGTCCAGAGGGGGATATGTCGGGCGGGACGACGCCAAGGCGCTCGCGGAGGCCTACACCTTCCTCCGCCAGGTCGAGCACATGATCCAGCTCTACCGGCTGCGCCGTACCCACGTGGTGCCCTCCGGCGCCGCCGACCTGCGCCGGATCGGCCGGGCGCTCGGCATGACGACCGACCCGGTGGGGGAGTTCACCACGACGTGGAAGCGGCACGCCCTGGAGGTGCGCCGGCTGCACGAGAAGCTGTTCTACCGGCCGCTGCTGCAGGCGGTCGCCCGCCTTCCCGAGTCGGAGTCGCGGCTGTCCACCGCCGCGGCGAAGGCCCGCCTCGAAGCCCTCGGTTACGCCGACCCCGAAGGATCGCTGCGGCACATCGCCGCTCTGACCAGCGGCGTCTCCCGCCGGGCCGCCATCCAGCGCACCCTGCTGCCGGTCATGCTCGGCTGGTTCGCCGACGCCCCCGACCCGGACGCGGGCCTGCTCGGCTTCCGCCAGGTGAGCGACAAGCTCGGGGCCACGCCGTGGTACCTGCGGCTGCTCCGCGACGAGACCGCCGTCGCCGAGCGCCTCGCCCGGTTGCTCGGCACCAGCCGCTACGCGACCGTCCTGCTGCTCCACGCCCCCGACGCCGTGGCCATGCTCGGCTCGCCCGCGGAGCTGGCCGTACGGCCCGCCGAGACTCTGGCGACGGAGGCGGCCGCGGCCGTCAACCGCCACAGAGAGGACGCCGAGGCCGCCGTCGCCTCCGTCCGCGCCCTGCGCCGCAGGGAGCTGTTGCGTACGGCATGCGCGGACCTGTCCGGGCTGATCGACATCGAGACGGTCGGGCAGGCCCTGTCGTCGCTGAACGACGTGACGATCCAGGCGGCGCTCGACGCGGCCGTCAACAAGGTCTCCGCCGGTCGGGGCGCGGCCTTCCCGACCAGGCTCGCGGTGATCGCCATGGGCCGCCTGGGCGGCCTGGAGAGCTCCTACGCGAGCGACGCCGACGTCATGTTCGTGCACGCCCCCCTCCCCGGAGTCTCCGAGCGGGACGCCACGGACGCCGCCCAGGCGGTGGCCGAGGAGATCCGCGGGCTGCTCGCCCTGCCGGCCCCGGATCCGCCGCTCCAGGTCGACGCCGGTCTGCGCCCGGAGGGACGGCAGGGGCCGCTGGTCCGCACGATCGCGTCCTACAAGGCCTACTACGACCGGTGGTCCGCGCCGTGGGAGGCCCAGGCGCTGCTGCGGGCGCGGTTCTGCGCCGGGGACGCCGGCCTGGGCGCGGACTTCATGGACCTGATCGACCCCCTGCGATATCCGGCGGACGGCATCTCGGCCGACGCCGTCAGGCACATCCGCAAGCTCAAGGCGCGGATGGAGGCCGAGCGGCTGCCGCGCGGAGCGGATCCGGCCCTGCACACCAAGCTCGGCAGGGGCGGGCTGTCCGACGTCGAATGGGTCGCCCAGCTCATCCAGCTCCGGCACGCGGGAGCCGTACCGGCCCTCCGGACGACCCGCACCCTCGAAACCCTTCGCGCGGCGGCGGAGGCGGGCCTGCTGGACCCGGCCGATGAGGCGGTGCTGGCGGAGGCGTGGCGGTTCGCCTCCCGCATCCGCGACGCCATCATGCTCGTGCGCGGCCGGGCCGCCGACAGCATCCCCGGGCTGGTCAAGGAACGGGCGCTCATCTCGCAGGCGCTCGGATACCCGCCGGACGGCTCGGAGGACTTCATCGAGGACTACCGCCGCGTGACCCGCCGGGCCCGCGCGGTCGCCGAACGCGTCATCTACGAGGACTGAGCAGCCGCATCCACGAGGACCGAGCAGCCACTCGGCGCTTCCGTTGCGAGGTGCTGCTCACTTCGCGGGTGGTTTCAGCCCTTCTGGTACGGCTTGCACTGCCCGGCGAAAGCCGTACAGACCGTGATTGCCTGATGCGTTGCGCTTGCAGCCTGTAACGGTGTATCAACTGGTGCGGGTGATCTCTTTGATCTCGTATTACGCGGACCTCGCCATTGGTCTAGTTCTCGCCTTCCTGCTGCTGTCGCTGCTGGTCAGCGGCCTCAACGAGGGCATCGTCAGGCTGCTGGGAATTCGCAGCAAGTTTCTGTGGGCCTACCTCCGCGACACGCTCGACGGCGCGGAGACGGCGGACAAAGCCTCGGCGCCGCTCAAGGCCCTCGACCGGCTCCTCGGGATGCTGAAAGGCCTCGGGCGCAGGCTGCGGAATCCGCTCGTGGATCTGCTGCCGCCCCCGAGCGAGGGGCGCTCCCGGCTGCCCGCGACCGTGCTCGGGGTCTTCGCCAGGCTGCCGTTCGGCAAGGATCCCCGCCCCGACTTCATCGCGCAGCCGGCACCCTCCGAGAGCCCGCCGCTCGCGCCCGCCCTCGACAGCGTCGCCGCCGAGGAGGTGACGACGCCCATTACCGAGCCGGGCGCATCCGCCGCCCCCGCCGACGGCGCCGTGCCTGACCCGCCTTTGCCTGACCAGGGCGTGCCTGACCAGCCTGCGCCCGACCACGCTGTGCCGGCTCAGCGGGGGCCGGTCGACGGTGTTCCGGCCGGTCGGGCGGTCGAAACCGTGGCGATGGGTGCGGCGGGGCGGACCGGCGTCACGGCCCTGGCCGGCACCGCCGAAGCGTCCGCCGACCAGACGGCCGACCCGGCCCACGGAGCCGACCAGGCCGACGCCGCCGAGGTGGCCGAGGTGGCGGAGGCGGTGGGGATGGCGGAGGCGGCGGGGGCCGCCGCGCAGGGCGACCCGGTGGAGACGGCCGCGCCCCAGGTCGTCCCGGCCGGGCAGGGCAAGTCGATGGCCGAGCTCCTCCACGAGCGGCTGCAGGAGATCGACCACACCAAGCGCGGGAAGACCAGCATCGCCGAGATCCCCCCGGCCCGGTTCGCCGTCGCGCTCCTGGAGATCGCCACCGAACACGGCGGCATCGAGGCTCTGATGAGAGATCTCGACACTCTGAAGAGCCCGCTCTACCGGCCGCTCAAGGCCGTCTGGGACAGGACGAACAACGACCTCGAAGCCTTCCGCAGGGGCGTCGAGGAGTGGTTCGACGGCGAGATGACGCGGCTCACCCTGCTGTACCGCCGCTACGTCCGGTGGGTCCTGGCCATGCTGGCCCTGGCCGTCACCCTCCTGTTCAGCATGGACGCCCTCGAGTACGGCAAGACGCTGCTCAACGACAACGCCTACCGGAGCGAGGTGACGGCCTTCACCCAGTCGGGCCCCGAGGCGCTCGCGCCGTTGAAGGCCCAGTGTGAGCCGGGTCAGGACCCGTACGCCTGCGTGACCGACGTGCTGAGCACGCCGGCCTTCGTCAAGATCTTCACGCATGCGCCGGTGAGCGTGGTCATGCGGGCCGACGCGAGCCCCGCGTGGCAATGGCACGGCGGCGACTGGTGGAGCCGCCTGGCCTCCCCGGGCCACTGGCCGGGGTTCCTCGCGACGCTGGTGGCCCTGCTCTTCGGCGCCCCCTTCTGGTGGGACATCCTCCGCCGCATCACCGGGATCCGCCCCCGGGCCGGCGGCAACGCCAAGTAGGCCCCCCGTCAGGCGCCGGTGACGCCGTCGGCCATCTCGCGGAGGATGTCGAGGTGGCCGTTGTGCCGGGCCGTCTCCTCGATCAGGTGCATGATGATCCAGCGCAGGGTGACGTGCCTGCCGTCCCGGATCGGGCGTTTCGCGGTGGCCTCCAGGTCGTTGGCGGCCACGAGCTCGCGGTAGCGGGCGCACTGGGCCTCGTAGTCGTCAAGGAGCTCGCGGAGCGGGATGTCCACGCCGATGCGCATCTCCCGGTCGGGGTCGTCGTCCGTCCACGGACCCTCGTCCTCCTCGCCGAGGAAGACCACCTGGAACCAGGAGTACTCCACCCATCGGAGGTGGCTGACCAGGCCGGACATCGTCGTGAGCGGTGAGTCCGGCAGGGGAGCGCGGCGGGCGTCCTCCTCCGACACCCCCTCGCACTTCGCGTGCACGGTGGCCCGGACGTAGTCGAGGAAGGTCGCGAGCGTGGCGCGCTCGTCCCAGGTGGGCGGCGTGTCGGTTCGTGTCATGCGCCGCATCCTCCTGGCCGCCGACCGGCCGTGTCGAACGAATAAATAGGGAGGCTGATCGGGTGCCGCCGGGCCGGGGATCCCGGCCCGGCGGCAGGTGGTCACAGGGAGGCCAGGACGCGGACGCGGTCGGCGATGACGCGGCGGGCGACGTCGGAGGCGTGGGCGATGCTCTCGAACTCGTGGGGCACGCCGGGGTGCAGGTGGAACTCGACCGGGACGCCGACCTGGGACAGGCGCAGGGCGTAGGTGAGGTCCTCGTCGCGGAAGATGTCGAGCTGGCCGACCTCGATGTAGGCCGGCGGCAGCCCGGTGGGGTCGGCGAGGCGGGCGGGAGCGGCGTGGGCGGGGGTGTCGGGGCCGCCGGCGGCCTCGCCGAGCAGGGCCTGCCAGCCGGTGCGGTTGTCGTCCCACGACCACAGGGCGAACGGCGCGAGGTGAGGGTCGGGGGTGAGGGTACGGTCGTCCAGCATCGGCATGAGGAGGATCTGGCGCGCGATGGCCGGGCCGCCCCGGTCGCGGGCCAGGATCGCCACGGCGGCGGCCAGCCCGCCGCCGGCGCTGTCGCCGAACACGCCGATCCGGGCGGGGTCCACACCCAGGCCGGCGGCGTGCTCGTGCAGCCAGACCAGGGCGGCGTAGGCGTCTTCCACCGGGGTCGGGTGGGGGTGCTCGGGGGCGCGCCGGTAGTCCACCGACAGGATCGGGGTGCCGCTGGCCGACACATAGCGGGACACCGATCCGTCGAACAGGCCGACATGGCCGAGGATCATGCCGCCGCCGTGCAGGTAGAGAGCGGCCGGGCCCGGCTCGGCGCCCTGCTTGACGTACCAGCGCAGCAGGATCGACGCGCCGTCGGCGGTCACCATCTTGTAGTCGGTGATCGTGACGTCGCCGGGGGCGGGCTGGGCGGCGTCGGTGTGGGCGATCAGACCTTCCAGGGCGGCGCGGCGGGCGGCGACGTCGCCGACCGGCGGCGGGGTGCTGCCGGCCATCGCGGCAGCGATCGGGGCGAGGGCCTCGGCGACCTGCGGGTCAAGGGTGAAGGACATGACGTTTCTCCTTGTGCCGGGCCGGGCGAGGCGCCCGGTCCGGGGTCTGAGGTGAGCGGGTAATGAAACAGCGGCCTGCGGACGGGCCCGGCGGTGATTCGGCCGGGGACGTTCGGGTCAGGGGATGAGGATGGTCTTACCTGCCAGCCGTCCGGCGGCGGCCTCGTCGTGGACGGCGGCCAGGTCGGCCAGCGGACGCCGCGCGGCCACGTCGATCCGCAGGTGCCGGCGTCGACGCGGGCGACGAGATCGGCGAGCTGGGCGGCGTCGCTGCGGGCGAGCACCCGCACCGCCTGCACCCCCGCGGGCGGGGTCGTCGGGGCCGGGGGTGGTGGTGCTGACGAAGACCCCGCCGTCGGCGACCAGGCCGGCCAGCTCGGCGGTCTCCTCGGGCGAGGTGGTCACCAGGTTGAGCACGACGTCGAACCGCTCCCCGGCCACCGCCCGCGCCAGCGGGACGGTGGTGTAATCGACGACCCGGCCGGCCCCGTAGGCCCGCACCCGGTCGGCGCTGCGTCCGCTCGCCGTGGCCGTGACCCGCGCTCCAGCCCCTCCCGCGAGTTGGATGGCGTACCCGCCCACCGCGCCGCCCGCGCCGTTGACCAGGACGCTCTGCCCGGCGGCCAGGCCGGCGTGCTCGAACAACGCCTGCCAGGCCGTCAAACCCACCGCCGGCAGCGCCGCTGCGTCCGCCAGATCGACCGTCCGCGGAGCCGCGGCCAGGATCCCGGCCGGGACGGCGACGTACTGCGCGGCCGCGCCGTCGGCGTCCATCGGCAGGAACGCCACCACCGCATCCCCGACCTCCCAGCCGGTGACCTCCGCGCCGACCTGCTCGACGGTGCCGGCCACGTCGATGCCCGGCACATGCGGGAACGACACGGGGAACACCTGCCGCAGGAGATCGGCGCGGATCGCGACGTCCACCGGATTGAACGACGTGGCGGTCACCTTCACCACCACCTGCCACGCACCCGCGACCGGCCGCTCGGCGTCCTCGTGGACCAGGACGCCGCTGTCGCCGTGGGAGTGGTAACGCACTGCCTTCATGATCTCTCCTCACTCAGCTGCTTCGAATTTGAAGCATGCAGAGATGTTAACCCGCTTCGAGTTCGAAGTAATACCCCGAGCTGGAGTGTTGATCGTCATAGTGTTGCAAATTCGAAATATGTACAGTGGGGGCATGACCGACCCCGACCCCGCCACGGCGGACACCGGCGGGCCTCGTCCGGAGAGTGGACGATAACCCTCCATCGACTCGAGTCGATGGAGCCGGGACGTCGCATATCCGATCACCAATCCGGTGGCGGACGGGAAGATAGGGCGCATGGTCGAGGCTGGAGGAGTGCCGGGCTTGGACGGGTCGCCGGACGGGGCGCGGTTGCCGGACGACGCCCGGGGAGGCGGCGAGGCGGCGTTCGAGTCGCTGGTGGAGCGGCATCGCGGGGAGCTGTACGCCCACTGCTACCGGATGCTGGGCTCGGTCCAGGACGCCGAGGACGCCGTACAGGAGTCGCTGCTGGCGGCATGGCGCGGCCTGTCCGCGTTCGAGGGCCGCAGCTCGCTGCGGACGTGGCTCTACCGCGTGGCGACCAACGCCTGCCTGCGGCTGTCCTCGCGGCGGCCCCGGAGGATGCTGTCGCCTGAGTACGGCCCGGCCCGCTCCGACACCCGGGATCTCGGGAAGCCGGTGACCGGTCCCGTCTGGGTCGAGCCGTGGCCCGATGATCTGCCCGACGATCTGGCCGCCCCGCTCCGGCACCCGCCGCCGGGACGGCTCGGACAACGTCCTCCTCCGCTACGAGGTGCTCAACCCCGGCGCATGAGGCCGGAGGGGCAAGGCCCGTACGAGCCGGGCTCGGGGCGGGGCTCAGAGGTCGCCGAGCTCGCCGAGCGGTTTCGTCCAGAAGTCCGGGTCGCGGGGCTCGTGCTTGAGCGCGGGGTCGATGGCGGCGTTCATGATGCGGGCGAAAGCCTTGTACGCCTCGTCGTCACCGACGCGGATCTGCCCCCGTTGTATGCGGTGGTACCAGTACTGCTGTTCGGCTTCGATGCGCGGTAGGAGCTGGTCACGGCTGAGCGTCCGGGCTTCCTCGACGGTGAGTCGCTTGAAAGCTGGCATGCCCTGATTGTGGCATTGGTCGCAACAACCAGCGGGCCGAGGTAACGGAGCCCCGTACAAGGTTTGTGTACGGGGCGAGCAGTGCGCGCTACGTCACTCCCGATGGCCATGCCATCGTCGGTCGGCACCATTATGGGGACGAGAACGGCCGCATCGCCTACGAGTACGCCAGGGTCACGTTCGATGGCTGAGGCTCGCGGAGGACGAGATGCGCATGGCCGCCGGCCGCGCCCCCGCGGCGGCGGCAACGGCCCAGACACGGCCCGGGCGGATGGCGAGTAACCATGTGCCCAGGCCGGGGCAACCTGTCTCATCACACGTCGTCGGCTCCGATCGGGCGAATACGGCTCTTAACGTCTCCCAAAAAACTCTCCAGCCTTTGGGACTCGGACGGAATCAGAACGGACCTGTGATTGCGGGGACCTTGCTGTCAGGTCCCCGTCCACTGTGTCAGCCGTCAACCTCGGCTCAAGCTCCGTCAAGCCGAAGCCGAGCTGGCTGTACAGCTCTAGCTGATCGAAGTATTCACGGTGTGAGGTGATCTTGCCATGCTGGACGTGGGTGGCACATGTGGCGCGGAGAGCGACGCGGTGACCCGTTCCGACTATTTCCCGCCCATTCGGCAGGAGGAAGGGTCCCGTATGGGTGCCGGTATAGGTCCATTCCGTGATGGCCGGGTTATCGCATTCGGAGAGCTCGAACCAGGCCGTGGCGTGGAAGTCGGGAAACCCCCTGAAGAATTGCTCATACATCCACGCGATCTGATCGTGTCCTTCTGCCACGCCTGACGGTGTCACGTACACAGCGTCCGTGCTGTAGCAGGAGAGGATTCCCGGTAAGTCGTGAGCGTTGATCGTGTCGCCCAGTCGGTGCTTGAGGTCCCAGTAAGTGGTCATGGGATGCCTTCGGTCGATCGAACCTTTCTGACTCCTCAACATACGCAGCGAGGAGTCTGCCACTGGTCCCGGTGGCGTATTCCGAAGGTAAAGGGCGTCCTCGATCTCGTGATCGCGCAGGACGTCGCCGGGGGTAGGGGAACCGGCCGCCGAACGTCGCGACGACTGATCAGGTGTGGCCCTGCATGACGGCGAGACGCTGCTCACGGACGACGATGACGCCCGAGTCGGCCCGCGGAAGTTCGTACGCGCAATGCGGCAAGCCCGTGGCAAGGTGCGGGACCTTTCCACGGGCTTCCGTTTCCACGACTTGCGGCACTACCTCGCGTCGCTCCTGATCGTCAGCGCGCGGTACCGATCACACGTCGTAGTAGAGCTCGAACTCGTGCGGGTGCGGGCGGAGACGGATCGGGTCGATCTCGTTCTCGCGCTTGTAGGCGATCCAGGTCTCGATCAGGTCGGGAGTGAAGACCCCGCCTTCGAGCAGGTACTCGTGGTCGGCCTCAAGGGCGTCGAGGACCTCGGGCAGCGAACCCGGCACCTGCGGGACCTGGCGGGCCTCCTCCGGCGGAAGCTCGTAGAGGTCCTTGTCGACGGGCTCCGGTGGCTCGATCTTGTTGCGGATGCCGTCCAGACCGGCCATGAGCTGCGCGGCGAAGGCGAAGTACGGGTTGCACGACGGGTCCGGCACACGGAACTCGATGCGCTTGGCCTTCGGGTTCGAGCCGGTGATCGGGATGCGGACGCAGGCCGAGCGGTTGCGCTGCGAGTACACCAGGTTGACCGGAGCCTCGTAGCCCGGCACGAGACGGTGGTAGGAGTTCACCGTCGGGTTCGTGAAGGCGAGCAGCGACGGGGCGTGCTTGAGCAGGCCGCCGATGTAGTAGCGCGCCGTGTCGGACAGGCCCGCGTAGCCGACCTCGTCGTAGAAGAGCGGCTCGCCGTCCTTCCAGAGCGACTGGTGGCAGTGCATGCCCGAGCCGTTGTCACCGAAGATCGGCTTCGGCATGAAGGTCACGGTGTGGCCGTACTCGATGGCCGTGCTCTTGATGATGTACTTGTACAGCATCAGGTTGTCGGCGGTCTTGAGCAGCGTGCCGAACCTGAAGTCGATCTCGGCCTGGCCGGCGGTGCCCACCTCGTGGTGCTGCATCTCGGTCTCGATGCCGGCGTCGATCAGGTTGCGGACCATCTGCGAGCGCAGATCGGTGAAGTGGTCCATCGGCGGGACCGGGAAGTAGCCGCCCTTGTACCGGGGCTTGTAGCCCAGGTTGCCGCCCTCGGAGGCCTTGCCGGTGTTCCAGGCGCCCTCGATCGAGTCGATGTAGTAGTAGCCCGCGTTCTGCCGGGTCTCGAAGCGCACGTCGTCGAAGATGTAGAACTCGGCCTCGGGGCCGAAGTACACGGTGTCCGCGATGCCGGTTCCCTTGAGGTACTCCTCGGCCTTGCGGGCGACGTTGCGCGGGTCGCGGCTGTAGGCCTCGCCCGTCAGGGGGTCGTGCACGAAGAAGTTGATGTTCAGCGTCTTGTGCTGGCGGAACGGGTCCACGACGGCCGTCGAGGGGTCGGGCAGCAGGAGCATGTCCGACTCGTGGATGGCCTGGAAACCGCGGATCGACGAGCCATCGAACATGAGCCCGTCGGTGAAGACGCTCGGACCGAAGTTCTCAGCGGGGAAAGTGAAGTGGTGCGTCGTCCCCGGCAGGTCCGTGAACCTGACGTCAACGAACTGCACACCCTCGTCCCGGATGAACTTGAGGACGTCGTCGGCAGAGTTAAACACTCTCGAACCTCCCAGGGGCATGGCTAGCAGACCCGAACATAGGCCTATGCCGTTTCGACCCCATGTCTCGTTTGTTTCGCGCGTGTTAAGGGGAGTGCCTTCTCACACTAACCCCGGCGTTGCTGTGAAACGGGTGTCACGGGCGCTCGTTGACTGACTCTTGTCCCGCGATCTGTACGGCGTTCGCCCAGGTCAGGTGCCTGTCGTGGCCCGGCACCCGGGATGGTCGAGGTCGTCGTGCCTCCGGTCGTACGGATCGACGGGCGGCCCGGATGGCTTGACCTTCGACGGCTGCTCCGGAAAGTCGGGATGAACGAATCCGTCATCGAACCCGCAACCGCCGCCGGCATTGCCCGACCAGATGTGATCCACCCACACCGTCGTCTTCCCGTTCTGCCGGTAGGCGGCGATCTTTACCTTGCGATGTGAGACGACCCGCATAGTGGTGCCACGATCTCCGGGACGGTTGACGGCGTAGACGAACAGGTAGTCCACCTTGATCGTGATGCCTTTCCGGCCGTCGCCGTCCCGCCGCCGGGAGATCGTCGTCTCCCCGTCGACCTTGATCACGTCGCTGGCCGGCTCCGCCGCGCCGGGCTGGAGGCTGAACACCCATGAGCGCGTGCCGCCGTTCTCTCCCTTGCCGAAGTGCTGGAGGAACCATTTGCGCTGCTCAGGCTCCAGGAGCTTGATGAAGGCCGCCGGCTTCTTGCCGCGCACGGTGTCCAGGTCGAGATAGGCCGCGGCGAGCATCTTCCGCACGCGCTTCAGCGCGGCCTCGGCCTGCTTCCCGGTCAGCCCGCCCAGCGCCTTGGCCGCGGGCATGACCAGGCCCTTCTCCCCATCGGCGTACTGCGCCGCCTTCGACCCGGCGAAGGGATCCCAAGCGGGCTGAACCGTGGGCTGGACCACGGGGGGGTCGGCTTCCCCGGCGGGCGTCAGGGCCGGGCCCGGACGGGCGAACGCGGGAGCCATTCTGTGTTTCGCCACGGGCTCGCCGGTGTCGACGAACCCGTCCAGCACGTCGGGACGCATGCTGATCAGCAGCCCCGCGGCCACGACCAGCCCGCACAGGGTCAGCACCACGATGGGCGCCTTGTCCCGCGCTCCACCCCTCCTCTTGAGGCGCGCCGCCTCGACGCCGAGCCGCCTGATCTCGTCCTCGTCGAACTGGGCGACCAGTGCCTCGAAGCGTCCGTCGATATCGTCAGGGTCCGCAGGCCGCACCGATCACTCCAAACGACTGAATAAACGTGAAATCAGGAAAAGGGGAGAGCCGTGCTAAATGATGTACGGCTTGGCCTCCGAGCGGAAGACCGGTGACTGGCCCCGATACGCTGATGGACTATGAGTGACCGGCAGCCGCGATGGACGCAGACCTGGATCGGAGGCTCCCGGGCCGCCGGGGCCGACCTCGGCTATCCGGGTGAGCGGCTGGGACTGCCGGAGGAGGGCCGCGGCGCCGTCGCCGGGTTCGGCCGCAGGCTCGGCGCAGTCCTGGTCGACTGGCTGGTGTGCACCTGGGCGATCGCCGGTGGCCTGCTGCACGCCCGAGGGCGGGACCAGGGCTGGGTCGGCCTCGCCGTCTTCGCCCTGGAGTACGTCCTGCTGGTCGGCATGCTCGGGATGACGCTCGGCATGCGGCTGTTCGGGATCCGCGTGGCCACGCTCGACGGCGGTCGTCCGGCGCTCGTCTCCGTGCTGATCCGCACGCTCCTGCTGTGCCTCGCCGTACCGGCCCTGATCTGGGACCGGGACCGCCGCGGCCTGCACGACCGGGCGTCCGGCACCGTCGTCGTCAACGGCTAAGCCTGCCAACGGCTAAGCAGCCGGCCGCCGGCACTGGAATATCGCGGTGCCGGGGATCAGGCGGCCGCGCAGCGGGCTCCAGCCACCCCAGACACCGTTGTGACCCTCGGGCCACTCGGGCTCCATCAGCCCGTCCAGGAGCAGCCCCGAGGAGACGATCGCCCCGACCCAGTCGGACATCGTCCGGTGGTGCTCCACATAGGACGGCACGCCGCCGGAGTGCTCGACGTACGGCGACCGGTCGAAGTAGGAACGGTCGGCGGTAAGCCCGCGCGGCCCGGGGTCGTCGGGGAACGCCCACCGGATCGGATGGCTGACCGAGAAGACGAACCGCCCGCCCGGCCGGAGCACCCGCCGGACCTCGGCCAGCACCGCCCCGGCGTCCGCGACGAACGGCAGCGCTCCGAACGCGGAGCACGCCAGGTCGAACGAGGCGTCCTGGAACGGCAGGACCTCGGCGTCGGCCTGCACCACGGGCAGGTGACGCTCACTGGAGAGATCGATGCGGCGGGAGTGCTGGAGCTGGCGGTACGACAGGTCGAAGGCCACGACGATCGCACCCTGGCCGGTCAGCCACCGGCCGCACTGCCCGGCCCCGCAGCCGACCTCCAGGACGCGCCTGCCCCTCACCTCGCCCAGCAGACGGGCGTCGGCCTCGTCCAGGCCCTCCGGGCACCAGACGAAGCCGTCGTCACGCAGGAACTGGCCGTGCTCGGCCTGGTACTCGTCGGCCGCGCCGTCCCACCAGCTGCGGTTGGCCCGTGACGTCTCGGAGCGGGAGACCGGCCGCCTGCCGACCTCTACTGCCGGACCCCCGGTAGTGGACAAGCGATCAGCGGGCCTTGGGGCCGCGCGGCATCCGGACGCCCCGGGGCAGCGGGCCCTTGGGCAGCGGCACGGCCGGGGTGAGCGCCCGCATGCGGTTGTTGACCTCGGACACGGCCGGCTTCTTGAGGTTGCGGGGCAGCTTCATCAGATGCCGCTGGAGCTTCGCGAGCGGAATCTGGCCCTCGCCGTCACCGCACTGGATGTCGTACACCGGGACGTCCACGGCGACCCGCTGCACGCGCTTCTTCTCGGCGACGAGCATCCGCTGCACCCGGCTGGACGGCCCCTCGGAGATCAGGATGACTCCCGGGTAGC
The DNA here is from genome assembly GCF_041262585.1 of Planotetraspora sp. GP83. Classification (NCBI taxonomy): domain Bacteria; kingdom Bacillati; phylum Actinomycetota; class Actinomycetes; order Streptosporangiales; family Streptosporangiaceae; genus Planotetraspora; species Planotetraspora sp. GP83. The sequence continues at coordinate 32,370 of NZ_JBGCBZ010000020.1, read as the reverse complement.
CGACGATCCGGAACACCAGGTCCTGGTCACGGTTGACCGCGACCGGCTTTTCCTCCACGTGCCAGGTGCCCCGCAGGCCCTGCAGGATGGCGTACGTCGCGCCGGGCTGGCCGTGCAGCATCGAGTACTGCGCGCGCTGGGCCAGCCGGCTGAAGACGAGCATGCCGACCAGCAGGGCGGCGAAGACGCCGAATACGATCCAGGTCCAGCCGAAGAACACGCCCACCACGACGAACACGGCGAGTGTGCCCAGCGCCGATCCGTAGACGATCGGCATCCCCTTGGGATCGGCCTGTTTGATGATCTGGGCGACCATCCGGATCTGCTTGAGCCGTCCGGGAGTCGCTGGGTCTTTCGCCATGGTGTGAAGGATACAAATCCGGGGGCCGATTAATGAAAACGAGACCGACTAGAGCGTCTGGCGCGCGGCGATCGCCTGCTGGTAGAGCCGCCCGGCCCGGTAGGAGGACCGCACGAGCGGGCCCGACATGACGCCGGCGAACCCGATCTCCTCGGCCTCCCGCTGGAGCTCCACGAACTCCTCGGGCTTCACCCAGCGGTCCACCGGATGGTGGCGGGGGGTGGGCCGGAGATACTGCGTGATCGTCACGAGGTCGCAGCCGGCCTCGTGCAGGTCGCGCAGGGCCTGGGTGATCTCCTCGCGCTCCTCGCCCATGCCGAGGATGAGGTTCGACTTGGTGACCAGCCCAGCCCCGCGGGCCATCGTGATCACCTCTAGCGAGCGCTCGTAGCGGAAGGCGGGCCGGATCCGCTTGAAGATCCGCGGCACGGTCTCGATGTTGTGCGCGAAGACCTCGGGCTTGGCGGAGAAGACCTCCTCCAGCTGCTCCCGGTGGCCGTTGAAGTCCGGCACCAGCAGCTCGACGCCGCAGCCGGGGACCATCGTGTGGATCTGCCTGGCGGTCTCCGCGTACAGCCACGAGCCGCCGTCGGGCAGGTCGTCGCGGGCGACGCCGGTGACAGTGGCGTACCGCAGGCCCATCTGCTGGACCGACTCGGCGACGCGGCGCGGCTCGTCCGTGTCGTACTCGGCGGGCTTCCCCGTGTCGATCTGACAGAAGTCGCAGCGCCGGGTGCACTGGTCACCGCCGATGAGGAAGGTGGCCTCGCGGTCCTCCCAGCACTCGGAGATGTTGGGGCAGCCCGCCTCCTGGCAGACGGTGTGCAGCCCCGCGCCCTGGACCAGGGACTTGATCTCGTTGAAGTTGGGCCCGTTACGCAGCCGTGTCTTGATCCACGGCGGCTTCTTCTCGATGGGGGTCTGGCTGTTGCGCACCTCCAGGCGGAGGAGCTTTCGGCCTTCTGGTGCAACCGTCACCCATTCAGCTTATTACCTGGGCTCAGGTGATCTGAGACGGCTCCCGGACCGCCCGGGAAGGGCGTCGTCAGGCCAGATCCTCTTCGTACAGGTCGTACGGCTCGGCTCCGAGGGCCTCGGCCAGCCGCTTCTCCGCGAAGGGGATGACCTCCTCGACGGTGATGCGGCGGCCCGTCTCGGCCGACAGGGACGTCACGCCCGCGTCCGCCACGTCGGCGGGCATGATCCGGTTGTACCAGCTCAGATCGTTCACGCAGTTCAGCGCGAAGCCGTGCATGGTCACGCCGCGGGACACCCGGATGCCGATGGTGCCCAGCCTGCGGTCGGGCAGGCCGTGACTCGGGTCTCCCGGAACCCACACCCCGCCGCGGCCCTCGACGCGGCGGGCGACCAGCCCGAAGTCCGCGCAGACCTGGATCAGCACCTCTTCCAGCGTGCGGACGTAGGAGACGACGTCATCGATCCGGATGATGGGGTAGCCGACGAGCTGCCCGGGGCCGTGCCAGGTGACCTTCCCGCCGCGGTCGACATCGATGACCGGCGTGCCGTCGGCCGGACGCTCACCGGGGAGGGTCCGCGTGCCCGCCGTGTAGACCGGCGCGTGCTCCAGCATGAGGCACAGGTCGGAGATCTCGCCCGCCACCCGCCGGCTGTGCGCCAGCCGCTGCGTCTTCCAGGCCTGCTCGTACGGTACGTCGACGCCCATGCGGACGATGGCAAGCCCTTTCACGGTTCAAGGGTAGACGTCAGTTGGCGGGGCTCGATACGGAACTCCTTCACCTTGGCGCCGTCCCGCTCCACGCGGTAGGCGTAACCCTCCGGATTGACGCTGACCGCCTGGATGAACTCCGTGCCGACGTAGTGGAGCGCCACGCCCTCGTCCGCGGCGTACCCGTCTGGCAGCTCGCCCGAGGCGACCGACGCGTGCAGGAGCCTGCGGCGCTGCGCGTCGGAGTTGTAGTGGACACCGCAGGAGTAGGGCAGCAGGGCCAGGCCCTCGGCCCAGGGCCGCAGCGTGGGCCCGAAGGAGTCGGTGTTGCCGCCGACGTGCCAGCACAGCGCTCCGGCGCTCTGCCCGGACAGGACGACGCCCGCCCGCCATGCCTCGGCGAACGCCTCGTCGAGCCCGTGGAGCCGCCACAGCGCCGCGAGGTTGGCCACGCTCCCGCCGCTGACATAGATGGCGTCCTGCTCCAGGATCCACTCTCGGGGATCGTCGACGTTGGGCATCGGGAAGACCGTTAAGTGGCTCACCTCGACGTCCCACTGGGCGAACGCGCCGTACATCTTGAGCAGCCAGTCGGCGTCGTCGCCGGTCGCGGTCGCGAGGATCCCCAGCTTGGGCCGGTCCTCGCCGGTGAGGTCGAGCACGTAGCGCAGCAGCGCCGTCGGCTCGATGAACCCGTACCGCTCCGTCTGCCGGAACGACCCTCCGCCGATGGCGACGATGTGCGACTGTCCAACGCGGCTCATTGTTCACTCCTGTGTCAGGACGAAGGACTCACTAGAGTACGGCGGGCAGCGCGTCTTCGAGGGCGGGATGGGCGAACCTGTGGCCTGCGTCCAGCAGCCGCCCGGGCAGCACGCGCTGACCGGCCAGAACGCCCTCGGTGGCGAACTCCCCGAGCGCCAGGCGAAGGGCGAACGCCGGTGTGGCGATGGGCATCGTCGGCCGGTGCAGGGCTTTGCCGATGGCCCTGGTGTAGTCGGCGTTGGTCACGGGCTCCGGTGCGGTGACGTTGACCGGGCCCGACATCTCCTGATTGGCCAGGAGGAACCGGACCGCAGCCACCCAGTCCGGCAGGGAGATCCACGAGACGTACTGCTTCCCGCTCCCCAGGACGGCGCCCGCCCCGAGCCTGAAGATCGGGAGCACCTTGGCGAGCGCCCCGCCCCGGCCGCTGAGCACGACGCCCGTGCGGAGCCGTACGACCCGGATGCCGGCCTCCTCAGCGGGCGCGGCGGCCGCCTCCCACTCCCGCACGAGACCGGCGAGGAAGCCCGCCCCGGACGGGGAGGACTCGTCGACCGGACGGTCGCCGGTGTCGCCGTAGAACCCGACCGCCGACCCGGACAGCAGCACTCGGGGCTTGTCCTTCAGCGCGGCCAGCGCCTCCGTGAGGGTCCGGGTGCTGCCGACCCGGCTGTCCACCAGCTCGCGTTTGTACGACTCCGTCCACCGGCGGTCGCCGATCCCGGCCCCGGCGAGATGGACGACGGCGTCCGCCCCCTCCAGCACGGCTGGATCCAGGACCCCTCTTGCCGGGTCCCAGAACGCCTCGTCCGGCCCCGCGGGCTCGCGCCGTACCAGCCTGAGGACCTGGTCACCGTCGGCGCGCAGGGTGCGGACCAGGGCCGAGCCCAGAAGGCCGGACGAGCCGGTCACCACGATGGTCATGAGCCCACGCTAGTTGACCGCCCACAGAGACGGCGGGAGCCGCCCCGCGGTGATGCGGGGCGGCTCCGGCGTCGGCGTGGCCGTGTCTTAGGTTGTCTTAGGGCGTCTACGGTTGGTCTTCGTGGCCGCTCCGCTTACGCGAGCCCGAGCTGGCCCTCGAAGCGGCCCTCCTCGAGACGGCGCTTGATCGTGGTGAGGAAGCGGGCGGCGTCCGCTCCGTCGACCAGGCGGTGGTCGTAGGTCAGCGCCAGGTAGACCATCGAGCGGACCGCGATGACCTCGCCCTCGGGGGTGTCCACCACGACCGGGCGCTTGACGACGGCGCCGGTGCCCAGCATGCCGACCTGCGGCTTGTTGAGGATCGGCGTGTCGAACAGCGCGCCGCGGCTGCCGGTGTTGGTCAGCGTGAACGTCCCGCCGCCGAGCTCGTCCGGGCCGATCTTGTTGGTGCGGGTGCGCTCCGCCAGGTCGGCGACCTTGCGTGACAGGCCGGCGATGTTGAGGTCGCCCGCGTTCTTGATCACCGGGACGATGAGGCCGCGCTCGGTGTCCACCGCGATGCCGAGGTTCTCGACGTCGTGGTAGGTGACCTCGCTCGTCTCGTCGTTGATCACGGCGTTGAGCTTCGGGTGGACCTTGAGCGCCTCGACCGCCGCCAGCGCGAAGAACGGCATGAACGACAGCTTGACGCCCTCGCGGGCCTCGAAGGCGCTCTTGGCCCTCGCGCGCAGGCCGGCGATGCGGGTCACGTCGACCTCGACGACGGTCGTGAGCTGCGCCGAGGTGTGCAGCGACTCCATCATGCGGTCGGCGATGACCTTGCGCAGGCGCGACATCTTCGCGGTGGTGCCCCGCAGCGTGGTGTCCACCTGGACCGGCTCGGGTGCCGCCGCGTGGACCGGCGCCTGGACCGGCGCGGCCGCGACCGGAGCCGGGGCGGGAGCCTCGGGGGCGGGCGCGGCCGCCGCGGCGGCGGCCTGCTCGCGCTGGACCCGGGCCGCCTCGATGACGTCCTGCTTGCGGATGCGGCCGCCCACGCCGGTGCCGGTCAGCGAGTCGAGGTCGACGCCGTGCTCGGCGGCGAGCTTGCGGACCAGCGGCGTGACGTACGGGCTCTCGCCCGACGACGGCAGCGGCGCGGGCTCAGTGGCCGGCGTGGTGGCGATCGGCGAGACCGGAGCCGGAGCGGCGGCCTGGACGGGCGCCGGGGCCGGGGCGGGCGCGGGAGCCGGCGGCGTCACGACGGCGGGCGCGGGCTGCGGGATCGAGGAGATCGGCGACGGCTGAGCGGGCGCCGGGGCGGCGGCCTGGACCGGAGCGGGCTCAGGCTCGGGAGCCGGCTCGGGAGCGGGAGCCTCGGCCGCGACCGGAGCGGCGCCCGCGCCGTTCGAGTCGATCAGCGCGAGCTCGGCCCCGACCTCGACGGTCTCGTCCTCAGCGACGATGATCTTGGTCAGGTAACCCGCGGACGGCGAAGGGATCTCGGTGTCGACCTTGTCGGTCGACACCTCGAGGAGCGGCTCGTCGGCCTCGACGTGCTCGCCTTCCTTCTTCAGCCAGCGGGTGACGGTGCCCTCGGTAACGCTCTCGCCGAGCTGGGGCATGGTTACGGAGACCGGCATGGTTCTCTTCTCTCGCGTTTCCTTGGAGGGCTTCAGTTGTGTACGTGGAGCGGCTTGCCGGCCAGGGCCAGCATCGCCTCGCCCAGAGCCTCGGACTGGGTCGGGTGCGGGTGGATCAGCTGTGCGACGTCGGTCGGCGTGGCCTCCCAGTTGAAGATCAGCTGGGCCTCCGCGATGAGCTCGCCGACGCGGCTGCCCACCATGTGCACGCCCAGGACCCGGCCGTCGCGCTCGGCGACGACCTTGACCTCGCCCTGAGTCTGGAGGATCTTGCTCCTGCCGTTCCCGGCCAGGTTGTACGAGAGCTCGACGACGTCGTGGCCGCGCTCGCGGGCGACGGCCGAGCTGATGCCCACCGACGCCACCTCCGGCTCGGAGTAGGTGATGCGCGGCACGCCGTCGTAGTCGATCGGAACCGGGTTCAGACCGGCGATGTGCTCGGCGACCAGAATGCCCTCGGCGAAGCCGACGTGGGCGAGCTGGAGGGTGGGGATGAGGTCCCCCACCGCGTAGACGCCCGGCACGTTGGTCTGGCAGTACCCGTTGACCGGCACGTAGCCGCGGTCGACGGTGACGCCCGCCTCCTCGTAGCCCAGACCGGCCGAGACGGGGCCGCGGCCGACGGCGACGAGCATGAGCTCGGCGTCGAGGGTCTTGCCGTTCTCCAGGGTGACGACCACACCGGTGCCGGTGGTCTTGACGCTCTCGAAGCGGGCGCCCAGCTCGTACTTGATGCCCCGGCGGCGGAAGGCGCGCTCCAGGAGCTTGGAGTTGGACTCGTCCTCGAGCGGCAGCAGGTGCGGGAGCGCCTCGACGATGGTGACCTCGGCGCCGAAGGAGCGCCACACGCTGGCGAACTCGACGCCGATCACACCGCCGCCCAGGATCACGACCGAGGACGGCACGTGGTCGAGGACGAGCGCGTGGTCGCTGGAGATGACCTTCTCGCCGTCGATCTCCAGGCCGGGCAGCGACTTGGGCACCGAGCCGGTCGCCAGCACGACGTGGCGGCCCTCGAAGACCTGGTCGCCGACGACCACCCGGTTCGGGCCGGCGAGGCGGCCCTCGCCCTCCACCACGGTGATCTTCTTGCTCTTGATGAGGCCGGCGAGCCCCTTGTAGAGCCCGGTGACGACCTTGTCCTTGTAGGAGTGAACCCCGGGGACGTCGATGCCCTCGAAGCTGGCCCGCACGCCGAAGGTCTCGCTCTCGCGGGTCTGGTCGGCCAGCTCCGCCGCGTGCAGAAGGGCCTTCGTGGGGATGCAGCCCCGGTGCAGGCAGGTCCCCCCGACCTTGTCCTTCTCGATCAGGACGACGTTCATGCCGAGCTCCGCCGCCCGGAGGGCGCAGGCGTAACCACCGCTACCGCCACCTAGGACGACGATGTCGAAGGGGCCGCTGCCTTCAGCCACTGGAATGCTCCTTGCTGGATTCACACACCGTCGGATGGACCCGACGGCATCTTTTCACTTGTCTATGAGGTTCGGGTGTCTATGCAGTTCTGGCGTTCAGTTGTCCGCGTAGCGCTCGGCGACGCCGATCAGCGTGCGGGTGATCGCGCCGGTGCCGCCCTTGGGCGTGTAGCCGTGCGGCTCACCCTTGTTGAAGCCGGGCCCCGCCATGTCAACGTGTGCCCAACGAATGCCGTCGGGAACGAATTCCCGCAGGAAGATCCCGGCGGCGAGCATGCTGCCCCAGCGCTCGGGGTTGAGGTTGGCGATGTCCGCGACGGGGGAGTCGAGCCCCTTGCGGAGCTCCTCCGGGAGAGGCATGCCCCAGGCGCCCTCGCCCTCGCCCTGCGCGATCTCGACGACCTCCTCGCGGAGCGCGTCGTCGTTGGCCATCACGCCCGCCGTGCGCCAGCCCAGCGCGACGATCTGCGCGCCCGTCAGCGTCGCCACGTCGACGATCAGGTCCGGGTTGTCCTCCGCGGCGCGGGCGATGCCGTCGATCAGCACCAGGCGGCCCTCGGCGTCGGTGTCGAGCACCTCCACCGTCTTGCCGCTGTAGGTGTGGAGCACGTCCGAGGGGCGCTGCGCCGTACCGGACGGCATGTTCTCGGCGAGGCAGAGGTAGCCGACGGCGTTGACGGCGAGGCCGAGCCGGGCGATGCCCAGGAGCGCGCCGAGGACGGCTCCCGCGCCGCCCATGTCGGACTTCATCCAGTCCATGGACGCGGAGGGCTTGAGCGACAGGCCGCCGGAGTCGAAGGTGATGCCCTTGCCCACGAACGCGACGGTCCGGGTGGCGCCAGGGTGGCTGTAGGCGAGGCGGACCAGGCGGGGCGGGTTGACCGAGCCCTGGCCGACGCCGACGATGCCGCCGTAGCCGCGCTCCTTGAGCTCGACCTCGTCGAGGACCTCGACGGACAGGCCGGCCTCGCCGCCGGTCTGCTGGGCGATCTCGGCGAACCGGGCGGGCCACAGGTCGGACGGCGGCGTGTTGACCAGGTCGCGGACCAGCGCGACCGACTCCGCGACCGTCGCGGCGCGCTGGACGGCCTCCTCGGCCCCCGGCGCCTTCGACAGCACGGTCAGCTCCGCGACCGGTTCCCTGCCGTCGCCCTTGGTCCGGTAGCGCGTGAAGCCGTACGCGCCGAGCAGGCCGCCGACCGCGACGGCCCCGGCCTCCTCGGCCGTCGTGGCCGGCAGGGCGATCACGGCCGACGCCGTGCCGGCGAGCGACCGAACGGCGGCTCCGGCGGCGCGGCGCAGGGTCTCCAGGTCGTAGCCGCCCTCGGGGCTGTCGCCCAGGCCGACGGCGGCCACCACCGGGGCGGGCAGCGCGCCGAACGTCGGGATCTTGGCGATCTCCTCCGCCTTGCCCGTGAAGCCCACCGCGGTGAGGGTCTCGGCGAGCTTGCCGTTCAGGGCCTGATCGAGGTCGCCGGCGCCGGGAGCCGTCCGCGGGCCCTCCGGAGAGGTATGGATGCCGACGACGAGGGCACCGGTCTCGATGGAGACCGTGTCAGATGCATTGACGCGCACTGTGGTCACGTGTGCCGATGCTAGCTGGGCTTACTCCCCTACGCATAAACGAGGGGTCATCCTACCAATCGGTAACCACAATGGTGCCAATGGCGGTAGCACTATATGTAAATATTCCCGATATGGTGCTAATGTCGCTAGCATCATGTTGCTGAAGCTTGATCTCAACGATCCCCGTCCCCTGCACGAGCAGGTGACCGCCGCCATCCGGCGGGCGATCGCGGACGGGCAGGTCGCCCCGGGGGAGCGGCTGCCCCCCGCGCGGGACTTGGCCGACGCGCTGGGCGTCAACGCCAACACGGTGCTGCGCTCCCTGCGCGACCTGCGGGATGAGGGGCTGCTGGAGTTCCGCCGCGGGCGCGGCGTGTCCGTCCTGCGGCGGCCCGACGCCCGCGAGGCCCTCGGGGGAAAGGTGCGCGACCTGCTCGACGAGGCCGCCCGGTACGGCTACGGCCCTGGCGACGTCATCGAAATCATCACGGAACTCTCACGAAGTGGAGGCCCGGAATGAGGTTCCGGACCCGTTTTCTGCTGACCGCCGGAGCCTGGACCGCCCTTGTCGCCGTGGCGCTGGTGACGACACCCCTGGCGTTCCGGGACCGCCTGCCTGACCCTGTGGCCTCGCACTGGGGGCCGTCCGGCACACCCGATGGCGCCATGTCCTTCGGGGGATTCGTCACATTCCATGTTGTTTTGTGGGCCGCGATCGCCGGCGTCTGCCTGGGCATCGCCACGCGTGCCGGGGCTTTGCGGCGGCGGTACGCCCGCGGGCGGATCGGAGCGGCTCTCGGGGCGGGCGCCTGCCTCGCGCTCGGACTCCAGGCGCTGTCCCTGAACGCCAACCTCGACCGGGCCCGGTGGGAGCAGGCGGGAACGGTCGGCTGGCGGGTCGTCCCCCTCATCGCCGCCGCCCTCCTCGCCGGCTGGATCGGCCACCTCGCCACCCGGCCCGGGCCAGACGAGCGCCCGGAGGACGGCGAGACGCCGGTGGCGCTGCACCTCGATCCCGGTGAGCGGGCGGTGTGGGTGTCGTCGGTGTCCGCCCCCTGGGCGAGCGCGATGGCCATCGTGGGCCTGGTCGCGGCCGGTGCGATCGCGCTGGGCGCGGTCCTCGGACTGCCGGGCGCCCTGTGGATCACGGCGGCGGCGCTCGTCGTCATCGGCCTGGCGGGGCTGGCCCTCTCCTCGGTGCGCGTGAAGGTGAGTCCCGAGGGCCTGCGGATATCGTTCGGCCCGCTCCGGTGGCCCTCCCGCCACGTGCCGCTGGAGAAGATCGAGAAGGCGTGGGTGGAGCAGCGCCGCCCCTCAGAGGTCGGCGGGTGGGGCTTCCGCGGCCTCCCGGGCAGGGCCACGATCATGCTCCGGGGCGGGGAATGCCTGGTCGTCCGCTACACCTCCGGGGGCGAACTCGCCATCAGCATCGACGACGCCGCCACAGGAGCCGCCCTTCTCACCGCCCTGAAAGCCCCCGCCCCCCCGCGTGATCATGCATAAGTTCCCGGGCCTTGTGGCTGACCTGCGCAGCCTCCGGTCGTGATCATGCGCGTATTCCCCGAGGAGCCACGCCACCAGCGAAATCCTGCTTCGTGATCATGCGGCGCCCCCCGCCGGAGCGGCTCCGGCCTCACGCTCAATTTCCGGCACAGGCAATGCCCCTGGACCTGTACGAGGTGTATCGCGATGCGTTGTAGCAGTCGTAGTGTTCGTAGCAATGGGGACTTGTGGGTGTTCCTCCTCGTCACCTTCGGGGCGTCGTGGCTGGCCGCGACCCCGGTGTGGGTGAGCGGCAGCCCGCTCGGCTCACCACCCGTCCTCGTGACGGCAGTGATCATGATGATGACGCCGTCTCTCGGCGTGGTCGCCGTATGGCGCCTGGTGCACCGGGGCACGCCGTTCCGGCAGTGGGCGCGGCAGACCGGTCTCACCCTTGGGCCGAGCCGCGCCAGGACGGGCAAGCTCGTCGCGGCGGCCTGGCTCGGCGAATCGGTCCACGGGTCGGAATCGGTCCAGCGGGTCAGAGGAGAGCGCAGACGAGCAGGGCCGCCGTCGTGGCGGTCTCGACCAGCGCGCCGAGCACGTCGCCGGTGATCCCGCCAAGCCGCCGTACGGCGCGGCGGCGCACCAGGGCGGCGGCCCCGAGACCCCCCGCCATCGCCAGGAGCAGCACGAGCACCGTGCTCAGCGACGTGCTCAGCGATGTGCTCAGCGATGTGCTCAGCGACGTGCCCGCCGTCGTGACGTCCAGCCCGCCGATCAGGGACGCGCCGGGAGGATGGAGGCTGTCCTGGGCCGGCAGGGGGAGCGACGTCCGGCCCCCGCCTCCTAACCACGGCTGAAGGCCCCCGAGTGTGGGGGCGGATCCGAGCAGGGCCACGGCCAGGGCCGTCAGGGCGGTCGCGGCGATCGCCCGGCTTCGCCGTACGGTGCCCGCCACGAGCGCGCCGAGACCGCCGGGACGGGCGGCGGGGACGCCGTCACGGCAGGCCCACGTTACGGCGAGCCGGCCGGTGGCGCACGCGGTCACGAGCGCGGCGGGGGCGGGGGCCGCCGACAGCGCCGCGATCTGGGCGAGCAGCGTGAAGACCAGCGTCACGACGCCGAACGGGCCGATGTCGGAGCGTTTCATGATGTCCAGGGCGGCCTCGGCGGGCTTGCCGCTGCCCAGCCCGTCGGCCAGGTCGGCCAGGCCGTCGAGATGGAGACCACGCGTCAGCCATGCCAAGGTCCCGACGGCGAGCACGGCTGCCAATAAGGCGGAGCCCGACACCCAGTGGACGACCACCAGTACGGCGGCCGGCACGAGCCCGAGGATCACGCCGACGAACGGCGCCAGCACCATGCCGCGGCCCGCGATCCCTCGATCCAGCCCGCCATCCACGGCGCCATCCGTGTCGCCGGGCCGGACCGGAAACACGGTGAACATCCCGATGGCGAACCGCCACGCGGCGCGGAGACCACTTAGCGGGGACGTTCCGGACACAGCGGAGGATCGTACCGGCGCGGGATCAGATCGGCAGCGGTGTGACCCGGCCCGCGACCACCAGCGCCACGTCCTCGGACTCGCGGGCGAGCCGCTGGTTGAGACGCCCCAGCGCGTCGCGGAACAGCCGCCCGCTGGCGGTCGCCGGGACGACTCCGAGGCCGACCTCGTCGCTGACCGCCACGACCGGGCCGGGTGCGTGCCGCCAGGCGTCCACCAACTCGTCGCATCGCCGGGCCACGCGATCCAGCGGAGACATGTGATCCAGAGGAGGCGCCTCGCCGTGATCCGCTGTCGGGGCCGGCGTGTCGCCGAGGTCGCCGGGCCACGCGCCGCATTCGTCGAACACGGCGGCCAGCCAGGTGCCCAGGCCGTCGATCAGGAGCGTCCCGGGCGGGTCGCGGAGGAGGGCGGTCAGATCGACGGTCTCCACGGTTCGCCAGTGCGCCGGGCGGCGGTCCCGGTGGGCCTTGACCCTGGCCAGCCAGGACGGGTCGTCTCCTCCGGACGGCCCGGTCGCCACGTATGTCACGTCAGGGTCGGCCGCCACCCGCAGCTCGGCCTCCTCCGACTTGCCGGATCGGGACCCGCCGAGCAGCAGAGTGCGCCGGGGGCGGCGTCCGACCTCTACGGATTCCCACTTGGGGGCCGCCGTGAGCACGGTCCCGTCCGGTACGGCTCTCGCCTGCCAGAACCCCAGCCTCCGGGCGAGCTCGCCCTCCGAGGGCACGCGATGATCGAGATGGACGGCGATCACCTGCGTGCGCGACGTCACGAGGCCGCGGTGACGGAGATCGCCGAGGCGGTCCGGCCGGTCGAGCAGGTCGATGAGCACCAGGTCGTACGGCTCCGCGGCGTACGGCATGATCTCGCAGGCGAGGGGACGGCCCCGGCCGGCCCGGAGAGCACCGGGATCGTCTCGGCCGGGGCCGGCGCCAGGAGCCCGCGGGGCGACGCCGTGGCACTCATCCGGCCGGGAGAGGACCCGGGGCCGGGTCGCGGCGTGGCTGGGAGCGGCCTGTACGACCCCGTGCGTGGCGTAGAGCAGCCGCCCTCCGGCGGGGTCGATGATCTCGCACCCGTCGGGGCCGTGCCGTAAGACGTATCCCCCGGGAAGACCGTGTCCTTGGGGAAGGCCCGGTCCGTCGGGTGGCTCGGATATGGCCGGGAGGGCGTCGGTGCGGGGTGGCTGGTTCGCGGGCGACAGCCGTACCTGGCCATTCAGGACGAGAGACGCCGGGCGGCGGTGTCCGGGCGGGAGCCGTCCGCAGGAGGCGCACGGGCAGCCGGGAGCGGGCCAGCCGTCCGGGCCGGCGGTGCCCTCCAGGAAGACCTCCACGTCACCTCCACGATCGTCCGGCCAGAGACGCCCGACATTAACGCGTTGCCCTGACATCCGCGGCGCGGGGCTACAGGCATGTGGAGGGACGGCGAGCCGAAGCCCGCACGCATGATCACGAAAGGTGGAGATGCAGGTCGCGGCCCTCGTGCGGGAAGGCGTGCATGATCACGATGTAGGAGGGCGCCGGTGGGGAGACTCGCGGGGGAAGGTGTGCATGATCACGCCGGGTGAGGGGGATGTAGGGTAGCCCGGTCCGGTGGCGGGCAATGACGTGGATGAAACCGCTCACAAGGGGTGCATGGGCATGACGTGGCGTTGGCGTTATGAGGACGCGAAGGGCGGCGAGGTGACGGATCGTCCGCTGCCGCGCGAGATCTTCTCCAGCCAGGCCGACGCTGAGTCCTGGCTTGGAGAGACGTGGCGCGACCTGCTCGAATCCGGCGTCGAGCAGGTCACGCTGATGGAGGACGAGCGCGTCGAATACTCGGGGATGTCGCTGCGCCCCGAATGAGCCCCCCGAATGAGCCTGAATGAGCCCCGGATGAGCGACGGGCTTACGGGCGCCGGGTGGGGCTGATCGTCCTGGCGGGGTCGCGCTCGATCACGGGAGCGAGCACGTCGTCGATCCGCCGCAGAGTCTCCGCGTCGAGCTTCACGCCCGCGGCCTTGACGTTGTCCCGCACCTGGTCCGGGCGCGACGCGCCGACGATGGCGGACGACACGTTCGGGTTCTGCAGCACCCAGGCCACGGCGAGCTGGGCCATCGTGAGCCCGTGGTCGGCCGCGAGGGGCTTGAGGTCCTGGACCCGCCGCAGCACGTCGTCGTCCATCATCCGGCTGATGAAGCCGGCGCCGGCCTCGTGGGTGGCCCGCGACCCGGCGGGCGCCGGCTGCCCGGGGAGGTACTTGCCGGTGAGGACGCCCTGTGCGATGGGCGAGAACACGACCTGGCCGACCCCCTCCTTCTCGCACAGCGGCACGACCTCGGCCTCGATGACCCGCCACAGCATGCTGTACTGCGGCTGGTTGGAGACGATCCGGTCGAAGCCCATCTCGTCGGCGATCTTCAGAGCCCGCGCGATCTGGTCGGCCGTCCATTCGCTGACCCCGACGTAGAGCACCTTGCCCTGCCGTACGAGATCGTCGAAGGCGCGGAGGGTCTCCTCCAGGGGCGTCTCGACGTCGAAGCGGTGGGCCTGGTAGAGGTCGACGTAGTCGGTCTGGAGCCGGCGAAGCGAGCCGTTGACGGACTCGACGATGTGCTTGCGGGACAGGCCGCGGTCGTTGTGGCCCGGCCCCGTGGGCCAGAAGACCTTGGTGAAGATCTCCAGCGACTCGCGTCGCACGCCCTTCAGCGCCCGCCCGAGCACCTCCTCGGCCCGGGTTCCCGCGTAGACGTCCGCGGTGTCGAACGTGGTGACGCCCTCGTCCAGGGCCGTCCGCACGCACTCGCGCGCGGCGTCCTCCTCCACTTGGGAGCCGTGAGTGATCCAGTTGCCGTAGCTGATCTCGCTGACCATGAGGCCGCTGCGGCCGAGATGGCGGAATTCCATGATTCCGACCCTAGGACATCCCGGTTACATGTGACTGTGGCCATGGTGGGCGCCACTGATCATGGCACCGCCCATGTGCAGCGCCATGATCCCGGGCGGGTAGACCACGAGCGGGCGCATCATCCCCTCGTCCTGGTGCTCCAGCAGGTGGCAGTGGTAGGCGAAGCGTCCGGTCGCGCCCTCGAACCGCCCCGCGACGGTGACGACCTCGTTCTCCCCGACCAGGATGACGTCCTTCGCTCCCTGCTCGCCGGGCGTGAGGACGCCCGCCTGTTTGTACGCCATGGGCTTCAGGGTCGTGCCGAGCGTGGCGTCGAAGCCGCTGACGTCGTAGATGTCGCGAGAAATGGCCTGGAAGCGCATCAGATGGATGTGCATCGGGTGCGGGAAGTCGGTGGCGTTGATGAACGTCCACAGCTCCCAGGCGTCCAGCTCGGCGAAGTAGTTCACCACGTCGTCCGGCCCGTTGGCGATCCGCCGGTAGGTGAGGACGTTGCCGTCCGCCGTCTTGAGCTGGACGACCCCCTCGCTGGGGATCTTCACGGAGTCGGGGTGCACCTTCTCCATCTCCCACATCTCCGAGTGCCTGCCGCCGCCGACCTTGGTCAGCACGATCCGGTGGGTCCGGTCCGGCGGGAGGCTGTCGTGCGTGGTCCGTACGAACGAAGGCGAGACGACGGCCGGCAGCCTGAACGCGTCACCCCCCTCGGCCGCTTGGCCGCCCACCCGGAACTGCATCACCTCCGGGTACGGCATGCCCGCCGAGGGCATGCCGGGCGTGGCGTCGGCGGCCGTGTTCACCAGGCGCAGCCGTCTCCCCGCGTGGCCGCCGAAGTCGATCAGCACGTCCGCGCGCTCGCCCGAGGAGAGGGTGAGGAACTCGAGCGGGACGGGGGCCGGGAGAAGGCCGCCGTCCGTCCCGATCTGCTTCATGGCGCCCGTCACCGTCTTCCCGGTCGCCTCGTCGATCAGCGCCAGCCGGAACGTCCGCGAGTTGGCCGCGTTCAGCACGCGGAACCGGTACCACCGGGGCTCCACGTCCAGGTAGGGCCAGATGATCCCGTTCACCAGCGTGTACGGGCCCTCGAACGGCCGGGTGACCCGCTGGATCTCGTTCCGGAAGGTCACCTTGTGCAGCAGCCGGCCGGTGAGCCGCCCCGCGGCGTCCGTCTCCAGGTTGCGGTCGCACAAGATCAGCGGCATCTCGTACGGCCCGCTGGGCAGGCCGAGCGCGTCCTCCTCGTCGTCCCGGATCCAGTACATGCCGAACAGCCCGGCGAAGATCGTCCAGGTCGAGGTGTGCATCGTGTGGTCGTGGTACCACAGGGCGGCCGACGGCTGCCGGTTCAGGTACTCCGAGATCTGCACCTCTCCCGCCACGTGGCCGTTCTCCGACCAGCCGTCCTGCCCGCCGCCGGTGACCGCGCCGTGCAGGTGGACGACGAGCCACGGTGGGATGCCCGCCACGTCGTCCCTGGGCACGGCCCCGCCCCGGCCGGGGAGTGTGTTCGGCGGCGTGCCCGTGCCGACCGGCGCGTACACCTGCACCGCCGTGACCGGCACGTGCTCGCCCTCGATCCGGTTGGTCCAGTAGACGCGCAACCGCCGGCCGCGCCGCACCTCGATGGTCGGGCCGGGGACGTGCCCCTCGTAGGCCCACAGCGTGGTCGGCGGGAGCTGGGAGTGGAGCCGCCTGGACACCGACCGCATCTCGATCGTCAGGTCGCCGTCCGGCCTGATCAGCGGCGGGACGCGGAGCGCGTCGGCGAACGGCGTGAGCGTGGCCGTCACCGGCTGGTCCACGCCCGCGAGATCCGGTACGTCGCCTCCCGAGGGGCCCTGCCCGGCCCGCCGTCCCGCGGCGCTCTCCCGCGCGGCTTCCGGGGCCGCTCCGGCTTCCTGCGCCGCCCCGGCCTCCTGCCCTGCTCCGGGCTTCCGCGCCGCTCCGGCCTGCTGAGCTGTTCCGGCCTCCTCGGCGCGGGTCTCCCCGGCCCAGGCGGGTGTCCCCTTGGCGGACGCCGAACCCGTGACGGCCATGGCCGCGGCCAGGCCCAGGAACCTCCGCCTGCTGGTCTCCATCGTTCAGCCCCTTGTCGAGATCGTTTCGCGCCCCAGCGATCCGACGGCGATCCCGGACGGTAGCCGCCGAAGTCCCCAAGATCGTCGGGACACCCCGACGTGAGGCCGCCGTTGGCCGAAACTTGACCCTGGGGTGGGGGCTTCCGCTCATCCGCCACGGCTGTGGGCCCGGATCGCGATAAGGTGCCCGCCGTGCGCCGGTTGATCACTTCTCATCCCGTACGGCTGGCCCTCGCGGCGGCGCTCGCCTGCGCCGCCGGCGTCGCCCTGGGAGTCGCCCTCATGCGGCGCCGTACGGCTTCCCGGCCCGCGGCGGGTTTCCGGGGGGCGGCTGTCGTTCGCCCTCGCGGGCTTCCGGAGCAGCCTGGGCACGATCACCAGGCCGAACAGGACACCGCACGACAGGCCGAGCCGGGGACCACACCTCCCGAACCTCCGGAACCTTACGCGGAGCCCGTGCTGGGGCGGCCCACGGCCGAGGACCTGAAGCGCTACGACCGGCCGGAAGGCGGAGCGCTGATCGCCCGGCTGGTCGCCGCCAGGGCGGGCCGGGAGCCGTTCTCGGAGCGCTTCGCCGCTCTCGACGCCACCACCCGCAGACGGACGATCCGCTGGGCCCAAGTCGCCGTCGCGCTCGGCGTGCTGTTCCTCGCCTCCCAGGCACTGGACTCCGCGACGTTCGGCGGCGACTCCATGAGCTGGCTCGGGCTGGGCACCGGGCCAGAGTCCTCTTATCCGGATTCGCCGGAATCTGAGGCCGAGTCCTCGGAAGACGCCTATTACGGATACGACCTCCCGGGGCGGAGCGCGTACGCCGGAAACTGCGGCGACCCGGCGGCCGGGCTCTGCGACGACATGGACGACGACATGGGCGACGACATGGGCGACGACATTGGCGAGGACGGCGACTCGGGCGGGTGGTCGCTCTCGGGGCCGGAGCCGATCCCCTTCTCGCACGCCGGCATGCCTGATCCGGCGGAATCCGGTGACCCGGATGAGGCCGGCCTGACCGGCGCGGCCGCGTCGCCTTCACCCTCCGTCGAGATGGCTCGGCCCGATCCGGGATGCGAACCGCGGGGGGCGGGGAAGAAGCCGGTGGTCCGGCCGATCGATCCCCATGTCACCGCGGCGGTCAACAGGCAGTGGCGGCGCATCGAGAAGTGGCTGAAGGCCCACGCGCCGGTGACGTACAGGCGGCTCACCCGCCCCGCGAGCGCCCGGATGATCGCCAAGGTGGAGGCGAAGACGGGGATGCGCGTCCCCGACTCGCTGCGGGCGTCCCTGCTGCGCCACGACGGCGGGCCGAGCGGCTCCGGCCTGGAGCTTCCGCCGTTCTACACAATGGTGGGAGTGGCGGACATCGCCGATTCCTGGGATACGTCCTGCCAGTTGGGCGGCGGCTGGGTGCCCTTCGCGGTCTCGGGTGACGGTGGTTTCCTGTTCGCCGACTCTCGGACCGGCGAGATCGGCGAATACTTCCCCGAAGACGGGCGGCCCACCCAGGCCCAGTGGCCGTCGTATTACCGCATGCTCAAGACCATCGCCGATGCCCTCGTCACGGGCGCTCCCGTCCTGTACGGGTCCACCCCCACAGTGACCGACGGCAGCCTGAGCTGGAACCTCCCCGAGGAGTGACGAAACCCCGCCCGTTGCCGGGCGGGGCGCCGTACGACCTGGGGAGCGGGCCGGTCAGCTCTTGGAGGGAACCGGCTTGCCGCCGGGAAGCACGGTCGGCTTCGGGAAGCGCAGGCGGCGGATCTGGGAGGACCGCATGGCCGCGTAGAACCCGATGCCCTTGAGGTTCTCGCCGGGGAACCTCTCGGCGACCTCCCTCTTGACCCGCCCTGCCACGTAGAACGAGCTGATCAGGACGAGCAGCATCACGACCGGCAGCGACAGGGTGTAGACGAGCAGCACCACCGACCGGACGGGAACCGGGAACGGCACCATCGACACCAGCATGATGACGAAGACGGCCGGCAGGAAGTACTGCCCCGGGAGGCGGCGGGAGTCGACCCAGTCGCGGGCGAACTTGCGCGCCGGGCCGCGGTCACGAGGCTGAAGGTACCGCTCGTCGCCGCGCAGCATGCCCTCACGCTGGCGGACCCGGGTCGCTCGGTCGCGCTCGCGCTGGAGGCGGTAGGCCTCCTTGCGGTTGGTGGGAGCCGTCACGGGGGAGCGGCGGCGGCCCTGCGCCTCACTCCGCTTGGGGGTGGGACGGCCCTTGCCCGGAGTCCCCTGGGGCTTAGGATCGTCTACAGGGACGGGGGAGTCGGCCGTAGGGGTCTGGGAACGACGTCGGAACACGTCGCCCAGCCTACCGGGCGTGCAACTTAGTGACGCCCTCGCGCGTTATGCGTAGGGTGAACCCAGGCGGCGACGCCGCCGAAAAGGGGCTGGAACGGCTGGGGTTACCCACGCACAACCTTTAAGAAGGGGACGGCCGACGCGCATGAGCGTGATGAAGAGACTTTCGATGATCTTCAAGTCGAAGGCCAACAAGGCCTTGGACAAGATGGAGGATCCGCGGGAGACCCTGGACTATTCGTACCAGCGGCAGTTGGAGCTGCTGCAGAAGGTCCGCCGGGGCGTGGCCGACGTGGCCACCAGCCGCAAGCGGGTGGAGCTGCAGATCAACCAGCTTGAGAGTCAGGCCGCGAAGCTCGAGAACCAGGGCAGGCAGGCGCTCTCCGCCGGCCGCGAGGACCTGGCACGTGAGGCGCTGACCCGGCGTAACGGCCTGAACACGCAGATCGCCGACCTTCGGATCCAGTACAGCAATCTTCAAGGCGAGGAGGAGAAGCTCACCCTCGCCAGCCAGCGGCTCCAGACCAAGGTCGACTCCTTCCGCACGAAGAAGGAGACCATCAAGGCGACCTACACGGCCGCCGAGGCGCAGACCCGGATCAACGAGGCGTTCTCCGGCATCTCCGAGGAGATGGGCGACGTCGGCCTCGCGATCCAGCGCGCCGAGGACAAGACCGCTCAGATGCAGGCACGCGCCGGAGCGATCGACGAGCTGCTCGCCAGTGGCGCCCTCGACGACTTCACCGGCCAGCGCGACGACATCCAGGCGGAGCTCGACCGCATGGGCGGCGGCACCGACGTGGAGCTGGAGCTCGCCAGGATGAAGGCCGAGCTGGGACAGGGCCCCGCGCCGAAGAGCGCGATCGAGGCCGGGCAGCCGGGCCAGGCCGCCCAGCCGTCGTCGCAGCCCACCCAGCAGTACCGTCAGCCGGGGGAGGGCCTGTGATCGTCAGAATCATGGGTGAGGGACAGGTCGAGATCGGCGCCGCCGACATCGAGGTCCTCAACGCGCTCGACAGCGAGCTCGAGGCCGCCATCGAGTCCGACGACGAGGCCGCCTTCCGGACCAAGCTGCACGCCCTGCTGGACAAGGTCCGCCAGGTGGGCAGCGCCCTTCCGGACGAATCGCTGGAGCCGTCCGAGCTGATCCTGCCGCCCGCCGACGCTTCGATCGAGGAAGTGCGGGAGATGCTCGGGGACACCGGGCTCATCCCTGGCTGATGGTCCGCACAAGGTTCGCCCCCGATCGCGGCCTCACGGTCCGGATGACCGTGACGATGTTCCTGCTCGGCCTGCTGTACGTCGCGTTCGTGGCCGCGCTGCTCGCCGCCGGTGTGCGGGCGGTGACGGTGCTGGTGATCGCCGCGGGCCTCCTGCTGGTGCAGTACTTCCTGTCCGACCGGATCGCGCTGTTCGCGATGCACGGGCGGGAGGTCTCCCCGCAGGAGGCTCCCGAGCTGCACGGCATCATCGACAGGCTCGCCGCGATGGCGAACATGCCCAAGCCCCGCGTGGCGATCGCCGACTCCGACGTCCCCAACGCGTTCGCCACCGGGCGAGACCAGAAGCACTCGGTCGTCTGCGTGACCACGGGCCTGCTGCGCAGGCTCGACGGGCCCGAGCTCGAAGGCGTCATCGCTCACGAGATGTCGCACGTCGCGCACCGGGACGTGGCAGTGATGACGATCGCCTCGTTCCTGGGCATCGTCGCCGGGCTGATGACCCGGCTCGCGCTCTACTCCGGCCTCGCCGGGGGAGGCCGCAGGGACAACAACAACGGCCCACCCGTCGGCCTGATCATCCTCGCGGTCTCGGCCATCGTCTACGCGATCAGCTTCCTGCTCACGCGGGCGCTGTCGCGTTACCGCGAGCTGGCCGCCGACCGGGCCGGTGCGCTGCTGACCCAGCGGCCGTCGGCTCTCGCGAGCGCCCTGACGAAGGTGAGCGGGGAGATCGCCCGCATCCCGACGAGGGACCTGCGTGAGGCGCAGCCGTTCAACGCCTTCTACTTCGTCCCGGCGCTGTCGGGCGAGAGCGTCGCGGCGCTGTTCTCCACCCATCCGCCGCTGGAGCGCCGCCTGGAGCAGCTCGCCAGGATCTCGGCCATGCTGGGCCGCTGAAGAGCCGCTGAAGCCGCAAAAAGGGACGCTGAAAGAAGCTGAGGGGACGCTGATGGGCTGGTTCGACGCGCTTCTGGGTCGTACGAAGGCGGCGAAGCCGGATCTCGACGCGCTGTTCGCCCTGCCGTCGGCGGCGGTGACGCTGCAGGCGGCGACGGGCTTCACCCCGGAGGGCGCGGGTTCGGTCTCCTTCCGGGCCGCGGAGGGCGGCGCGTTCGCCCAGTTGGAGAAGGACATCGAGGCCCTGCTGGGGAAGGCGGAGGTCTCCCAGGACTCCTACGGTTACACCTGGCTGCTGGTGCGCAATCCGGACGTGTCTGGGCTCGTGACGGACCTCCACGCGGCCAACTCCTCGCTGGAGTCAGCGGGCTTCGGGCCGTCCCTGCTCTGCTCGCTCGTGACCTTCGCCGACCCGTCGGGCCGCAAGCTGGCGATCGTCTACCTCTACAAGCAGGGCACCTTCTACCCGTTCGCCCCGTCCGGAGGCACCCGCCGGGACAACGCCCTGGAGCTACAGGTGCGCGGCGTCCTGACGGACGAGCTCAAGATCGAGCCCGACCTCTCGCGCTGGTTCCCCGTCTGGGGCGCCCCCGGCCTCTGACCTTCACCCCCCCCACCATTGGTGGTGATCATGCACAGGTTCCCCGGCACGCGGCAGACCTCCGACACCACCGATCGTGATCATGCACATGTGCCCTCTCGTGGTGGGCCGGCTGGGCAAACGTCTCCCGTGATCATGCGGTCGCGGAGCCTGCATGATCACGAAGCGCCTTCGCCCAGCTCAACCGTTACGGACGGGAGCCTGTGCGTGATCACGCAACACCTTGCCCCGGCTCAACCACCGCACGTGGGAACGTGTGCATGATCACCGGAGGGGGGATGCGGGAGCCGTTGCGGCCGGCGGATCCCACGCGAGTGGGCCGCTACCGGCTCACCGCGCGTCTCGGCGAGGGCGGCCAGGGCACCGTCTACCTCGGCGCCGCGCCGTCCGGATCACCGGTGGCGGTCAAGGTGCTCCGCTCCGACCTCGCGGGGAACGGCGAGGCACAGGATCGCTTCGTCCGGGAGGTCTCCGTCGCCCAGCGGGTGGCGGCGTTCTGCACGGCACAGGTCATCGAGACCGGCGTCGACGCCCATCGCCCCTTCATCGTCAGCGAGTACATCGACGGCCCCACCCTGGCCGCCGTCGTCGAGCGCGAGGGGCCACGGCACGGTCCGGCCCTGCACCGCCTGGCCGTCGGCACTGTGACCGCCCTGGTCGCGATCCACCAGTCGGGCGTCGTGCACCGGGACTTCAAGCCGTCCAACGTGCTGCTCGGCCAGGACGGGCCTCGGGTCATCGACTTCGGCATCGCCCGCGCCCTTGACCGCGCCTCGACGTTGACCTCGGTGGTGGTCGGCACGCCCGCGTACATGACGCCCGAGCAGCTTTCGGGCGAACAGGCCGGAACCGCCGCCGACATGTTCGCCTGGGCCTGCACGATGGTCTACGCCGCCACCGGCGAGCCGCCCTTCGGCAGCGACAGCCTCCCGGCCGTCTTCAACCGCATCATGAACGCCGAGCCCGACCTCGGCTCGATCGAGGAGCCGCTTCGCGGCCTGGCCGCCCAGTGCCTCGCCAAGGACCCGTCCGCCCGCCCCACGGCCGGCGACATCCTCCTCCGCCTCCTCGGTCATGCCCCCGCCGCCGCGCCGCCCGGTGACGTCGTGCGGTCCGTCACGGGCGTGCCGTCCGGCGCCGCGCTTCAGGACCAGGCCCATCTCACGGGCCGCTCACTTCCCCAGGACGAGGGACTCCTCCAGGAGGGTACGGCGGCCGCCTCGCCGGGCACCGCCGTACATGCCGACCTACATGCCGCCCTACATGGCGCCGCGGATGCCGTGCCGACACGGCCGGGCAGGCGGGCCGGCCCCGAGAGGGCGGATGACGGGGCCGGCCACGGGCTGGGGAGCGGGGGGACGAGGCGGCGGCCGCGCGTCTTGCCGGTGCCGATGGTCGTGCTGGCGGTCGTGCTGGTCCTCGCGGGAGGCGGGTTCCTGCTCGCCAACACTCGGGATGCGCCGACTGCCCCCTCAGACGGCGGCGCGCTGCCGGGCACGTCGATCATGCTGGAGGAGAAGGCGGACGATCCCATCAAGGTCACGTCCTACGTCGCCGGAAATGACGTCTATCTGAGGGATCGGGACGTACGGAGCGCGGACAGGCGGACCGGGGACTGGCGAGCCGAGGGCATAGGCGGCGGGGACGTGCGCGCGGGGGACTCGCGGGCTGGGGAGACGGGGGGCGGGAACGGCTTCACGAAGGTCCCGGGATACTTCGAGGTCCAGGTCGAGGACGGCGGTGCCAGGGCGGTGGGGATCGACACCCGGATACGCCTCGTCAGGCCTCGCCGCCGTGTCCGTCGTCGACCGCGCGACGGGGAGGTCCCGCACGATCGAGACCGTGAAGGCGCCGTTGTACGTCTCGTCTCCCGCGTGGTCGCCGGACCACTCGAAGATCCTGCTGACGGTGCTCAGCCCCGTGGCGGGGGACAAGGCCGATGGAGCCGGGTTCGTGATCGTGGACGTGGCGGCGTGGAGGGCGACGTTCGCCAAGGTCACAGATCCGGACGTGGGGGAGTGGTCGTACTTCTGGCGCGGAGACGGGCGGGCCGTGGCGACGTGGGCGGCCACGGACGCGGGGGAGGGCATCCGCTTCTACGGCCTGGACGGCGCCGCGCTCACCACGCTGACGAACGTCGGCACGCCGATCGAGATCGCCGGCGACATCGTGTCCCCCTCGGGAGGACTCCTGCTGACCAGGTGCCCCAAGACGACCGCGCAGGTCTGCGCCTGGACGGCCGGCGGCGCCGAGCGTGCCCGCGTGCCGTTCTCGTCCGAACGGCTGATCGGCTGGTACGACGAGGACCACATCGCGGGGTGGCGCCGCGCGGGCGACGGCTGCGAGATCGTGGTCGCCGGTCTCGACGGTACGGTCGTCAGGCGCCTCGCCACCGCGTCCACCGCCGCCTACAAGGAGGTCGCCCTCCGCTACACGCGGACGACGCGATGAGCGACGATAGGCCACGATGAGCGACATGATGACCAAGGAATGGACCCACATCGAGTACGCCGACGCGGCCGGCCGGGAGATCACCCGGATGGCGGAAGCCGTGCGAGGCCGTGATCCGGCGACGCCCGTGCCCACCTGCCCCGGGTGGGACCTCGCGGAGCTGGTGGCCCACACCGGGGCGGTTCACCGGTGGGCGGCCGCCATGGTCCGCGACCTCGCCCCGCGCCGCTACGACAGGCAGGCCATGGACCACGGCCTTCCCAGCCGCTTCGAGGACTACCCGGCCTGGCTCGAGGCGGGAGCCGCACTCCTGGTGGAGGCACTGAAGGGACAGGACCCCGGCGCGGAGATGTGGTCGTGGGCGGGTGACCGGCACGCGCGCTTCTGGTCACGGCGCCAGCTCCACGAGACCGTCATCCACCGGGCCGACGTGGAGCTCGCCGTCGGCGCCGAGCCCTCGATCGACGAGGACGTGGCAGCCGACGGCGTCAGCGAGTTGCTCGACGTTCTCCCTTACGCGAGCTGGCGGCCGCTCCTGGCCGGGCTCAGGGGCGACGGCGAGACGATCTCCTGGCAGCCCGGCACGGGCGCGGGCTGGCTCATCCACCTGACCCCTGACGGGTTCTCCTACGAGCGGTCCAGCGCCCCCGCCCAGGCCACGGTCCGTACGGCTACCGCCCGCGACGTGCTCCTGATGGCCTGGGGGAGGCGTCGCCCCCAGGACCGCCCCCAGGACCGCCCCGGGGACTACGCCATCGAGGGCGACGCCGCTCTCCTCCAGTGGTGGGCCGAGCGTTCCGCCATCTGATCCGAGATCAGATCAGGGGAGCGCCAGCATGCGGTCGAGCGCGACCTTGGCCCAGTGGGTGGTGTCCGGGTCGACCGCGATCTGGTTGACGACCTCCCCGGCGGCGAGCGACTCCAGCGCCCAGACCAGGTGCGGCAGGTCGATCCGGTTCATCGTCGAGCAGTAGCACACGGTCCGGTCGAGGAACGTGATCGACTTGTCGGGGAACATCTGCCCGAGGCGCTTGACCAGGTTCAGCTCGGTGCCGACGGCCCAGGACGACCCGGCGGGAGCCTCTTCCAGCGTGCGGATGATGTACTCGGTCGAGCCCACGTGGTCGGCCTTGGTCACGACCTCGTGGCGGCACTCGGGGTGGACAAGGACGTTCACACCCGGGATGCGGGCGCGGACCTCGTCGACGCACTCCGCCGTGAACCGGCCGTGCACCGAGCAGTGGCCCTTCCACAGGATCATCTTGGCGTTCTCGAGCTGCTCCTGGGTGAGGCCGCCGTTCGGCCGGTGCGGGTTGTAGACCACGCAGTCGTCCAGGGACAGGCCCATCTCCAGCACGGCGGTGTTGCGGCCGAGGTGCTGGTCGGGCAGGAACAGGACCTTCTGGCCCTGCTCGAAGGCCCACTCCAGGGCTCTCTTCGCGTTCGACGAGGTGCAGACCGCGCCGCCGTGGCGGCCGCAGAACGCCTTGATGTCGGCGCTGGAGTTCATGTACGTGATGGGAACCACCTGGTCGGCGATCCCGGCGTCCTCCAGGGCGTCCCAGCAGTCCTCGACCTGGGTGAAGGTGGCCATGTCGGCCATCGAGCAGCCCGCCGCGAGGTCGGGCAGGACGACCTTCTGGGAGTCGCCGGTCAGGATGTCGGCCGACTCGGCCATGAAGTGGACGCCGCAGAAGACGATGTACTCCGCGCCGGGCCGCGCGGCCGCCTCGCGGGCCAGCTTGAACGAGTCTCCGGTCACGTCGGCGAACTGGATGACCTCGTCGCGCTGGTAGTGGTGACCGAGCACGAACAGCCGGTCGCCGAGCAACTCCTTGGCCGCCCGGGCGCGCTCCACCAGCGCCGGGTCGGACGCGGAGGGAAGCTCGCCGGGACAGTCGACTCCGCGCTCACTGTGCGGGTCGGTGCCCCGACCGAGGATGAAGAGCGGAAGCCCGGTCTCGGTGATCGTCACGACCACACCCCCTTCGGGGACTTATCGTCGGATTGACGACTAATAATTACACAGCTCTCGCATCACCTATTCCGGCCCCCCCACCCCCATGGCCTCACCACCAAAAGGGGCGCCCGGAGCCCGCCGGACCGGAGGCGAGGCCATCAACGCGGAATGTGTAGCGATCGGCGGGTGTTGGTAGCGTCTAGGTAGGACGTCGGAATCAATCGACCGCTCCGGGTGGGCGGTTGGCGCAGACGCGGGAGTCATCAGATGACGGTTGAGAGCAGCGAGACCACACAGCAGGGCCTGGTCCTGACTGATGCGGCCGCCGCCAAGGTCAAGAGCCTGCTTGAGCAGCAGGGCGAGGAAGGACTGCAGCTGCGCGTGGCCGTGCAGCCGGGCGGTTGTTCCGGCCTGCGCTACCAGCTCTTCTTCGACGACCGCTCCATGGACGGCGACGTCGTTTCGGACTTCGGCGGTGTGAGTGTCGTCACTGACCGGATGAGCGCGCCGTACCTGACCGGAGCCACGGTGGACTTCGTGGACACCATCGAGAAGCAGGGCTTCACGATCGACAACCCGAACGCCACGGGTTCGTGCGCCTGCGGCGACTCGTTCAACTAAGGCTCGCGACAGAGGCTCGCAGCAAGGGCTCGCAGCAAGGGCCCGCAGCAAGGCTGTCCTGAGCTTGGCAGACCGCCCCGTACGGGTTTCCGTGCGGGGCGTCGTCATGTCCGAGGGGGTACCCTCGACGGGTTCAGCAAGATTGCCCCTTATCCCAGATGCTGACAACGAGGAGAATAACCCCGTGCGCATCGTTGTGACCGGCTCCATCGCGACCGACCACCTGATGACCTTCCCCGGCCGCTTCGGCGACCAGTTGATCGCCGAGCAGCTCGACCGGGTGTCGCTGTCGTTCCTCGTCGACGATCTGCAGGTCCGCCGTGGCGGCTGCGCGGCCAACATCGCCTTCGGGATGGGCTGCCTCGGGCTGACCCCGGTGCTGGTCGGTGCCGTGGGCACCGACTTCGCGGACTACCGCTCGTGGCTGGAACGGCACGGCGTCGACTGCGCGTCGGTCCACGTGTCCGAGCTGCACCACACCGCGCGGTTCCTCTGCACGACGGATGAGGAACACAACCAGATCGCCTCGTTCTACACGGGCGCCATGGCGGACGCGAGGGAGATCGAGCTCGGCCCGATCGTGGAGCGGCTGGGCGGGCTCGACCTGGTCCTGATCAGCCCCAACGACCCGGCGGCCATGCTGCGGCACACCGACGAGGCGCGGAACCGGGGCATCCCGTTCGCGGCCGACCCGTCGCAGCAGCTGGCGCGGATGCCGGACGACCAGATCCGCCTGCTGGTGGAGGGCGCGGCCTACCTGTTCAGCAACGACTACGAGCTCGGGATGATCGAGCAGAAGACGGGCTGGTCCCACGAGGAGATCCTCGACCGGGTCGGCGTCCGCGTCACCACGCTCGGCCCGAAGGGCGCGCGGATCGACCGCAAGGGCGAGCCGTCCCTGCAGATCTCGCCCGCCCCGGAGCTGGGTAAGGCCGACCCGACGGGCGTCGGCGACGCGTTCCGGGCCGGTTTCCTGTCGGGTCTCGCGTGGGGCCTGTCGCTGGAGCGCTGCGGCCAGCTCGGGAACCTCACGGCGACCCACGTCCTGGAGCGGGTCGGCGGCCAGGAGTACCAGCTGGGCCAGCGCGTCTTCCTTGAGCGCTTCGCCGGGGCGTACGGCCAGGCGGCGGCGGACGAGGTGGCCCCGCACGTCAGGTGCCACTACGCCTGACGCGGGGCTCAGCCTGCGTCGCGCTCAGCCTGCGTCGCGCTCAGCCTGACGCGGCTTGACACAAGGCCGATCAGCCTGTGACAGGGATCGGCCGGGCGCGTGGACGGGCGCCCGGCTCAGTAGTTGCGCCGCACGTGGATCGACCAGCCGCCCTGGGGCAGGTCGTAGCTCCCCACGTGCTCGTGCGACTTGAGCCTGCACCAGGCGGGGATGTCGGTGAAGGCGGCGGGGTCGTCGGCGAGGACGGCGACCACGTCGCGCATCGGCACATGGTTGATCCGCTCGGCCAGCATGATGATCGGGATGGGGCACTTGCGGCCCAGCGCGTCGATGGTCAGCGCGGGCGCCTCCTCGGGTCCGCGCGGCTCCCGTTGATCTCGGGGCTCTCGGCGGTCTCGGGGGTCTCGGGGGTCGCGGGGTGGAGTCTCCGGCGCGTTCCCGCCGCCACCCGACCGCCTGCGCCACATCAGTGAACCCCCAAACTCGACCGGATCCGCCGCACGATGTCCGGGAGGACGGCGAGAAAGCGATCGACGTCGCCCTCGGACACGCCACGGGGCAGCGATACCCGGACATTCCCGTGCGTAAGCACGCCCATGGCCTCCAGAACATGCGATGGCCGAAGCGTACTAGCCGTGCAGGAGCTCCCGGACGAGATCGCGAACCCCGCCTTGTCCAACTCAGTCAGGAGCGCCTCGCCTTCGACGTAGAGGCAGGAGAAGGTCACGATGTGCGGCAGCCGCCGGACCGGGTCGCCGATGACCTCGACGTCGGGCACCAGGCGGGGCACCTCGGCGCGGATCCGGTCCACCAGCGCGGACAGGCGGGGGCCCTCGGCGGCCTCCTCGGCCGCCCTGGCGCGGAGCGCGGCGGCGGCGGCCACGATGGCGGGCACGTTCTCGAAGCCCGGCACCCGGCGGCGCTCCCGCTCGTCCTCGGGGTACGGCGAGCGCCAGCGGGTGCCCTTGCGGATCGCCAGCACGCCGACCCCGGCGGGACCGCCCCACTTGTGGGCACTGGCGGTGAGCACCGACCAGCCCCGGGGGATCGGCAGGCGCCCGGCGGACTGGGCGGCGTCCACCAGGAGCGGCACCCTCGCCGCCTGGCACGCCTCGGCGGCCTCCTCGACCGGCTGGAGCGTCCCGACCTCGTGGTTGGCCGTCTGGAGGCAGGCGAGAGCCGTGCCGGGCCGGGAGACCGCCTCGGCGAACGCGCCCGCGTCGGCCTGTCCGGTACGGCTGACGCCGACGATCTCCAGTTCGCCGCCGTCGCGTTCGTGGACCGCCGCGGCCTGCAGGACGCTGGAGTGCTCGACCGCGCCCGCCACCAGGTGGCGGCCCATTCGGCGGCGGCCCTGAAGGGCGCCCAGGACGCCCAGGTGAACGGCCTGGGTCCCCGAGGAGGTGAAGGCGACCTCGTCCGGCCGGGCACCGAGAACGTCGGCTACCTCCGCTCTGGCCTGCTCCAGTAACATCTGGGCGCGGCGGGCCGTGCCGTACAGCCGCGCGGGGTCGGCCCAGCCGGCGTCGAGCGCGGCCATGAGGGCGTCGCGAGCCGCGGGATGGAGAGGTTCGGTCGAAGCCGCGTCCAAGTAGGCCACGGTTAGGACACTAACGGGGGCTGGTCAGAGGGGCGCCGCCGGTCCGCGCTAATGTGTCCCCCAGCGTGAACTCAACAAGTAAAGGGGGAACCGGCGGAAAGGTTGTGCCGGTTGAACCCGAGCGCCAAATCTGAAAAACCGCCCAAGAGAGGGACTCTTGGGCTTCATCTGTGGGGTAGGCGATCCGTGAGTCCGACCCGCCGTACGACACGGCGACCGTTGGCCCGCCGCCGGTTGACCGGCGTCGCCGGCGTGGCGCTGCTGGTGGTGGCGTCCGCGACGGCGTGTAGCAAAGAGGCCGCCGACCAGTGGTCCCGTGGGGGCATGCCGGAAGGCGTTACCAAGCAGGCGACCATCGTCCATACGCTCTGGGTCGGGTCGTGGATCGCGGCTCTCGCCACCGGCGTCGTCGTGTGGGGCCTGATCCTGTGGGCGGTGCTGTTCCACCGCAAGAAGCAGAGCGCGACCGACCACCTGCCCCCGCAGGTGCGCTACAACCTGCCGATCGAGATCCTTTACACGGTCGTCCCGGTCATCATGGTCGCGGTGTTCTTCTTCTTCACCGCGCGGGACGAGACCGAGATCACGAAGGTCACCGGAACCGCCCCGGTCAAGGTGGCCGTCGAGGGCTACCAGTGGAGCTGGCGGTTCACCACGGAGTACCAGGGCCAGAAGGCGGTGGCGGCGGGCGTCCCGGTCGACCTGAGCAAGCAGAGCGTGGAGACCCCGCAGGGTCCGCAGCTCGTGCTGCCGGTCAACAGCGAGGTGCAGTTCGACCTGCACTCGCCTGACGTCATCCACTCGTTCTGGGTGCCGGCCTTCGCGTTCAAGCAGGACGTGTTCCCCGGGAACGTGCACAACAGGTTCCAGATCACGACGCTCGACCGGACGGGCGTCTTCACCGGCCGCTGCGCCGAGCTCTGCGGTACCGACCACAGCAGGATGCTGTTCTCCGTGAAGCTCGTCCCGCAGGCGGAATTCGACCAGTACATCAAGAGCCAGGCGGGGAGTGCGCAGTGACCGCCATCCAGGAACCGGCCCGCCTCGTCGCGCGGCCGTACACCAAGGGCACGGTCATCGCCAAGTGGCTGTCCTCGACCGACCACAAGATCATCGGTCACCTCTACCTGATCACGTCGTTCGTGTTCTTCCTGATCGGCGGCATCATGGCGCTGGTCATGCGAGCCGAGCTGGCCCAGCCCGGCCTGCAGTTCGTGTCGAACGAGCAGTTCAACCAGCTGTTCACCATGCACGGCACGATCATGCTGC
Source organism: Planotetraspora sp. GP83 (assembly GCF_041262585.1). Classification (NCBI taxonomy): domain Bacteria; kingdom Bacillati; phylum Actinomycetota; class Actinomycetes; order Streptosporangiales; family Streptosporangiaceae; genus Planotetraspora; species Planotetraspora sp. GP83. Next base: position 1,970 of record NZ_JBGCBZ010000020.1, on the reverse strand, counting down.
TGATGTTCGCCACGCCGCTGTTCGCCGGCTTCGCCAACGAGCTCATGCCGCTGCAGATCGGCGCGCCCGACGTGGCGTTCCCGCGGCTCAACATGGTGAGCTACTGGCTCTACCTGTTCGGCAGCACGATCGCGGTCGCGGGCTTCCTCACGCCGGGCGGCGCCGCGTCGTTCGGCTGGACGGCGTATGCCCCGCTGTCGAACGCGGTGACCTCGCCCGGCCTCGGCGGCGACATGTGGATCATGGGTCTGGCGCTGTCGGGCCTCGGCACGATCCTCGGCGCGGTCAACTTCATCACGACGATCATCACCATGCGGGCCCCGGGCATGACGATGTTCCGGATGCCGATGTTCACCTGGAACATCCTGCTCACCAGCATCCTGGTGCTGCTGGCCTTCCCGGTGCTGGCGGCCGCGCTGCTCGCCCTGGAGGCCGACCGGAAGCTCGGCGCGCACATCTTCGACTCGCACGGCGGTCCGATGCTGTGGCAGCACCTGTTCTGGTTCTTCGGCCACCCCGAGGTGTACATCATCGCGCTGCCGTTCTTCGGCATCATCACCGAGGTGCTGCCCGTCTTCAGCCGTAAGCCGGTCTTCGGCTACATCGGCCTCGTGGGCGCGACCATCGCGATCGCCGGCCTGTCGGTGACCGTCTGGGCGCACCACATGTTCGTCACCGGCCAGGTGCTCCTGCCGTTCTTCTCGTTCATGACGTTCCTCATCGCGGTCCCGACCGGGGTGAAGTTCTTCAACTGGATCGGCACGATGTGGCGCGGCCACCTGTCGTTCGAGACGCCGATGCTGTTCGCGGTCGGCTTCCTGGTGACCTTCCTGTTCGGCGGCCTCACGGGCGTCATCCTGGCCTCGCCGCCGCTGGACTTCCAGATCAGCGACAGCTACTTCGTCGTGGCCCACTTCCACTACGTGGTCTTCGGCACCGTGGTGTTCGCGATGTTCGCGGGCTTCTACTTCTGGTGGCCCAAGTTCACCGGGAAGATGCTCAACGACAGGCTGGGCAAGGTCCACTTCTGGACGCTGTTCTTCGGCTTCCACCTGACCTTCCTGGTGCAGCACTGGCTGGGCGTCAGCGGCTTCCCGCGGCGATACGCCGACTACGCGGCGTCGGACGGCTTCACCGGCCTGAACATGATCTCGTCGGCGGGCGCGCTCCTGCTGGGTCTCTCGACGCTGCCGTTCGTCTACAACGTGTGGCGGACCTGGAAGACCGCTCCGAAGGTCACCGTCGACGACCCCTGGGGCTACGGCGGCTCGCTCGAGTGGGCCACCTCGTGCCCGCCCCCGCGGCACAACTTCCTCACGCTGCCGCGGATCCGCTCCGAGCGTCCCGCGTTCGACCTCAAGTACCCGCACCTCGCGGCCAAGCCCGAGCTGGAGGCCTGATGAAGATCCAGGGGTGGATGTTCCTGCTCTGCGGCATCTTCTTCGCCGCCGCGGACGCCGTGTACTGGTTCTGGTCGAAGGAACCGACCGGCACCACGGCCATGGCGATCTCCGTCGGGCTGGCGTTCATGATCGGTTACTACCTGCTGTTCACCGCGCGCCGGATCGGCGACCAGCCGGAGGACAACAAGGAGGCCGACGTCAGCGACGGCGCCGGGGAGATCGGCTTCTTCAGCCCGCACAGCTGGTGGCCGCTGTTCGTGTGCCTGTCGGCCGCGCTGACGTTCTTCGGCTTCACGATCGGCTGGTGGCTCTTCTTCATCGGGGTGTTCGCCACGATCATGAGCGCCATCGGTTTCGTGTTCCAGTACTACCGGGGCAACTTCTCACACTGACGGCCCTAAGACGGCCCTGAAACGGCCCTGAAACGGCCCTGAAACGGCCCTAAGACGGCCCTGAAACGGCTTCGAGACAGCGCGTCGGGGGGGGGGGGGGGGGGGGGGGGGCCCCCCGCCCCCGGGGGGGGGGGGGCCCCCCCCCCCCGGGTTTTTGGGGGGGGGGGGGGGTCCG
>NZ_JBGCBZ010000019.1:0-177888 GCF_041262585.1 Planotetraspora sp. GP83 | reverse complement strand
ACCAGCTTGGCGATCTTCGACCGCAACTGCCCCGAGGTCAGGTTCTCCGCCCCATCGATGAGCCGATCCTCAACCAGGGCGGCATGCTCATCGCAGACGAACGCGCACCCGTTGACGAACGCGTTGACCTTCGCAATGTCCAGCCGCCCCAACAGCAGCAACGCCAGCACCCGCGGAAACCGCCGCTTCAGGGTGCCGCCCTGAGCCACCAGGTAGGCGGCCGTGCCCGAGGTCACCCGCAGCTTGGCGGCGATCTCCTCCAGCACACTGTCGCGGTGCACGGCCGCCAACGCGGCCGGCAGGGGCGAGCCGTCCTCGCGTACGGCGGGCCGTTCGAACAGCTCCACCGCGGCCATCATCTCCACGCCCTGCGCCCAGGAGGCGATCCGCCGGGCCGCCGCCACCGCATCCAGCACGTGCGCATCCGGCAGCCGCCCCAGCCGAGCATGTCCCCACGCCACCCCGGCGGCCGCACGCCCACCCGGCGCCATCCCGGCGAACCACGGCCACGTCTCACCCAACCCGCCACCCTCGCCCCCGCCGTACCACGACGCGTCACCCACGGGCTCGCCATACAGGGCCTCGTCATGCAGGGGCTCGTCGTCGGCGAAGGCGTCGTCCTCGGGCAGGTCCTCCACGTCATCGAGCGGCGGCACTGAGGAGGGATCGACCCACCACCACTCCCACTCCTGATGCTGCCCGCCACGGACCTCGTCATCCTGACGCTGCCCGCGTTCGCGCTGCTCGTCCTGGCGCTCTGACGTCTGCTGGATCACCCTTCACCCCCTCCGGCCACGTCAAGTGTCCAGCAACCAACTCGAACATGCGAACGACTCGAATCCCCGATATCCCGCAATAAGGGCACCGATCACCGCCCCCCGCGCGAACTTGTTGGAGCGCCACATCATCACGCGCATTTCATGACGCGCACAAACACAGGGATCGGACTATGAATTTGTGCTCGCTCCCGCTGTGATCGGTCCCACATGGTCAGCGCGTATTTCGACGCAGGCCGTTCTGGGTGGCGCTCCTACCGTTGAGCACATCCAATCGAGCTCAACGAAGGAGTTTCATCATGTCTGTCATTCGTCGTCTACTGGCCCTGACCGTGGGCACCGCCACTGTGGGGACAGTGCTGGTCGGACCGGCGGCGGCCGCGCACGCCTCGGTCACCCGGACGGGGGTCGCGGACGCGCAAGTCTGCATCAACGACAAGGCGTTCTCGACCACTCCCAAATGCTTCGCGTACCACATGGAGCAGACCTTCACCGCAAAGGGTCAGTCCAGCGACCGCATTCTCTCCTTCGCGACTTTCGGCCGGTTGACCGCGGAGTTCACGGTCCGGATGAGGGAGGGCCAGGACGACAACTTCTACATCGGCCTGAGCAAGAAGCGGCTGGTTCTCAACGCGAACGGCCAGGTGCTCAACAGCCGCCTCCCCAGGCCGGCTGTGGTGGTCACTCCGTTCACCAGCACCTACACCGACAGCATGTCCGATGAGAAATTCGTGCTCGGGAAGCCCCAGGCTTTCGCGACGATCTCGATCCAGGCCCACCTTCTCTAGTGTGCCCGGCCACCCTCGTCACGCCGACGGACGAACTCCCTAAGCCGGATAGCGGCGGGGAGTGAACACGACGGACCGGCCTCCTCGCTCGACGACCCGCGTCGTCGACGAGCCGATCACCAGCAGGCACCGCATGTCGACGTCGGCCGGGTCGAGCTTCGCCAGGGTGGTGACGCGCAGGGTCTCCGCCGGTCCCCCGACGTCCCGCCCGATCACCACAGGCGTGTCGGGGGAGCGATGCCGTAACAGGAGGTCCCTCGCCGCGGCCACCTGCCACGTACGGCTCCGCGACGCCGGGTTGTAGATGGCGATCACGAGATCGGCGGCCGCGGCGGCGGCGAGGCGGTCCGCGATCACGTCCCAGGGCTTGAGCCGGTCGGACAGGGACAGGACGCAGTAGTCGTGCCCCAGCGGCGCCCCGACCCGGCTCGCGACCGCCTGAGCGGCGGTCAGCCCCGGGACCACGCGGACCGGCACGTCCGCGTACTCGGGCTCGCATGCCACCTCAAGGACCGCGCTCGCCATGGCGAACACTCCCGGGTCTCCCGAGGACACCACCGCGACCCGGGACCCCTCCTTGGCCAGCCGCAGCGCGTGCGCCGCCCGCTCGGCCTCCACGCGGTTGTCCGTCGGATGCCGGCGCTGGCGGGGGTTGGGGGCCACCCGGTCGAGGTACGGGCCGTACCCGACGAGATCATCCGCGGTCGCGAGGGCGTCCTGGGCTTCGGGGGTGAGCCAGGGACGGCCCGCCGGGCCGAGTCCCACCACGACGACCTCCCCCCGAGACGCCGCCGGGGGCCCATCGGTACGTGACTCCGCCCGGGGACCGGCGGCGGACGGCCCGTCGATCCTGCTGGGGAGGATGGCCACCGAGAAATACGGGACGTCCTCGGGGGCGACGTCGGCGAGCCGTTCGATCCGCTGACGATCCGTGGTGGCCCGCTCGACGTACCAGGCGTCGTCCAGGCGGCCCGCCTGCTCCAGCGCGTCCCGCACGGAGGTGAACGTACGGCCCAGCTTCAGGATCGCCGCCGAGTCCGTGGCGGCCAGCCGTACGGCGAGCTCCTCGGGCGGCAGCGTCCCGGGCAGGACGGTGAGGGTCTCGTCCCGCTCGACGAGCGGGCGGCCGAGCACCGCGGACGCCGCGCTGACGGACGTGACGCCGGGGACGACCTCGGTCGGGTAACGGTCCGCCAGCCGCTTGTGCAGGTGCATGTAGGAGCCGTAGAAGAGCGGATCTCCCTCGCAGAGCACGACCACGTCACGTCCGGCGTCGAGATGCGCCGCGAGCCGCTCCGCGCACGTGACGTAGAACTCCTCGATGGCCCCGCGGTAACCGCCCGGATGGTCGGTGGTCTCAGTGGTGACGGGATAGATCAGTGCTTCCTCGATCTGGTCGCCGCGAAGGTACGGCGCGGCCACCGCGCGGGCGATGCTCCGGCCGTGCCGGGCACTGTGGTAGGCGATCACGTCCGCCTCACGGACGAGACGCGCGGCCTTCACCGTGACCAGCTCCGGATCGCCCGGCCCCAGCCCCACGCCCAGCAAACGCCCCACCGGCGCGGGCTCCCGGCCGCTGGGCTCACTGTTCTTGTCGCTCATTCTTCCTCGCTCGCGATCGCGTTCAGGGCCGCCGCGGCCAGCGCGCTCCCACCTCGGCGCCCACGCACCACCAGGTAGTCGAGGCCGCCGTGCTCGGCCAGCGCCTGCTTGGATTCGGCGGCGCCGATGAAGCCGACCGGTACGCCGAGGACGGCGGCGGGCCGCCCGGCGCCCTCCCCCACCAGCTCAAGCAACCGGAACAGGGCAGTGGGAGCGTTGCCGATCGCCACCACGGCCCCGTCGAGCCGGTCCCGCCAGAGCTCCAGCGCCGCCGCGCTGCGGGTCGTCCCGAGTTCGCGGGCCAGGCCGGGCACCCGGGGATCCCCGAGGGTGCACAGCACCTCGTTACCGGCCGGCAGCCGGCGGCGGGTCACTCCGGAGGCCACCATCGTCGCGTCGCACAAAATCGCGGCGCCCGCTCGGAGAGCCGCCCTCCCGGCGGCCACCACGCCGGGAGACCAGGCGAGATCGGCGACGAGGTCCACCATCCCGCAGGCGTGGATCATCCGCACGGCCACCCTGGAGACGTCCTCCGGCAGGCCGGCGAGGTCCGCCTCGGCGCGGATCGTGGCGAAGGACCGGCGGTAGATCTCCGCGCCGTCCCGGATGTAGTTGATGACGAGCTCCTTCAGTCGATCGCGTCGCGGTGTCGCGCGGCGGAGTAGAGGTGGCTGTCGGGGAACTCGGAAGCGGTCAGCACCGCGCCGACGATGACGACGGCCGTGCGGACCACGCCCGCTTCGCGCACCCGCCCGGCGATGTCGGCCAGGGTGCCCCGCAGGACCACCTCGTCGTCCCTGCTCGCGCGGGCCACCACCGCGACCGGGCAGTCCGCGCCATAGCTGGGGGTCAGCTCCTCCACCAGCGTCTCGATGCGCTGGACCGCCAGGTGCAGCACCATCGTGGACCGGCTGCGGCCGAGCGTGCCGAGGTCCTCCCCCGGAGGCATGGGGGTAGCGCGCGCCGACGTCCGGGTCAGCACCACCGTCTGGCCGACTCCGGGCACGGTGAGCTCGCGCCCGAGGGAAGCGGCCGCGGCGGCGAAGGCCGGGACACCCGGTGTCACGTCGTACGGCACGCCCGCCGCGTCCAGGTGGCGCATCTGCTCGGCCATCGCGCTGAAGATGGACGGGTCGCCGGAGTGCAACCGGGCCACGTCATGCCCGGCGGCATGGGCGGACAGCATCTCGGCGACTATCTCGTCCAGCGTCATGCGGGCGGTGTCGACCAGTCGCGCGCCGGGGGGCGCGTGCTCAAGCAACTCCTTGGGCACGAGCGATCCGGCGTAGAGGCAGACCGGCGAGGCGGCGATCAGGTCGCGCCCGCGCACGGTGATGAGGTCGGCGGCGCCCGGCCCGGCCCCGATGAAGTGCACTGTCATGGTCTTGCCTCTCTGGTCCCACGACGGGTCACCGCCGCACCGCCGTCCACACCAGGACGGGCATCGCCGGCCGCCATGCGGTGAAGCCTCCGACCGGCGCGGCCCGGTCGACCGCGATCCGGACGAGGTCGCCGCCGACCTTGCCGTGCCAGGCGGCCACGACCGACTCGGACTCCAGGGTCACCGCGTTCATCACGAGCCTCCCGCCGGGGCGCAGCGCCTCCCAGCACGCCTCGACGGTGCCCTGAACCGTCGCGCCGCCGCCGACGAAGACCGCGCCGGGCGGTTCGAGGCCCGTGAGAGCCTCTGGAGCCGTGCCGTGCACCACCCGCAGTCCGGGCACGCCGAGGGCCGCCGCGTTCCGCCCGATCCGGGCCGCGCGTTCGGCGCGGCTCTCGACCGCGACCGCCCGGCAGGCGGGATGGGCGCGCATCCACTCGATGGCCACGCTCCCGGCCCCGGCGCCCACGTCCCAGAGCAGCTCACCCGGCACGGGAGCGAGCCGCGACAGCGTCACCGCCCGGACCTCGCGCTTCGTCAGTTGCCCGTCATGCTCGAACGCCTCGTCCGGCAGCCCGGGGACGGAGGGCAGCGCCGGCACGCCCGGGTCGGGCCGGCATTCCACGGCCACGACGTTCAGCGGGTCGATCTCCGTGACCTCCGCCTCCCACCGCCCGGCCGTACTCGACATCTGGCGCTCGCCCGGGCCTCCGAGCTGCTGGAGCACGGTCATCACGCTGGCGCCGTACCCCCTCGCGACCAGCAGCGCCGCGACCCGCCCGGGAGTGGCGGCGTCGGCGCTCAGCACGACGACCCGGCCCCGTACGAAGGGGTGCAGCGACTCCACCGGGCGGCCGACCAGGCTCACGACCGCCGTTTGCTCGACCGGCCAGCCCATCCGGGCGCAGGCCAGCGAGACCGACGAGGGATGCGGCAGCACCCGGACCCGGTCGGCCCCGAGCAACCTCACAAGCGTCGTGCCGACCCCGTAGAACATCGGATCGCCGCTGGCCAGCACGCATACGGCCTGGTGGGCCCGCTCGGCCAGCAGCCCCTCGACGGCCGGCAGCATCGGCGAGGGCCACGTGACGCGTTCCGCGCCGGTGTCCGGCACCAGCGCGAGCTGCCGCGCGCCACCCATGAGGACCTCTGCGGCGCCTATCTCGCGCCGCGCGACCGGAGACAGCCCGGCCCAGCCGTCGGCGCCGATGCCGACGACGGTCACCAGCCCGCTCATGCGCCGCGAGCCGCTCGTGACACCAATCTCCGGGCGAGGTGAGGGCTTCCGGCCCAGTGCAGGTGCACGTAGGACGCGGCCAGTCGCGGCCCGCCGTACCCGTCGGCGCCGTCCCGCCATCGGTAGAGCGGCGGCACGTCACTGGCCGGGCTGACGCGCGTGCGGTGGAACTCGTGGCCGTGGTAGCGCTCCCCCTCCCGGGTCAGCACCGAGTCGCGTACGGCCACGGCCCGCCGATAGCCGAGCGTGAGCGTGCCCGTCATGGTGGCGGTGGCGTCCACGACCCCGCACATGGGACGGCCGTCCAGCTCCCGGCACAGATAGAGCAGCCCGGCGCACTCGGCCACGATGGGCCCGCCGAAGGCGGCGACCTCCCGGCGGAGCGGCTCGTTGGCCGACAGCTCGGCGGCGTACACCTCGGGGAATCCGCCGGGCAGCACGAGGGCTGACGCGCCAGCGGGAAGGGTCTCGTCGCTCAGCGGGTCGAAGACGGCCACCGTGGCCCCGGCCGCCTCGATCAGCTCGGCCTGCTCCGCGTACCCGAACGTGAACGCCTTTCCCCCGGCCACCGCCACGACCACGTCACCGTCACCGTCACGGCCCTCCTCGGGAGGCATACCGGCGAGGACCTGGTGTGGGTTCCACGCGGGGGCGTTGAGGGGGGACGCGCCGCGGGCGAGCCGTACGAGCGCTTCCAGGTCGCAGGTGGCCGTCACCAGCTCGCCCAGCGCCGCCACCGCGCGCACCGCTTCGGCCGTCCGCTCGGCGGGGGGCACGAGGCCGAGATGGCGGGAGGGCGTCGCGGCCACTTCGGTACGGGGGATGGCCCCGAGCACCGCGACCCCCGTCTCGGCGAGCGCGTCGCGGCAGATCTGCTCGTGCCGGGGCGAGCCGATCCGGTTGAGGATCACGCCGCCGATCCGTACCCGGGTGTCGTAGGACGCGAACCCGTGGACCAGCGCGGCCACCGATCGCCCCTGCCCGGACGCGTCGACGACCAGCACCACCGGCGCGTCAAGCACGCGCGCGACATGCGCGGTCGACGCGAAGTCGCCGCCGGACGCGCCGTCCGGCACGGCTCCGGCGTCCGGTACGGCGGCGCCGTCGTACAACCCCATCACGCCCTCGATGACGGCGATCCCGGCCCCGGCGGCGCCATGCAGTCCGGCGGCGCCACGCAGGAGCAGGGGCTCGATCAGCGCCTCACCGACGAGCCAGGGGTCGAGGTTCCGCCCCGGGCGCCCGGCGGCCAGCGCGTGGTAGCCGGGATCGATGTAGTCCGGCCCCACCTTGTGCGGCGAGACCGTGAAGCCCTTGGCCGTCAGGGCCGCCATCAGCCCCGTGGCCACCGTCGTCTTGCCGGATCCCGAGGAGGGCGCCGCGATGACGAGGCGCGGAAGCTCAGCCACTCCCGCCCCTCCCCCGCGATCGGACCGCGCCGATCACCATTCGATGCCCTTCTGGCCCTTCTGGCCCGCGTCCATGGGGTGCCTGACCTTGGTCATCTCCGTGACCAGGTCGGCGGTCTCCAGCAGGCGCGGATGGGCGTCCCTGCCGGTGATCACCACGTGCTGGATGCCGGGACGGCCGGCGAGAGCGGCCACCACGTCCTCCACATCGATCCACCCCCATTTGATGGGGTAGGTGAACTCGTCCAGCACGTACAGCCGGTAGGTCTCGGCCGCGAGGTCGCGCTTGATCTGCTCCCATCCCTCACGGGCGTCGGCGGCGTGGTCCTCCTCGGCGCCGGCCTTCTTGATCCACGACCAGCCCTCGCCCATCTTGTGCCACGCGACCGTGCCTCCCGCGCCCGACTCGCTGAGCACGGCCAGGGCCCGCTCCTCGCCCACTCGCCACTTGGCCGACTTGACGAACTGGAAGACCCCGACCGGCCAGCCCTGGTTCCACGCGCGGAGCGCGAGCCCGAACGCCGCGGTCGACTTCCCCTTGCCCGGGCCGGTGTGGACGAACACCAGCGGCCGGGTGCGCCGCTGCCTGGTCGTGAGGCCGTCGTCCGGCACCGCCGCCGGCTTCCCCTGAGGCATGTCAGGCCGCCTTCCTGCGCTCGTGGACGAGCTCGCGCAGCCCGTCCGCGGCCAGCTCCTCCAGCCGTACGGCTTCGCCGCCCAGCCGTCCCGCCAGCCGTACGGCGAGGCCGAGCCGTACGGGTCCGCTCTCGCAGTCGACCACGACGGAGGTCACGCCGCGCAGCAGCGCGGCGGCGCGGTCCACGTCGGCCGTCGCGCCCGACGTGACGCGTCCGTCGGTGACCACGACGAGCAGCGGCCTGCGTGACGGGTCGCGGAGCCGTTCGACCCGCAGCACCTCGGCGGCCCGGCGCAGGCCCTCGGCGAGCGGCGTGCGCCCGCCCGTGGGCAGGGAACGCAGCCGTGCCGCACCCGCCTCCACCGAGGAGGTCGGGGGAAGCACCAGCTCCGCGGCCGAACCGCGGAACGTCACGAGACCGACCTTGTCACGGCGCTGGTAGGCGTCGAGGAGCAGGCTCAGCACGGCCCCCTTGACGGCCTCCATCCGGCGGCGAGCCGCCATCGACCCGCTCGCGTCCACGGCGAAGAGCACGAGGTTGCCCTCGCGGCCCTCGCGTACGGCCTCGCGCAGGTCGCCGGGCCGCACCACCAGCCCCGGCCCGGTCCTGCCGCGTTCACGCTGGTGTGGGGCCGCCGCGCGAAGGGTCGCCGTGAGATGGGGCGAGGTGAGGCGGCCCACCGGCGTCCGCGACCCCGAGACCCGGCCGTACGGCGTGCGGGCTCGTGACCGCCGTCCGGGGCTGCCCGTGCCGAGCCCCGGGACGGTCAGCGCACGCACCCGGTACGGCTCGCCCGGCCGCGCGGTGGACGTGGCCGCCTGCCCCTTCCCGGCGCCACCGGCTTCGCCATCTCCTGTGCCACTCGTAGTCGTATCCGCCTGGCCGTTCTCCGCGCTGTCCGCCTGGCCGTTCTCCGCGCTGTCCGCCTGGCCGTTCCCGGCGCTGTCGGCCCCGCCGTCGGGGTCGGTGTCCGGGTCGGGGTCCGGCTTGGAGTTGTCGAGAAGCTCGTCGAGCTCTGACTCGTCGAGGCCGGGAGCGTCAAACGGGTCACGGCGGCGCCGGTGCGGCAGGGCCAGGCGGGCCGCGGCCCGCACGTCCTCGGCGGTGACCTCCGTGCCTCCTCGCCAGGCCGCGTGGGCGACGGCGGCATGGGCGGTGATCAGGTCGGCCCGCATGCCGTCCACGCCGAACGCGGCGCAGACGGTGGCGATCTGCCGTAGCGCGGCGTCGGAGAGCGCCACGTCACGAAGGCGGCCCCGCGCCTCGGCTATGCGAGCGGCCAGCGCTTGCTCCTCCGCCGTCCATCGGGCGGCGAAGCCCTCCGGGTCGTCCTCGAAGGACAGCCGCCGCCGCACCACCTCGGCCCGCTCGCCGGGGTCGCGTGACGCGGCCACCTCGACGGTCAGCCCGAAGCGGTCGAGGAGCTGGGGCCGCAGCTCGCCCTCTTCCGGGTTCATCGTACCGACCAACAGGAACCGCGCCGGGTGCCGTACGGACACCGCGTCGCGCTCGACGTAGCAGGTGCCCAGCGCGGCGGCGTCGAGGAGCAGGTCCACCAGGTGGTCGTGCAGCAGGTTGACCTCGTCCACGTACAGCACGCCGCGGTGGGCGGCGGCGAGCAGGCCGGGCTCGAAGGACTTCACGCCCTCGGTGAGCGCGCGTTCGAGGTCGAGCGAGCCGACCAGGCGGTCCTCGGAGGCTCCCACCGGAAGCTCGGCCAGCCTGGCGGGCCGCACCGACGCGTCGGGCCGGGGTCCGTGGGGCCCGTCGGGGCACGCGGGCTCCGGAGCGGCGGGGTCGCAGGAGAACCGGCACCCGGGCACGACGGCGACCGGCGGCAGCAGCGCCGAGAGCGCCCGCACGATGGTCGACTTGGCGGTGCCCTTCTCGCCGCGGATGAGCACCCCGCCGGTACGCGGTGACACGGCATTGAGGATCAGGGCCAGCTTGAGCTGATCGAGCCCCACGATCGCCGTGAACGGATAGTGGCGCGCGTCAGGCATCTCGCCTCGTTCTGTCATGAGTCATCGGTCGCTCCCGCTCACGCGGGGAGTGCGGGAGCGGGGGCGTAGCGGGACGTGAGCACGCGCTCGGCCAGCGGGCCGAAGATCAGCCCGACGCCCGCCCACAGGGTGACCTGCGTGCCGAGCGAGGCGAGCCGGAATCTCCACAACAGAGCGGCCGGGAAGTGGGCCGGCACCTCGTCGATCGCCGGGAGCAGCAGGCACGCCGCGGTCACGGCGACGAGGAACGCCGCCACGGCCAGCAGCGCCGCGTTCCAGCCGCCGTAACGGGGGGCGAGGCGGCGGCGCAGATAGAGCGCCACGGCGGCGAGGGCCACCGAGCCGGCGACGAGCGCGAAGTACACGACGGTCCGCTCCCGGAGACTGTCCGGGTCGCCGACCCCCGGCGGGTTCGCGGGGTACTTCAGGAACGGCACCAGCGCGACGGTGACGAACGCCCCGAGCGCGATCAGGGCCGCGGTGGCCCGCGCGCTAAGCGCGCCCAGGCGCCCGTAGGCGAAGGCGAACACGAGCGCGAAGACGCCGCCGATCGCGACGCCGTAGACGCCGACGGCCGTGGCGAGGCCCACGGTCGACTGGACGGCGCGGCTGAACGGCTCAGGTTCGGCCGCCTCCTCCGCCGCGTGCCCGACGTGGGCGCCTTCAAGGACGATGGCACGCCCGAGCTCCGGCTCGCCGAAGACCCAGGCGAAGACGAGAGCGAGGACAGCGGCGACCAGGCCCGCGAGCATGCCGCGGACCAGCAGATTTCTCACCATTGCGGTGACTCGTCCCCTTGTCAGTGACAGGGGAAGCCGAGCAGGTGACGGCCGTCGTGCACGAACTCGTGCACGCCGTTCCCGGAGATCAGGGCGGTGACGCCCTGCTCCGCGCCGACGAAGTAGAGGAGGACGATGGCCAGGACGCCGGCGAAGACGGCCCAGGGGATCAGCTCGCGGACCGGAATGCTGACCGGAACGGGCTGGGAGTGGGGAACGGCGGCTTGAGCCATGGGAAGAGCCTCCTCGGGATCACGCGTCCCAATTGGGGTGGCGGTGACGATGGAGGGTCTGACTCCCGGTCCCGGAGGACCGGTCACAGTGGCGCGGCCGTACCAGAGTCTCGCTGGCTTCCCCACATCATCATTAATGTCGCTTTACGCTACGACCTGACATACCGCAGCGTCAATTGAGCAAAGGGTCCGAATGACCGTCCGCCTGGTCCTTGTTTGTCACGGTTACACCGAGGCGATGCGCCGAGCGGCGTTCCCCCTCGACGAAGAACTGGACGAGCGGGGGCTGCGGCAGGCCTCCGACGCCGCCCCCCTGTACGCCGGAGTCAAGAGCGCCTCGTGCGGCCCGTCGCGGTGCTGCGGGGAGACCGCCGCCGGGCTGGGGCTGCACGCCGAGGTCGACGAGGGGCTGCGCGACTGCGACTTCGGCCACTGGGCCGGGAGGTCGCTCGCCGAGGTCCAGGCGGCCGATCCGGAGGGCGTCCGGGCCTGGCTGACCGACCCGTCCGCGGCCCCGCACGGGGGCGAGTCAGTGCTCGCCCTCGTCGATCGGGTCGGCGCGTGGCTGGCCTCAGCCGCGAGCGGGGTCGCGGTGACACACCCCGCCGTGATGAGGGCCGCGGTCGTCCACGTGCTCCGCACACCGGCCGAGGCGTTCTGGGCGATCGACGCCGAGCCGCTCTCCCGCCTCTCGCTCACCGGCCACGGGGGTCGCTGGCGACTCCGCCTGGCGGAAGCGCCGGCAGGCCGTCAGGAGCGCCGTTCTCGATGAGCGCGAGCAGCGCGTCCGTGTCGACGTGCCGCTCGATCAGGTCGCCGAGCGCGTCGAGTTGCCGCTCCCTGAGCGCGGCGAAGGACACCCCCGGCGACGGCGCGAAGCCGGTCCTCCCCGCGGCGGACGCGACCTCGGTCAGGAAGGCGCGGCGGAACTCGTCGTTCTCGAGCGCGCCGTGCCAGGTCGTCCCCCACACGGCCCCCGCCCGGCAGCCGTCCAGGAACGGCTCGGCGTCGCCGTCCCTGGACACGATCCCGTGGTGGATCTCGTAGGCCGCGACGCGGCAGCCGTACGCCTCTCCGACCGGCCGGGCGAGCGTCTTGCCCGCCGCGAACTCGACGGTGGCGGGGAGCAGGCCGAGCCCTTCGACCAGTCCCGCGCCCGACTCCACGTCGTCGCGGATCCACCGCGCGAGCATCTGGTAGCCGCCGCAGATCCCGAGAACGGGCCCGCGCCGCTCCGCGATGGCCGACGCGAAGCCGGTACGGCGGAGCCACCCGAGGTCGCTGACCGTGGCCCGCGACCCCGGCAGGATGACCAGGTCGGCCTCGGCGATCTCCGCGACGTCACCGGGCGAGCTGAGGAGCCTGACCACGACGCCCGGCTCCGCCACGAGGGCGTCGATGTCGGTGAAGTTCGAGATCCTGGGATAACGCACCACGGCCACCCGCAGGCTCCGCCCCGGACCGGGCGGCGCCTGCCGGACGCCCTGGTTGTCCAGGGCGAGCGAGTCCTCCAGGTCCATCCAGAGCCCGTCGAGCCATGGCAGCACGCCGTACACCGGGCGTCCGGTGAGGTCCCGCAGCGTGTCGAGGCCGGGAGCGAGAAGCTCGGGCGCGCCGCGGAACTTGTTGATCAGGAATCCGCCGATCAGCGCCTGGTCCTCGGCGTCGAGCAGCGCGAGCGTGCCGTAAAGGGACGCGAAGACGCCGCCGCGGTCGATGTCCCCGACGACGATCACGGGGATGCCGGCGGCGCGGGCCAGCCCCATGTTGGCGATGTCGCCCCTGCGGAGGTTGATCTCCGTGGGGCTGCCGGCCCCTTCGCAGACGACCACTTCGAAGGACGACCGGAGCCGCTGGTAGGACTCCAGCGCGACCTGCCTGAGGCGGTCCTTGTACGCGCCGTACTCCATGGCGTCCACGTCGGCCAGCGGCCTGCCGAGGACCACGACCTGGCTTCGCCGGTCACTGCCCGGCTTCAGCAGGATCGGGTTCATGTCGGCGGTGGGCTCCAGACCGGCGGCCTGCGCCTGCGCGACCTGTGCCCGCCCGATCTCGGCGCCGTCCGCGGTGACGTACGAGTTCAGCGACATGTTCTGCGCCTTGAACGGCGCGACCCGGACGCCGCGACGGGCGAGCCAGCGGCAGATCCCCGCCGTGACCACGCTCTTGCCGGCGTCCGAGGTCGTGCCGGCCACGAGCAGCGTCCCTTTGAGCGCCCCTTCCGGCGTTCGTTTCAACACAGGCCAACGATGCCAGCAGCCGGTCGGCTTCCCCTGCCCGGTATGGGATTCCGCTCTGGACCGCTCCTTTCGCATTTCTTCAAGAGTTAGTCAAAGTGCTGTATTGACACATAAACGTAACAGTCATAGCGTCCCCTCGGTGGCCATACCACGGCCGCCGAAACGCCGGACGCCCAGCCAAAAGCCGAGGCGACCGGCGCCATCCGGCGGGCGCGCGCGGGGCTACCCGCGCGCACTCCGAAGAAGGGAGATCCCCCCGGCCTGCCGATTCCGTACGGCAGGCGCAGGGCGGCGACCGCTTAGTCACCGGAGCGGTCCGAGGCCCGAGCCACGCCGGCGCCCGCGTCCTCAGCGGGACACGCCGGTCTCCCCGATGGGTCTCCAAAGCGCCCCGTCCGCCCTGCCGGCACGCGGCATGGCCGCCCTCCTGGCGCCGGCGCGCGGACAGCGTAGCGAGTCCATCCACCCCCCGCATTGGACAGTGATGCCGCGCCGCGGCAGAGGAGGGTTTCGTGACCCTGAACAACGACCACATCGGCGTGGTCTCCCACCCACCACGCCGTGAGCGGCGATTGATGCCGCTCATGCTGGTCCTGGCGACGCTCGCCACGGTGGGCCTGACGGTGACGGTGATGCCGAGCGCCACGGCGGCCGTCCTGCCGACCGGCTGGACCACCGTGGTGAACAAGAACAGCGGCAAGTGTGTGGACGCCCGGGCCGCGGCCTCGGCGAACGGCACCGCCGTACAGCAGTACAGCTGCAACGACACCGCCGCCCAGCTCTGGCAGCTGCAGGCGACGAGCGGCGGCTACTACCGCGTCAACAGCAACCTCAACGCCGCGCAGGCCTGGGACGACACCAACGTCTCCACGGCGGACGGCTCCCCCATCCAGCTCTGGGCGTACAGCGGCGGCAACAACCAGCAGTGGCTGCCGGTGGAGGAGGCCGGAGGCACATACCACTTCGTCAACCGCCACAGCGGCAAGTGCCTCGACGTGCCCGCCGCCTCGACCGCGGACGGCGTGCAACTCCAGCAGTACACCTGCAACGGCACGGCGGCCCAGTCGTTCACCCTGGGAGCGGGCCCGACACCGACGCCCACTCCGACATCGGGCAATCCGGACCTCGGCCCCAACGTCAGCGTCTTCGACCCGTCGATGTCCGCCTCGGCCATCCAGAGCAAGCTGAACTCGGTGTTCAGCCAGCAGGAGAGGAACGAGTTCGGCAACAACCGCTTCGCGTTCCTGTTCAAGCCCGGCACCTACAACGTCGACGTCAACGTCGGCTACTACACCCAGGTGCTCGGTCTCGGCGCGTCGCCCGACAATGTGACCATCAACGGCGGAGTGCACGCCGAGGCCGACTGGGACAACGGCAACGCCACTCGGAACTTCTGGCGCGGCGCCGAGAACCTGTCGGTTAACCCGCCGGGCGGCACGGACCGGTGGGCGGTCTCGCAGGCCGCGCCGTACCGCCGGATGCACGTCCGCGGCAATCTCCAGCTCGACGACGGCGGCTGGTCAAGCGGCGGCTGGATCTCCGACTCGAAGATCGACGGCCAGGTGCGGTCGGGCACGCAGCAGCAGTGGATCTCGCGGAACTCCCAGTTCGGCAGCTGGGACGGCTCCAACTGGAACATGGTCTTCGTCGGCGTGAACGGCGCGCCGGCCACGAGCTTCCCCAACCCGCCGTACACCACCGTGGGCACGACGCCGGTCGTCCGCGAGAAGCCGTTCCTCTACGTCGATCAGGCCGGCGCCTACCAGGTGTTCGTGCCGGCGCTGCGGACGAACTCGCAGGCCACCACCTGGGTGGGCAGCACTCCAGCCGGGTCGTCGATCCCGATCGACCAGTTCTTCATCGCCAAGCCGGGCAACACCGCCGCGGAGATCAACGCGGCGCTCAGCCAGGGCAAGAACCTGCTGTTCACCCCGGGCGTCTACCACGTCAACGACACGATCAGGGTGAACCGTCCCGACACGGTCGTGCTCGGCATCGGCCTGGCCTCCATCATCCCGGACAACGGCGTCACCGCGATGTCCGTCGCCGACGTCGACGGGGTGAAGATCGCGGGCCTGCTCATCGACGCCGGCCCGACGAACTCGTCGCTGCTGATGCAGGTCGGCCCGACCGGCTCGACCGCGAACCACGCGGCCAACCCGATCTCCCTGCACGACGTGTTCTTCCGCATCGGCGGCGCGGGCGTCGGCAAGGCCACGACCAGCCTGGTCGTCAACAGCAACAACGTCATCGGCGACCACATGTGGATCTGGCGAGCTGACCACGGCAGCGGCGTCGGCTGGTACAGCAACACCGCGGACACCGGCCTCATCGTCAACGGCAACGACGTCACGACGTACGGCCTGTTCGTCGAGCACTACCAGAAGTACGAAGTCATCTGGAACGGCAACGGCGGCCGGACGTACTTCTTCCAGAACGAACTGCCGTACGATCCGCCGGACCAGGCCTCCTATATGAACGGGAGCACCCGCGGCTACGCCGCCTACAAGGTGGCCAACTCGGTGACCACACACGAGGCGTGGGGCCTCGGCAGCTACTGCTACTTCAACGTGAACCCCAGCGTCGTCGCGGAGCGCTCCTTCGAGGTGCCCAACACGCCGGGCGTGAAGTTCCACAGCATGGTCTCGGTGACCCTTGGCGGCAAGGGAACCATCAACCGGGTCATCAACAACACCGGCGGCCCGGTCACCCCCTCCAACTCGGTGGTGAAGGTGACCAACTACCCGTAAGGACCGCGGACGTCGGCTTCACGCAGAGTCGGCCCCGCTGGTAATCAGCGGGGCCGATTCGCGCTTCTTCACCGGTGCCGATCAGTTGGACGGGGGCCAGTGAGACAGCTTGGCCGGGTTCATCACCCACATGATCTGATCGATCCCTTGTGCCGAGGCGCTTATGGTCAGGAGTGCGACGACGGTCCCACCGTGCGAGACCAGCACACCCGGCCGTCCGTTCGCTTCGACCCATTCGATCGCCGCACCAGGCCAGAACCTCGGCGCGAACGCCGCGACGACCTTCGCGACGCGCGTACGGCCGATCACCAGTATCCGCGCGGCACCACGTACGGCTCCCCCGCCGTCCGAGTAACTGACGACATCCGAGGCGAAGAGCTCTTCAAGAGCGGCGACGTCGCCCATCCGCGCGGCGGCGAGGAAGGCCTCCAGCAGGCGTCGGTGCGCGGCCGAACTCACCGGCCTGCGGCGCTGGGCGGCGATGTGTTTGCGCGCGCGGCTGACGAGCTGCCGGGTGTTCGCTTCACTCAGCTGAAGGACGGCCGCGATCTGACCGTACGGATAGTCGAACGATTCTCGGAGAACATACGCCGCTCGCTCCGTAGGCGAGAGCCTCTCCAGCAGAAGCAGGACAGCGAGTTCCAACGCCTCGCCTCGCACAGCTCCTGCTTCGAGGTCAGTGTTGGTGTCCACTGGTTCAGGAAGCCAAGGGCCGACGTACGTCTCGCGCCGGCTCCGGGCGGACTGGGCGACATTGATCGCTAGTCGTGTCGTCGTCGTCGCGAGGAACGCCGAGGGGTCCTTGACAGCCGTGCGGTCGGTGGTCTGCCACCGTACCCAGGCCTCTTGCACGATGTCCTCGGCCTCTGTCGCGCTGCCGAGCATGCGGTATGCGATCCCAAAAAGCCGGGGACGCAAGCCGACGAAGACCGAGGCAGCCTGATCGAGCGCACTCGCCGCCTGCGGGTCACCTAGCTGCATGATCGCGACCTCCCCCTGTCCATGTCGCCTGTCCAGCCTACGAAGGCCGGTCACCGGCTACCGAACGAGGGTCTCAATCGTGATCGCCCAGGTCATGCGCGTCGCGCTCGTGAGCCTGTGGCTGCGCGCGGCGAAACCGCGGCGCCGTCGCGTCCTGACGGCGCCGCGGCGGCTTCGGTGCTCGGCTAGTTGATCGCCCACTTCTGGTTGGCTCCGCCGGAGCAGTCCCAGATCTGCAGGGGCGTGCCGTCGGCCGAGCTCACGTTGGTGGCGTCCAGGCACTTGCCGAGCGCGCGGAGTGTGCCGTCGCCGGGGGCCGTCCACTTCTGCGCCGCCGTGCCGTTGCAGTCGTAGAGCTGGACCTTCGTCCCGTTGGCGCTGTTGGCTCCCGCCACGTCCATGCACTTGCCCAGGGCCCGGAGGGTGCCGTCCGAGCCGACGGTCCACTGCTGGGCGGCCGTGCCGTTGCACGTCCAGAGCTGGACCTGGGCGCCGTTGGCGGAGTTCGCGCCGGCGACGTCCACGCACTTCCCGCCGTAGCCGGTGATCTTCTTCGCGGTGCCGCCCCCGCCGCCTCCGGCGGTGTCGGTGACGCGCACGTAGTCGACGACGAGCTGCTGCGGGAAGACGGTGGTGGCGTCGGGGTCTCCCGGCCAGTAGCCGCCGACGGCGAGGTTGAGGATGACGAAGAACGGGTGGTTGTAGACCCACGTCCTGCCGCCCAAGTCGGCGGGTGTGCGGGTCTGGTAGGCGACGCCGTCCACGGACCAGGTGATGGTGTTGGGCGACCAGTCGATGGCGAAGGTGTGGAAGCCGTCGGCGAACTTCTGACCCCCTGGCAGGGTGTAGGGGGCGCCGATGCCTCCGGAGCCGAAGTAGCCGGGGCCGTGCAGGGTGCCGTGGACCGTGCTCGGCTCGAAGCCGACGTTCTCCATGATGTCGATCTCGCCGCTGCCCGGCCAGCCGACGTCGCCGATGTTGTTGCCGAGCATCCAGAAGGCCGGCCACATGCCCTGGCCGCGCGGAATCTTCATGCGGGCCTCGAAGCGGCCGTAGGCCTGTGTGAACCTGCCGGCCGTGTTCAGCCGGGCCGAGGTGTACTGGCAGCTGCCGTACCAGCAGTTGTAACCCGCGGGGTTCTCCCGGCGTGCGGTGATCACCAGGTTGCCCTGGCCGTCGAGGGAGGCGTTCCTGGTGCTGTTGGTGTAGTACTGCCGCTCGTGGTTGTTGACGTTGTCGCCGGTCTCCAGCTGCCACTTGCCGCCGTCGACGGCGCTACCGGCGGGCCCGGTGAAGTCGTCGAAGAAGGTGACGGTGGCGGCGGAGGCGGGCGCCGGGGTCAGCGTGCCGTACGTCGAGACGATCGTGACGGCCGCCAGGAGCGCGAGGCCGCGGCGGCGGATCCCGGGCAGGGTGATTGACATGTGCCGGCTCCTTTCGGGGGGTGAGCGGAGCGATGAGCCACTGGGTGCGCGAAAGCCGGGAGCGTCGCCAGGACCGGGCGGGCAGGCTCCACCCCTGGCGAGGACGCCGCTCCAGTGGTGCAAGGGAGGGACCCGCGACTAGCGAGGAATGGTCGACCCGGACCCTTTTACGCCACTTAGTTAATGCTATGAATTGAACCGTGATGGATCACAATGGGTCAAGAGGCTGGCGGGGACACGACGGAGAGCGCGGCACATGGCGATGAGGCGAGCGACGGCCCGCGACGTGCGCCGGGCCAACCGGTCCGTCGTGCTCACCAAGATCTACTCGGAGGGGCCGCTGAGCCGTCACGACCTGACCCGGTTGACGGCGCTGTCCCAGGCCAGCGTGAGCACTCTGGTGGCCGAGCTGCTGGAGGAGGGGCTGGTCGAGGAGGCCGGGCTGGTCGAGTCCGACGGCGGACGCCCGCGCACGCTGCTCCGGGTGTCCCCGGCGTACGGCCACGTCATCGGGGTCGATGTCGGCGAGACGCGCATCCAGGTCGAGCTGTTCGACCTCTCGATGACCGCGCTGGCCAAGACCGACTGCCCGATCGAGCCGGGCAGGATGGATCCGGCCGAGGTCGTCGGGCACGTGCTCGACGGCATGGGCTCGGTGACCGGCCAGGCGGGTGTCGCCGAGTCGGCGCTGCTCGGCGTCGGCATGGCGGTCTCCGGCGTGGTCGACCAGGGTGACGACGGGCTGGTCCACGCGCAGACGCTCGGATGGGACGGCGTGCCGCTCCGGGCCATGCTGCGCGCCGGCACCTCGGTGCCCATCCACATCGACAACGGGGCCAAGACCCTGGGCCAGGCCGAGATGTGGTTCGGCGCGGGCCGGGGCGCGCAGCACGCGGTGATCGCGCTGGTCGGCTCGGGTGTCGGGGCGGCCGTCGTCGCCGGCGGGATGAGCTACCGCGGCGCGCGGAGCAGCGCGGGCGAATGGGGCCACACGACGCTCGTCTTCGGCGGCCGGCTGTGCCGGTGCGGCGCCCGCGGGTGCCTGGAGGCGTACGTCGGCGCGGAAGGCGTCCTCGACCGGTTCCGGGAGGCCAACCGAGGCCGTCCGGCGGAGGGCGCCGACGAGGAGTCGGCCATCGGAGCCCTGATGGCGGCCGCCGACGAGTCGCGGACCGCGCGGCGCGTCCTGTCGGAGACGGTGGAGTATCTGGGCGCGGGGATCGCCTCGCTGATCAACCTGTTCAACCCCGAGCGGATCATCCTCGGGGGCTGGGCGGGGCTGGCACTCGGGGCTCGCTGGCTGCCGGAGATCCGGGCCGCCGCGGGCGAGCACGCGCTGCGGCGCCCGTTCTCCCAGGCGACGATCGAGATGTGCCGGCTCGGCCAGGACGCGGTGGCCCTCGGGGCGGCGACGCTACCGGTGGCCGAGCTGCTGGCGACCGGCGGGACGGCGCGATCGGCCCCCATGAGCCCCATCACCCCCATGAGCCCGGTGAGCCCGGTGCGGCCCCTGGCGGGACCGCACCGGGCCGGGTGAGGGTTCTAGACGGTCCACCTCTGGTTGGCCCCGCCCGAGCAGTCCCAGATCTGCAGGGGCGTGCCGTCCGCGGAGCTCACTCCCGTGGCGTCCAGGCACCTGCCGAGCACCCGGATCGTGCCGTCGGCGCCGACGGTCCAGGTCTGCGCCGCCGTCCCGTTGCAGTCATAGATCTGCACCTTGGTCCCGTTGGCGCTGGACCCGCCGGCCACGTCGAGGCACTTGCCGAGCGCCCGGATCGTGCCGTCGGCGCCGACGGTCCACTGCTGGGCCGCCGTGCCGTTGCACGTCCAGAGCTGGACCTGGGTGCCGTTGGCGGAGTTGGCGCCCGCCACGTCCACGCACTTGCCGCCGAGCCCGGTGATGGCCTTGGCGCCGCCACCGCCACCGGACTGCGTCCCCGCCCAGGTGAAGGTCGCGGACGTCTTGGTGGGCAGCGTGTAGGTGAACGACTGGCCGCCCCAGTTCACCTTGATCGACTGCGGGCCGCCGGTGTTGTTGTACGCGATGAGGGCCTTGCTCCCGTCGGGGTTCTTCCACGCGACGTTCGGGACCGAGGAGTTGGCCGTGGAGTCGATGCGGTACGCCCCGGGCTTCACGAACTTGGTGAGGTGCCCCATGGTGTAGTACTCGATCGTGTAGTCGACCTGGCCGTGCCTGGCGTCGCCGTTGTGCACGGTGATCAGGCCGGTGCACTTGTCGCAGCCACCGGTGTGGGGGCCCATGTTCTGGTCGACGGCGAGGCTCCACTTGACCCAGCTGCGGTCCCAGTTGCGCGTGTAGTCGACCAGGTTGAGCATGTCCTCCGTCTGCTGGTTGGGGATCCACGTGCCGCCGGAGTGCTCGGTCTCGTAGTGGTTGATCGACGGGTACTGGTTGTGCACGGTCGTCTGCAGGGTGACGTCGCCGCCGTACCCGTGCCACGCGATGCCGCCGAACAGCGGGTCATTGCGGATGGCGGAGTCGGACAGCGGCACCGAGCCGAGGTCGTTGTAGTCGCCCCAGTTCCAGTCGAGGGCGAGGGTCTTGGTGGTGATGCCGGCGTTGCGGAAGGCCGGCCACAGGTTGTTCTTCATGAAGTAGGCCAGGCCGGAGCCGTTCCAGTTCATGGAGGCGTAGGTCGTGCCGGGGCCGCAGCAGTTGGGCTCGTTCGACACCGACACGTAGTCGATCTTGACGCCCTGCGCCTGGTACGCCTGGATGTACTTCACGAAGTACTGCGCGTACATCGGGTAGTACTCGGACTTGAGCCAGCCCTGGTCGATGAAGTTGTTGTTGCTCTTCATCCAGGCGGGCGCGCTCCACGGGACCGCCTTGACCTTCAGGTTCGGGTTGAGCGCCTTGGCCTGCTTGGTCAGCGGGAGCACGTCGGCGAGGTCGTGTGCGATCGAGAAGTCGCCCAGGTCGCAGCACGTGTCGTCGTAGGAGTAGTTGTACCGGGCGAGGTCCGAGGCGCCCATCGGGTTGCGCAGGAACGCCAGCCCGATGCCGTCGACCGGGTCGAACAGCTTCCGCATGACGGCGTCGCGTGTCGCCGGGGTGAGCGCGCCGCTGCTGTTCATCAGCCAGGCGGCGGTGTCGGTGAACGACGCGCCGCCCCCTTCGAACTGCTGGTACGTGGTGTTCTCGTTGACGGTGATCGTCTGGTTGCCCGCCGGGCTGCTCGCCGCGAACGCGATGGGCGTCTGTGGCTGCAACCCGCGGGTGACGACCCGGCCGCCCGAGTCGGACGTGGTGGTCAGCCAGATGTTGACGGCCTCGCCCGCGGCCTGCGCCGCGGGGGCTTGGACGACGCCGAGCCCGGCGCCCGCGAGAAGCAGGGCGCCGGCCAGGGCCAGCCGTGATGGCATGGGGGATCTCCCTTGTTGGGGGGCACAGGGGAGCGGTTACGGCCTCGGCCCGGAGAGCGCATGGCTGCGCCGACCGGTCCCGCCTCGCAGGCGAACCCGCCGTAGAACTCCGCCTGTACGGCCCTGCCCGGCGACGCACTGGCGACGATGCAGTGGTAACACGTCCGTAAACGACGCGCAACAGGCGAAGCCCTGGGAAACGAGTCGGTAACGCAACCTTGACGCAGGTCAGACTTCGGCTCTTGAATCTCAAATCGAAATAAGTATCAAAGTTGGGCACGCCGGGGTGGCACCCAACACTTCCACGGAAGGTGGAGTTGATGCGCAGAGGGCACCGACTGGGCGCTGCCGCCCTGGCCGTCACCGCGATGCTCGCCGCGCTCGCGGCGTGCGGGAGCGGCGGCTCCGGCAACGGAGGCGGCGGAAGCCAGGGCAAGACCAAGATCGTGATCGGCACGTTCGGAGAGTTCGGCTACGAACCGCTCTACGCCGAGTATGAGAAGCTCCACCCCGATATCGACATCGTGGCCCGGGTCACCAAGGCCGAGGACCACCACAAGAACCTCGCGGCGCACCTCGCCACGAACCAGGGCTCGGCCGACATCGAGGCGATCGAGGAAGGTTGGATCGGCCAGTTCAAGGCCCAGCCCGACAAGTTCGTCAACCTGCTGGACCTGGGCGCGGGCGACCTCAAGTCCCAGTGGCCCGAATGGAAGTGGCAGACGTCGGTCTCCAAGGACGGCAAGCAGATCGGGCTCGGCACCGACGTCGGCGGCATGGCGATGTGCTACCGCACCGACCTGTTCAAGAAGGCCGGCCTCCCCACGGACCGCGACCAGGTCTCCGCGCTCTGGAAGGACTGGGACAGCTACATCGCGACCGGCAAGAAGTTCGCCGCGGCGAAGGTCCCCGGCGCGGCGTTCTTCGACGGCCCGACCGTGATGTACCGGGCGATCCTCGGCCAGGCGGACGTCGGTCTCTACGACACCAGTGACAACGTCGTCGTCGAGAGCAACCCCTCCGTGCGGGGCGCCTTCGACAAGACCATCGAGGCGATCAACGCGGGCCTCTCCGCGAAGATCATCGCTTGGTCGCCGGACTGGAACGCCGGCTTCCAGAAGGGCAGCTTCGCCACCATCGCCTGCCCGGCGTGGATGCTGGCCCAGATCCAGGAGCTGGCGAAGGACTCCGCCGGCAAGTGGGACGTCGCCCAGGTCCCCGGCGGCACCGGCAACTGGGGCGGGTCCTTCCTCACCATCCCCAAGCAGAGCAAGCACCAGAAGGAGGCCTTCGCGCTGGCCAAGTGGCTGACCAGCCCCGAACAGCAGGCCAAGGTCTTCCGCGGCGCGGGCCTGTTCCCCTCGACCCTCACGCTGTACAAGGACCCGGTCATCACGGACTTCAAGAGCCCGTTCTTCAACAACGCCCCGGTCGGCAAGATCTTCTCCGACTCCGTGGCGACGATGAAGCCGCAGTACCTGGGCCCGAAGGCCGGTGACATCAACACCGCCATCATCAACGGCCTCACCCGCGTCGAACAGGGCAAGCAGTCGCCCGACCAGGCATGGCAGCAGGCGGTCTCGGAGATCAAGCAGATCGTCTAGCCTGCGGCACGGCCTCGGCATCGCGTCACCGGCGATGCCGAGGCCTGCCCCCTTAAGGAGTTCGACGTGAAAAGCTGGCTGTACCGCGCCGATGTGAAGGCGTCGCCGTACCTCTACATCTCCCCGTTCTTCCTGGTGTTCGGCGCACTCGGCGTGTTTCCGCTGCTCTACACGGCATGGGTCTCGCTGCACAAGTGGAGCCTGCTGTCGGAGCAGCACACGTTCGTGGGCATCGACAACTACACCCACCTGCTCCACGACTCGTTCTTCTGGAACGCCCTGGGCAACACGGTCTCCATCTGGGTGCTGTCCACGGTGCCGCAACTGGTGCTCGCGCTGCTGCTGGCGCACATCCTCAACAACCGGCTGCGCGGCGAGACCATCTGGCGCACCGGCCTCCTGCTGCCCAACCTCGCCAGCGTCGCCGCCGTCGCGATCATCTTCGGCCAGCTCTTCGGGCGCGACTTCGGCCTGATCAACTGGGTGCTCAGCCTGGTCGGCGGCGGCCACATCGACTGGCACGCGGGCACGGCGACCTCGCAGCTCGCGATCTCGGTAATGATCATCTGGCGCTGGACGGGCTACAACGCGCTCATCTACCTCGCCGCCATGCAGGCCGTACCCGAGTCGCTGCACGAGGCGGCCATCATCGACGGCGCCAGCTCACTGCAGCGCCTGCGCAAGATCACCATTCCCGCGATCCGGCCGACCATCATCTTCACGGTGATCGTGTCGACCATCGGCGGGATGCAGGTCTTCACCGAGCCGCTGCTGTTCGGAGCCGGAAGCAACTCGCTCACCGGCGGCTCCGACCGGCAGTTCCAGACCCTGTCGCTCTACCTGTACGAAGTCGGGTTCGGCCGATACGACTTCGGCTACGCCTCCGCGACCGCCTGGATGATGTTCCTGGTGATCGCACTGGCCGCCATCGGCAACTACCTGCTCACGCGACGCATCCGGAGGGCAGGATGACCACGACGCTCACCCGCACCGCCACCTCGACCCCGGGCACGGCCTGGCGCGGCCGCCTCCGCCGGGTCCGCCGCGTGAAGCCCGGCCCGCTCACCTACCTCACCCTGACCGCGTTCGTGTTCTTCTCCGCGTTCCCGCTGTACTGGAGCGTGGTCGTCGCCTCGCGGGACAACTCCGTCCTCGGCCGGGTCCCCCCGCCGCTCTTCCCCGGCGACCAGCTCATCGCCAACCTCCGCCGGGTGTTCGACACGGTGCCGTTCGGCCTGGCCATGGTGAACTCGCTGATCGTGTCCTCGGTGATCACGTTCAGCGTCGTGCTGTTCTCGACGCTCGCCGGGTTCGCCTTCGCGAAGCTGCGCTTCCGCGGCCGTCCGGGGCTGTACGTCGCCGTCATCGCCACGATGATGGTCCCGACCCAGCTCGGCATCATCCCGCTCTACATGCTGATGGCCAAGCTGGAGCTCATCGACAGCCTGTACGCCGTCATCGCGCCCAACCTGGTCAGCGCGTTCGGCGTGTTCTTCATGACGCAGTACCTCACCGCGGCCCTGCCGACCGAGCTCCTGGAGGCCGGCCGCGTCGACGGCGCCACCACGATCAGGCTGTTCTGGCACGTCGTGCTGCCCGTCGCCCGGCCCGCCGCGGCCGTCCTCGGCATGCTCACCTTCATGAACGCGTGGAACGACTTCTTCTGGCCGCTGGTCGTCCTCACGCCGGAGAACCCGACCGTGCAGGTGCTGCTGTCGAGCATCGCCAGCGGCTACTTCACCGACTACTCACTGACCCTGACCGGCACCGCACTGGCGACCCTGCCGTTGATCCTCGTGCTCGCGGTGCTGGGCAAGCAACTGATCCGTGGAATCATGCAAGGAGCTGTTAAGGGATGACTCAGACTGACGACCGCACCGCGACCGGGCTGGCTTTCCCGGCCGGTTTCCGCTGGGGTGTGGCGACCGCGTCCTATCAGATCGAGGGCGCGGCCTCCGAGGACGGCCGGACGCCCTCGATCTGGGACACCTTTGCGAGAACTCCCGGCCGAGTCCATCTCGGGCAGACCGGTGACGTCGCCTGTGACCACTATCACCGCTATGCCGGCGACGTGGCCCTCATGCGAGACCTGGGGGTGGGCACCTATCGCTTCTCGGTGGCCTGGCCGCGGATCAAGCCGGACGGCACCGGGCCGGTGAACAGCCGTGGCCTTGACTTCTACGACCGGCTCGTCGACGCCCTCCTGAACGCCGGCATCGACCCCATGGTCACGCTGTACCACTGGGACCTGCCGCAGATCCTGGAGGACCGGGGCGGCTGGACGAACCGGGACGTGGCCTACCACTTCGCCGACTACGCGAGCGCCGTGTACGCCCGTCTCGGCGACCGTGTCCGCACGTGGACGACGCTCAACGAGCCGTGGTGCTCCTCGTTCCTCGGCTACTCCAGCGCCGACCACGCGCCGGGCCGTACGGACCCGGGGGCGGCCTTCCTCGCGGCGCACCACCTGCTGCTCGGGCACGGGCTGGCGGCCCACGAGCTGCGCGCCGCGGGCGCGCGGGAGGTGTCGATCACGGTCAACCTGAGCCCGGTGACCCCCCGCGACCCGGCCGACCGGCACGACGTGGCCGCGGCCCAGCTGCTGGACGGCCTGCACAACCGGATCTTCCTCGACCCGATCCTGCGCGGGCGCTACCCGGCGGACATGCTGGACCTGGTGACCCGCTTCACCGGCCTGGACCACATCCACGACGGAGACGACGCGGTCATCGCGGCGCCGATCGACTTCCTCGGCGTCAACTACTACGCCCCGACGCACGTGGCCGCGAAGGTCGGCGCCCCGGCGACGGCCAAGTTCCCCGGCTCGGAAGGGGTCATCTTCCCCGACCAGCCCCTGCCGGTGACCGGCATGGGCTGGCCCATCGAGGCCGACGGCCTGCGCCGCCTCCTCGTACGGCTCGCGGCGGACTACCCGTCGACCCCGTTGCTGATCACGGAGAACGGGGCGTCGTTCCCGGACTTCGCCGACAACGGCCGGGTGGCCGACGACGACCGCATCGACTACCTGCGCACCCACCTGATCGCGGCCCACCAGGCGATCCAGGAGGGAGTGGACCTCCGCGGCTACCTCGCGTGGTCGCTGATGGACAACTTCGAATGGGCGTACGGCTACGAGAAGCGGTTCGGCCTCGTCCACGTCGACTACGCGACCCAGGAGCGCCTGCCCAAGGACAGCGCCCTGTGGTTCCGCGAGGTCATCGCGAGGAACGCGGTCTGACCCCCGCTTCCGGCGTCACCGGCTGGCCCAGAGCAGGCCGCGCAGCGTGAGCTCGTGCACGGCCGGATCCTGGAGATCCGCCAGCCGGTGACCGATGGCCGAGAAGAACACCCTCCCCCGCCCCCACTGCCGGGTCCAGACGACGGGCATCGAGACGGGCGGCGCGGACTCCGACGCCGCGTACTCCGTCGTGGCCAGAACGTCGTTGTGGGCGTCGGTCAGCATCCAGTACTGCTCGGTCTCCACGGTGAAGCCGGACAACCCGGCGACGATCGGATGATCGGAACGGGCCGGGGCTATGGCGACGTCGTAGGTCAGGAAGTCCTCCGGATGGTGGAGGAACAGCCCGCCGACCATCCGCAGGTAATCGCGGCTGCCCCCGAAGGTGGCCACGACGCCTCCGTGCCAGCCGGCGAACCCGGTGCCCGCCTGGACGGCGGACACGAGACCCGCCTCCTGCTCCTCAGTGAGCGTGCCTCCCGTCCAGCACTGCACGATCAGGTCGGTCTCGGCCGGCAGCCGCTCATCCCGGTAGACGTCGAGGTCGCCGGTGACGGTCACCGAGAAGCCGGCGTCGGCCAGGCCGGGGATGAACAGCTCGGTCGCCTCGACGGGGGCGTGGCCCTCCCAGCCGCCCCGGACGACCAGTGCCCGCCTCATCCGCGCGCCCACGCGGGCAGGTCGAGCGGGGTGCGCTGGACGCCGATCCACTGCCGCTTGGTGAAACCGGGCATCTGGTTCTCCGCCCCGTGACGGGCGTGCGCGTCGTTGACGTGGACCTCCCCCGCCTGGAGCCGCTCGGCCACGCTCATCCCGCGCATCAGGTCGGCGGTGAAGACCGAGTCCATCATCATCGGGTGGCGGTTGGCCAGCTCCACCGCCTCGTCCTCGGAGTCGACCACGGTCACCGGGATGACCGGGCCGAAGATCTCCTCGGTGAATGCGGGCATCTCGGGCGTCACATCGGCCAGCACGGTCGGCCGGTAGAACGGCCCGTCATATGTCCCACCGGTGACCAGTCTGGCCCCCTTGGCGATCGAGGGCTCGACGATCCGCCGGTGCACCCTGTCCCGTTGCGCCTCGCTGATCAACGGCCCGAGGTCCACCCCGGGCGCCATCGGATCGCCCACGCGCAGGGCCTCGGCCCTCCTGGTCACGGCCTCCAGATATCGGTCCGCGACCGATCGCATGACGATGTGCCTGCTGGAGCTGATGCAGGTCTGCCCCTGAAACTCCAGCGAAGCGATCATCGCGCAGGAGGCGGCCAGTTCGATGTCCGCGTCATCGAGGACGATGAACGCGTTGTCGCCGCCCAGTTCCAGACGTACGGCACGCAGATCGGTGGCCGCGGAGGCGGCGATGGCGAGGCCGGCCTCGCGCCCGCCGGTGAAGTCGAGCAAGTCGAGCCCGCGGTGCTCGGACAGCGCCCGGCCCGCTTCCAGGCCGTCGCCGGTGACCACGTTGAGGACGCCGGGCGGTAGCCCCGCGTGGTCCGCCGCCTCGGCCAGCACCTGGCCGCCGATCATCGGCGTGAGCTCGGACGGCTTCAGCACGATCGTGTTCCCGAACGCCAGGCCTGGCGCGACCATCCGCATCGCGAGGTTCATCGGGTAGTTCCAGGGCGTGATCACGCCGATGACGCCCAGCGGCACCACGCGCGACAGCGACAGCTTGCCCGCCTTGTAGGGAGGCAGGATGTCGCCGGCGTTCTCGGTCGCCTGCACGGCCGAGATCGCGAGCTGGCGGATGCTCGTCGACACCTCATCCTCGGCCTTGGCCCGCACGCCGCCGGTCTCCCGCATGCTCAGCGCCACCAGGTCCTCGTACCGCTCCTGGAGGCGGTCGCCGAAGCGGCGCAGGTACGCCGCCCGTTCAGGCGCGGAGAGGGCGGCCCAGCCGGGCTGCGCCGCGCGGGCGGCGGCGACGGCCCGATCGACGTCCACCCCGTCACCCAGGGCGTACGCGCCGATCTGGGCGCCGGTCGCCTTCTCGTGCACGGGGGCGCTCCGCCCGGAAGCGGCGGGACGGAACTCCCCGCCGATGTACAGCTCGCTCACCACGGCGCTCCAGGTCATTTCCAGTCTTAGTACAGAGCGAAAAATAAGCGCCGACGCGGGTGGCGTCAACAGGCGGAGATGACGCGGGGGCTGCCGCCCGC
Organism: Planotetraspora sp. GP83; assembly: GCF_041262585.1. Lineage (NCBI taxonomy): Bacteria > Bacillati > Actinomycetota > Actinomycetes > Streptosporangiales > Streptosporangiaceae > Planotetraspora > Planotetraspora sp. GP83. The sequence continues at coordinate 149,260 of NZ_JBGCBZ010000019.1, read as the reverse complement.
GGCCAGGAAGTCGGCGATCGGCAGCGTGGCCGCCCCTAGCGCCACCGCGTCCCGGCCGAGCTGTCCCGGCTCGATCTTGACCTTGGCGTAGGCGTGGGGCAGCGCGTGCCGCCGCGCGGCGTCCCGCACGGCGGGCAGGATCTCGGGGGCCAGCAGCGCGCCCGCCCACCCGGAAAGGATCACCCGCTCGGGGCTGAGGACGTTGACGAGGTTGGCGATGCCGACGCCGAGGTATTCCGCCGCGTCGTCGAGGGCGTCCCGCGCCGCGCCGCCGTCCCGCGCCGCGCCGCCGTCCCGGGCCGCTCCGCCGTCGCGCGAACGCGCCACGAGCTCGGCCAGCCCGCCCTCCAGGTTGGTCGCGACCAGCGGCACGCTGGAGCGGCGGCTCCGGTAGTCGGCCAGGATCGCCTCGGCCCCGACATAGGCCTCCAGGCATCCCCGCGAGCCGCACCGGCAGGGCTGACCCCGCACCACGATGACGGTGTGACCCCACTCGCTGGCCATGTTGCTCGCGCCACGGAACGGGTTGGAGCCGGTGGTCAGCGCGGCGCCGAGACCCGCGCCGAGCAGTGCCACGACCGCCTGCCCGGCTCCGCGTCCCGCTCCCCGCCACATCTCGGCCTGGCCCAGCGTCCGCGCGCAGTTGTCGACGTACAGCGGCGCGTGGATCTCCCGCCGCAGCGTCTCCCCGAGGGGGACCTCCGACCAGCCGAGGATCGGGGCGTGGACCAGGCTGCTCGGCGGGGGTTCCACCGCGCCCGGCACGCCGACGCCGACGCCGAGAAGCCCGTCCGGGTCCACCCCGACCTGCTGGCAGACCTCCCGCACACCCGCGATGACCAGCCGCGCCACCAGGCCGGGCTCGAACTCCTCGGCCCCGATGGCGTACGACGCGGTGGCGATGGTGGACAGGGCGCCGTCGAAGAGCCCGACCTTGACGCAGGTCTCGCCGATGTCGACCCCGGCGACGTGGCCGAGGCCGGGGCGGATGGCGAGAAGCTTGTGCGGACGCCCGCCGCCGGAGTCGACGGACCCGGCCTCCTCGACGAGGCCGTCGTCGAGCAGGTCGGTCACGACGTTGCTGATGGTGGCCGCGCTCAGGCCGGTGGCGCGTGCCAGTTCCAGCCTGCTGGCAGGACCTTCGACATAGAGATGCGAGAGCACCATCGACCGGTTGTGGCGGCGCAGACCCCGGGTTGTCGTCTGGGTTGTCGTCTGGGTCGTCGTCTGGGTCGTCGTCTGCCGGATCGCTCGCGTCACGTCAGTGAGTGTGCCAGCCCGGCCGCCGGGCGCGCGGCGCGGCCGTCCGGGCGCCCCGAGACGAGGAAGTCCTCGACGACCAGGGTGGCCGCGCCAAGGGCGACCGCCTCCGGGCCGAGCGCGCCGACCTGGATGGACGCCTGGGCGAAGGGCCTCGGGAGCGAGTTGCGCTCGGCGGCCTCCCGGATCTCGGGCAGGAACTCCCGTCCGAGGAGATGCCCTGCCCAGCCGCCCAGGATGATCCGCTCGGGATTGAACAGGTTGATGAGGTTGCCCAGCCCGGCCCCGAGATGGCGGACGGCCTCCTCCAGCACGGGACGAGCCCCCGGGTCCGCGATGAGCGCCGCGAGAGCGCTCTCTTCCTCAACCGTCGCCAGGTCGGCGCCGGCCTGCGCCAGGATGGCCTCGGCGCCGACATACGCCTCCAGGCACCCCTTGTGTCCGCAGCGGCACGGCCGCCCGTCGAGGGCGATCGTGGTGTGACCCCACTCCCCCGCGCTGCTGGCCACGCCGCGATAGGTCACGCCGTCGGTGATGATGCTCGCCCCGATGCCGGAGCCGATGAGGGTCATGACCATGTGCTTGGCGCCCTGGCCCGCTCCAAACCAGAGCTCGGCCTGACCCATGGTCTTCGCGCCGTTGTCCGCGAACACCGGGATCGAGGTGCTCTCGCGGACCATGGCCCGCAGCGGCACGCCGTCCCAGCCGAACGCGTTGGCGTGGATCAGCAGGTCCGGCCCCTGCTCGACGACGCCGGGCACCCCGATGCCCATGCCGAGCACGTCGGACTCGTCGATCCCCGCGTCGGCGAGGACCGTCTTCAGCCCGTCGACGATATGGCGGACGACCACGGCGGGCTCATGGTGGCCGGGGTCGAGGGCGTACTCCTTGGAGGCCTTCCGCGTCATCGCCAGGTCGAACAGCTCGACGCGGACGCGCGTCTCGCCGACGTCCACGCCTAGAACGTTCCCATACGACGGGTCGACCCTGAGCATGATCCGCGGACGCCCGCCGTCGGAGTCGACGGCCCCCGCCTCGACCACGATGCCGTCCGCGATGAGGTCGCCGATCACGTTGCTCACCGTGGCCGGGCTCAGCCCCGTGACCTGGGCCAGCTCCAGCCTGCTCAGCTCTTTGGCGAAATAGAGCGTCCACAGGAGCACTGACCGGTTGCCCCTCCGCACGTCGCGGAGCGTTCCCCTCTTCGGACGGCCCATCGCTACTCCCCCCGCGATTAATTCAAATGTTATTCCAACCTATCCCGTAGGTTTCGTGCGCGCGCGGCTCACCAGGCACAGTGACGGACTCGAGACCGTCCGGCGACCACCCCGTTGCCGCCCCGGGCCGTAGGTGCACACTTTCTGGAGAAGAGAGGAAGTGGCCGCCATGACGGATGACAAGGAACGGCCGTTCGGCCCACCGGGCCGGCCGTTCAACCGGCGGTCCCCGTTCTTCATCGGGATGACGGGCGCCGCCGGGGTCGCCGTCACGTACGCCGCGATCCAGCTGGTGATCAGCGCACGTGACGTTCTCGTCCTGATCGGGCTGGCGCTGTTCCTCGCCATCGGGCTCAACCCCGCGGTGGAGTGGCTGGCGCGCAAGGGCCTGCCGCGCTGGGCGGCGGTGACCGTGATCATCGTGACGACGCTGGCGCTGGTGGGCGGCTTCCTGGCGCTGGCCATCCCCGCCCTCGTCCAGCAGGGCAGCCAGTTCGCGGCGCAGCTGCCGGAGTACGCGCGCAGCATGCGGGACCACCACTCCGTGCTGGGAGGCCTCAACCAGCGCTTCCACCTGGAGCAGCGCCTCACCGAGCTCACCTCGGGAGGCGGCACCGGGATCTCCCTCGCCACCGGACTGCTGGGCGCCGGCCGGATCGTCCTGAGCACCGCGGCGGCCTTCTTCGTGGTCTGCGTCCTGATGGTGTACTTCCTCGCCGACCTGCCGCGCATCACCAAGACGCTCTACCGCTGCGTGCCGTACTCCCGGAGAGCCCGGGTCACCCTCATCACCGACGAGATCCTGACGAAGGTCGGCGCGTACGTGCTGGGCAACCTGATCACGTCAGTGATCGCGGGTGTCGCCACATTCGTCTGGCTGGAGATCTTCGGCGTGCCGTACGCGGTGCTGCTGGGCATCTTCGTCGCACTGGTCGATCTCATCCCGGTGGTGGGCTCCTCGATCGGCGGGGTGGTCGTCTGCCTGGTGGCGCTCACGGTCTCCGTGCCCGTGGCGCTCGCCACCTTGGGGTTCTACGTGGCCTACCGGTTCGTGGAGGACTACCTGATCGTCCCCAAGGTCATGGGCAAGGCGGTGGAGGTGCCCGGCGTGGTCACAGTCCTGGCCGTGCTCATCGGCGGCACGCTGCTGGGCATGATCGGCGCTCTCATCGCCATCCCCGTCGCCGCGGCCGTACGGCTGTTCCTCCGGGAGATCGCCTTCCCCCGCCTGGACAGATCATGACGGACGCTCGAATCTGGGAGCCATGGGAAGCCAAGCGGAAACGGTGATCCTGTCCGCCATGCGGGATGGCCATTGGTCGACGCCGCTTGAGCCCCCTATTACCGAGGCGCGGGTAACGTGACTCCCCACTCGCGAAAGAGGGGAGTCCGCCATGTCGGACGCCGAGACCGTCGTGGGCCGGATGATAAGCGCGCTCAACGAACACGACCTCGACCGGGCCATGCGGTTCTTCAGTGGTGACGCCGTCGGCGTGAATCCAGGAGGTCAGGCGGAGGGCCATGAGCAGATCGCCTCCTACTACGCCGCGTGCCTCGCCGCCTTCCCGGACGGACGTCTGACGATCTGGGGGACGGTCGCATGCGAGGACCTCGCCATAGTCGAGGGCTTGTTCACCGGTACGCACGGGGGCCCCCTGCTGATGCCGGGGGGTGACACTCTGGAGCAGACCGGCCTAGGCGTCAGCGTGCGCCTGGGCGCCGCCTTCAACGTCGAGAACGGGCTCATCGCGAGCTGCCGATATTACTTCGACCAGTTGGAGCTGTTCACCCGTCTCGGCGCGAAGCTCGTTCCCGGCACCTCTGAAGAAGAGGAACGCGAGACCGGCACGGCTATCGGAGGGCGGCGAACGCGACGGACGCGGCCGTGGCGATCATGGTGGAGAGGATGACCATCACCACCACGGTGGCCAGGGGGTTGCGTCGCCGTCGGACCGGTTGTGCCGCCAGAGGAGCGCGCAACCGGTGAGCGGGCATGATCGACGGGGACGGCCGGTGCACCTCCACGGGCGGTCGCGGCTCGTGCCGGACCGGCGGGGCGGGCCGGGCCGACGGGGGCGGCGGCGCCGGGGGCCGGACGGGTTGCGGCGGCCGTGGTGCTCTGGGGGGCCGATGCGGCTTGGGCGGCGCCGCTTCCGGGGGCGGCGGCACGGCCTTCGGAGGCGCGCAGAGCGGCCGGCAACCACAGGGAGGGGCCCCGATGCCGATCCCGGCTTTGACGCCCACCAGCGTGGACAGGTCCACGCAAATGGTGATCTCCAAGCCGTGATCGTGATCTCGGGAGCGCACCTCCAGCGCGGTGTCAGTCGCTCCCGAGGCGGGCATTGCGATCCCCGCGCCGACGAGCGCGAACCCCGCGAGCGCTCCCGCCAGCAGCACGGGCATGTTGCGTGGGATTGCCATGGTCATCGGCCCTCGGGGATCCGCTGGAACTCCTGGAGCGCGCTCATGAAGGCGTCAGGTTTGACCGCCAGGCCGCCCGTGAACACGTGGGAGATGTCCCAGGCCAGGTAGATGCCGACACCGAGAAGAGCCGCCATCGCCACCAGCGGCACGATGGCGAGCCCCCGAGGCCGGGCGCCGGCCAGGAACGGGAAGACCACCACGACGATCCCGGTAAAGATGGTCAGGACCAGCACACCGGGGGGCGGTGCGGCCGCGGCGTCCGCCGCTCGCTGGCGACGGGCGGCCGACAGATCGGCCATCCGGTCGAGGACCGCGCTCTTGGCGCTCCGCGCGTCGTCACCCGTCACGCTCAGGGCCGTGACCTGCGTGCGCAAGGTGTCGAGGCGTGAGGAACCCTCCGGGCTGAGCCTGCCCGTCGCCATCACCGGCCATTCCTTGTCGAGCACGAAGCTCACGTAGTCGCGGAGCTCCCTCTGCACCTCGCCGCCGGCGGGGGCGGGAAGCTCGGCCGCCGACCAGTAGGTCTCGACGGCCGCCTGGCCCTCGGCGTAGGTGTTCTGCCGGGCGGAATCGGCCGTCGTCCACGGAACGACGATCGCGATGGCGAAGACCAGCAGGAACAGGGAGGACAGCATCGCTCCCGAGTGCCCGGCGGAGGCGCCACGGGGCTCACGGTCGTCGGTGCCGCAGTTCAGTTTCCGGAACAGGAAAGCGGCCAGGGCCACCAGGCCGATCGCCGCGGTCACAGCGAGTACGCAGACGAGCATGAACCATCCTCACAGACAGATTGCGATCACTTACCGTTACATGACTATCACATAAGGTGAGCTTGAGGGGGGCGGTACGGAGAAGTGGAAGGATCGTCAGCGGGGGTGAGGCCACATGCGCGTGGTGATCGCGGGCGGGCACGGCAAGATCGCTCTTCTGCTGGAAAGGCTGCTCGCGGAGCGGGGTGACCAGCCGGTCGGCCTGGTCCGCAACCCGGACCATGAGGCGGACGTCCGGGCGACCGGCGCGGAGGCCGTGCTGTGCGACCTGGAGCGGGCCTCGGCCGGCGAGGTGGCGGAGATCCTCGTCGGGGCGGGTGCCGTGGTGTTCGCCGCCGGCGCCGGAGCCGGCAGCGGGGCGGCCCGTAAGTACACCGTCGACCAGGGGGCGTCGGTCCTGCTGGCCGACGCGGCCGAGCGGGCCGGGGTGCCGCGCTTCGTCCAGATCTCCTCCATGGGCGCGGGCTCCCCGCCCCGGCCCGGAACCGACGAGGTCTGGGCGGCCTACATCACCGCGAAGACCGCCGCCGAGGAGGACCTTCGCTCGCGCGCGCTGAACTGGACGATCCTGCGCCCCGGGCGGCTGACCGACGAGCCGGGGTCGGGGCTCGTCACCCTGGCCGACCCTCCGCTCCCCCGTGGCGAGGTGCCCCGCGAGGACGTCGCGGCCGTGATCGCCGCCCTGCTCGACACGCCGGAGACCCGGCACCGCGTCCTGGAGCTCATCGGCGGAGGCGTCCCCGTCGACCAGGCGATCCGCCTCCTGGTCTTCCGCTGACGCGCCCGGGGATCACGCCGGCCCCGGGCGGCATCCACACCAGCGGGTAGGCCCCAGATCGTGCACGAGCGTCCGCAGCGCCTCGGCGGACTCCGCGCCGACAACAGCGGGGCCAGCGGCATCATCCGGCTCAGCTCGCCGGCCATGCCCCGAAGGACTGCGAATCCGTCCCGCTCGGCGTGGGCTGCGGGGATGCCACTCACCACTCGCGATGACGCTCGGTTAGGCAACCCTGACGGATTGGAATGTTGACCGGGCGGTCAATCAGGCCGACCGTCGAGACCAAAGGTCACCTCTCCCTATGTCCGGAGGCACCGATGGATCTCACGAGATCGTTGTCCGACGTCGTCGCCCTGCTCGCGGGCCTGGTCGCGGTGCTCGCGCCGTTCTTCTGGGCCGGTGACGTCAACGCGGCCAACCTGCCGCTGCTCATCCTCGGGGCGCTCCTCGTCGTGTCCGCCCTGTGGGCGATCCTCGGCGCCGGGGGCGCCAGCTCCTGGGTCACCGCCGCGTTCGGGGCGCTGCTGTTCGTGTCGCCGTGGGCGTTCGACTTCGACGGTCACTCGTCGGCCGCGTGGACCGCGTGGATCGCAGGCGCCGTCACGGTCGTCGTCGGCCTGCTGACGACCCTCCAGGCACGCACGGCCACAGCCACGCACGCCTGACCCAGGCTCTCTCCCGCACGTAATCATCGGTACGGCCCCGCCCGGCCCTCGCCCCCCGGCGACGGTCGGGCGGGGGGCCTTGACCTTTGGACACCTACGGCTCAGACGGTTGCGCGTACCGGGTCTCCGCTGCCGGCCATGTGCGGCTGCTGGCATGCTGGACGGGTGGACAGGCACGAGTTGTGCGTACGCTTCGCGGCGGAGTTGTGGCTGTTCCTGCCGCCCCGCGACCGGCATGCCGATCTGCGTGTCCCCTATGACGGCACGTCGTCGCTCGGGCACGTGGTCGAGTCGGCCGGTGTCCCGCTCCCGGAGGTCGGATCGCTCCTTGTGGACGGCCGGCCGGTCACGCCGTCGTACCGTCCTCTGACGGCAGACCTCATCCGCGTGCTGGCGGTGCGAAGGCCGCAGCAGGTCCCGTCGTCTCGGTTCGTCCTCGATGTCCATCTCGGCACGCTTGCCCGGCGACTGCGCCTCGTCGGCGTCGACGTGGCCTATCGCAACGACCTCGACGACGACGCGCTGATCGGGCAGGCGAACGCCGAGGAGAGGGTCCTGCTGACCCAGGATCGCGGGCTCCTGCGCCGCAGGGGACTCTGGCTCGGCGCCTACGTCCGGGGCGCGCGCCCCGACGACCAGTTCCGCGACGTGCTCGACCGCTTCGCCCCGCCGCTCGCCCCCTGGACCAGGTGTACGGCATGCAACGGCGTGCTGTCCCCGGTCGGGAAGACCGAGGTCGAGGAGCTCCTGCTGCCGGGGACCCGGCGCAGCTATGACACGTTCGCCCGCTGCCTCACCTGCGGACACGTCTACTGGCATGGCGCACACGGAAGCCATCTGGACGAGATCGTGGACGAGGCGTCAAGGATCGTCGCCCCTCACGTCTCCTGACAGCGCTCCGAGCCCGGATCGGCCACGGCGGCCTTCAGTCACTCCTGCGCTGAGCGGGCGCCTCAGCCGCTGAGGCCGGGGGCCTCCTCCGGGCCGAAGGTGATCACTATGTACCTGCCGTTGGCGTAGCTGACCACAGGGCGCCCGAGCATGTCACCCACCCTGCGGGCGACCGCCTGGAACAGCTCCACCATCTCCGGGGTGTCGGCGCTCACCCTGAACCGCCCGTTGGCGGCGAGGTGCTCCGCGACAAGAGGAACGAAGCCCGCTTCGGCGCGAATCCTCTCCTCCGCGCTGAGAGGAGTACGCCGGGGCGCGGGCTGCGTGCCGAGAGGGCGGGTCATCGCTGATCTCCTCGTGATCGCCGTCCGTCCAGCATGCCATCCCCACCTCCCCTCTGGACCACCACCGAGCAGTTGAACGCCACAACGGCGTCGATCGCGTACTTCTGGCCGTGCAGTTGAGCGGCGCGGAGCAGGTCGATCGCGCTCACGCAGATGTCCTCGGAGACCGGTTCGGTTCTCAGGCGGGAGAGGTACCAACGGAGGCGATCACCCCTCACCCGCACGTCCTGGGCCTCGGCCAGACGGTCCTCGTCCTCGGCATGATCGCCCTCCTCCTGGCAGCCCGCCGCGCCCTCCGCGAAGAGACCCGGAACGCGATGAACCCGTAGGCGCCCACCGATCGTCAGCCGGGTGATTCCGGCTCGTACGGCACGCGGCGCTGGAGGAGGAACAGCCAGGCGATGGACGGCAGGACGAGCAGCGCCCCGACCGCCGCCACGGCGAGGGTCGTCGTGAGCACCACGGGCTGCGCGGCGGCGTCCAGGTAGGTGAGCGAGGGCGGCAGCATGGCCGGATACTGGGCGACCGGCCAGCCCCACATGACGGCGGCGACGGCCAGTACGGCGGTGGCGCGCACGAGCAGGTAGCGCCGCCACCAGAGCAGCGCGATGGAGACGAGCCCGAGAACGGCGCTGGCGGCGACGAGCGGCAGCGCCCGGCCGGTCAGTCCGCGGAAGAGCAGCGGAGCGTCCCAGCGCAGCACGGCGATGCCGCCGAGCGCGACGGCGCCGACCACGACGGCCGTGGTGAGCGCCCTCCGGCGGAACCCCTCGGCCGTCTCCGGCAACCGGGCCCGCACGGCGTCGTCGCACAGGTAGGTCGCCGCGAGATAGGCGCAGACGCCCACGGCGAGCACACCGCCGAGCAAGGACGTCGGGTTGACCCAGCTCCTCACCAGGTCTCCGGCGGCCAGGCCGGGCGGGACACGCCCCGAGGCGATGCCCCCGGCGACCGTGCCCAGAAAGAAGGGCGTGAAGACCGACGACAGTGCGAAGGCGCCGCCGAAGAGCCGCTGCTGCCACAGCTCCGTGCTGGTCTTGCGGAAGGCGAAGGCGGCCCCCCGCGCGATGATGCCGAGCGCGGCCAGCGTGAGCGGGATGTAGAGGGTGGACATCACCGAGGCGAACACCAGCGGGAAGCCGGTCCACAGGACCACGAGCACGAAGATCAGCCAAACGTGGTTGGCCTCCCAGACCGGCCCGATCGAGTGCTCGATGAGCCGCCTCTGCGGCATGCCGGTACCGCTGCGCCCGGCCAGCAGGTCCCAGACGCCGCCGCCGAAGTCTGCCCCGCCCAGCAGCGCGTAGAGCGTGAGCCCCACCCATATGGCGGCGAGCAGAGCCTGCGCCGCGTCCATCACGTCACCGCCGGTTCCTGGGGGGCGACCTGCCTGCCCCGGGTCATGTGCCGGAGCACGTAGACGGTGGCCACCGTGAGCACCACGTAGACGAGGGAGACGACCACGAACCCGGCCCACAGGCCCGGCACGGGGTTGACCGCCTGGAACGTCCGCAGCCTGCCGTACACGACCCAGGGCTGCCGGCCGACCTCGGTCGCCGTCCAGCCGGCCTCGACCGCCACCACGGCGAGCACCCCGGCGATCGCCGCGAGCCGCAGGAACCACGGTGTGCGGGGCAGGTCGCGCCGCCGCCACCAGCTCCACGCCAGCCACGCCGACAGCAGCAGGAGGAGGAACCCGATGCCCACCATGATCTCGAACGCCCAGTGGACGGCCGTGACCGGCGGCCGGTCCCCGGGGGGCGTGCGGTCCAGACCCTGGACGACCGCGTCCGGACGGTAGCCCACCAGCAGGGACAGCGCGCTGGGGATCTCCACGGCGTACCGCATCCGGTCGTCCATGTAGAACCCGCCGAGGCTCAGCGGCGCGTTCGGGCCGGTCCGGTAGAGCCCTTCGAACGCGGCCAGCTTGGTCGGCTGATATTCGGACAGGAACCGCGCGGCGTAGTCGCCCGCCACGATCTGCACCGGGGTGATGATCGCCGCGAGCGTGAACGGGACGAGGAACCCGAGCCGGTGGTAGCGGTCGCGGCGGCCCCGCAGCAGGGCCACCGCGTACACCCCCGCGGTGCCGAACCCGGCCACCATGAACGCGGCGAGGATCATGTGCAGGGTCTGCGGCGGCGTGGCGGGGTTGAACATCGCGGCCCACGGCGAGACATGGGTGACGCGCCCGTTCTCCAGGTCGAAGCCGCGCGGCTGGTTCATCCACGCGTTGGCCGAGACGATGAAGAACGCCGAGGCCACACCGGCCACGAGGATCGGCACGCCGCTGAGGAGATGGGCGCGGGGAGACAGCCTGCCCCAGGCGTAGAGCCATATGCCGAGGAAGATGGCCTCAATGAAGAAGGCGATGCCCTCCAGCGCGAACGGCAGCCCGACGACCTCGCCGTAGAGGCCCATGAGCCCCGGCCACAGGAGGCCCATCTCGAAGCTGAGAATCGTGCCCGAGACGGCCCCGACGGCGAACAGCACGCCGACCGCCTTGGCCCACCGCCTGGCCAGGCGGTGGAAGTCCTCGTCTCCGGTCCGTACGGCCCGCCACTCCGCGAACAGGAGCAGGGCGGGCATGCCGACGCCCAGACAGGCCAGCACGATGTGCCAGCCCAGGGACAGCGCCATCTGCATCCGGGCCGCGGCGAGGTCGGCCGGGCTCGCCGGACCCGCGAGGACGGTGAGCGACGTCATGGTCCACACCCCCGTGTGCAGGCCGGTTATGAGCAGGTCAGTGCCCCGGCCCAGATCGCGAGAACCGCGCGGCGAGGTATCGGGCCAGCAGCGGCGAGGTATCGGACTAGGAAACGACCGCGCGGTACGGCGAGCCGTCGGCCGTGCCGAGCTCCTCCTCGAACCAGGCGATGGTGCGGCGGAGCCCACTGACGGGGTCCACGCGGGGCCGCCAGCCCAGCCGCTCGGCGGCGAGGGACGCGTCCGGCCGCCGGACCGCCGGGTCGTCGACGGGCCGCTCGACGAACGTGATGGGAGACGACGAGCCGGCCAGGCGGCGGATCGTCTCGGCCAGCTCGATCATGGACATCTCCGTGGGGTTGCCGATGTTGACCGGTCCCTCGAAGTCGCTCTCCGCCAGGGCGAGGACGCCCTCGACGGTGTCGGCGACGTAGCAGATCGACCGGGTCTGGCTGCCGTCCCCCGCGACCGTGATGGGCTCCCCGGTGAGGGCCTGCCGGATGAACGTCGGAATGGCACGGCCGTCCTGCGGCCGCATCCGCGGGCCGTACGTGTTGAAGATCCGCACGATGCCCGTGTCCGTGCCATGTGAGTTGCGGTATGCCGTGGTGAGCGACTCGGCGAAGCGCTTGGCCTCGTCGTAGACGCTGCGCGGCCCGACCGGGTTGACGTTGCCCCAGTAGCTCTCCCGCTGCGGGTGCTCCAGCGGGTCGCCGTACACCTCGCTGGTGGAGGCGAGGACGAAACGCGCGCCCTTCTCCTTGGCGAGCCCGAGGGCGTGCAGCGTGCCGATGCTGCCCACCTTCAGCGTCTCGATCGGGTGCCGCAGGTAGTCGACCGGCGAGGCGGCCGACGCGAAGTGGAGCACCAGGTCGACCTGCCCCGGCACGTGTACGAATCCGGTGAGGTCGCACTCCAGCAGCCGGAAGGCCGGCCGGCCGATCAGGTGCTCGACGTTGCGGGGCGACCCGGTGAGGAAGTTGTCCATGCAGATCACCTCGGCGCCGCGGTCGATGAGCCGCTCGCACAGGTACGAGCCGAGGAACCCGGCGCCGCCGGTGACCACCACGCGAAGACCGTTCACCGCACACTCACCTCCAGCAGCCCGCGGGCCACGTCGAGAACCTCCGGGACGTCGATGTCGAGCAGTCCCGGATCGGGCCGGTCGCCGTGGGGGTCGCCTGACCGCCCCGTCCAGAGCGCGACATGACGGGGGCTGGGCGGCGGCCCCCAGAGCGCGGGCGACACCGGCCCGCAGAGCACGACCGACGGCGTGCCGAGCCCGGTGGCCAGGTGGGACATTCCGGTGTCGCCGCAGATCACCAGCGCGGCGCGGGCGACCAGCGCAGCGAGGCCGGGCAGGTCGGTCCGCCCGGCGAGCACGCACGCGTCCGGTAGGCCGGCGAGCGCGGCTGTCTGACGCGCCAGCGCGCCCTCGGCCGGGGTACCCGTGATCACCACCCGGTGGCCGAGGCGGCTCAGCTCGGCGGCCACCCGGGCGAACCGGTCCGGAGGCCACCGTCTGGCCTCGGAGGCGGCCCCCGGATGGACGACCACCTCGGCCCCGCCGTACGGGCTGGGGCTCTCCCTGCCGGGGTCGCGCAGACGCAGGTCGTCGGGGTCCGCGGCGATGCCGTACCACTCGAGCAGGGCGCACCACCGGCGCACCTGGTGCACGTTCGCGGGCCACGGCGGGCCGTCCGCGCCGGGCACGGCGGAGTGCGCGTGGGTGAGCAGCCGCCCCGGGCGGGTGCGGCGCAGGGCCATGATGCTCTGCGGGCCGCTCCCGTGCAGGTTGACCGCCACGTCGGGCGTCGAAAACGGCACCGGTCCCGGGCCGGACACGTCGAGCAGCTCGTCCACCGCGTCGATCAGAGGCAGCAGCCCGGCCAGATGGGCGGGTGTGGCCAGCACGATCCGGTGGTCCGGGTGGGCCCGGCGCAGCGCCCGCAGCGCCGGAACCCCGGTCAGCAGGTCGCCCAGCCCGAGCCCGCGGAGAACGAGCAGCACCGGCCTTTCTAGGGCCATGAGGTCTCCGTGGATGGGCAGACGACGAGCTCCCTGACCTCACACCCCTGGGGCTGGCTCAGCGCGAAGACGATCGTCGCGGCGACGTCCTCGGGTTGGTTGAGCCGGGCGTCCGGCCCCGGCTTGTACTGCTCGTCACGTCCCTCGAAGAAGTTCGTGTGCATGCCGCCCGGGATGAGGAGCGTCACTCCGACCTGGCCGGCAAGCTCGGCGGCGAGCGCCCGGGTGAAGCCGACCACGCCGAACTTGGCGGCGCAGTACGCCGTCGCGTCGCTCACGGCCCGGATGCCCAGGGTGGAGGCGCAGGTCACGACCTTGCCCCGCGATTCCCGCAGGTACGGCAGGGCCGCGCGGACCACGGAGGCGGTGCCGAGCAGGTTGACCTGGATCACCCGGTCCCAGGCGTCGGCGGGGACGTCCTCCAGCCGCCCGCAGGCGTCGATGCCTGCGGCCGTCACGACGCCGTCGAGGCCGCCCGCCCGCCCGGCCAGCTCGCGGACCGCCCGCTCGGCCTGCTCCCGGTCGGACAGGTCGGCCGGGATGTGGTCCGCGTCGCCGTCGGGCGCGTTGACGTCGATCAGAAGGGGCCGTCCCCCCGCCTTGGCGACCGCGGCGGCGGTGGCCCGGCCGAGGCCGGACGCGCCTCCGGTGATCAGGATGTTCCCGACCATGTGGTGTCTCCTCTCGCGTTGTCGACGGATTGCCGGTTCAGGAGTCGCTGCTCACGAGTCACTGCGCACGAGTCGCCGGCTCATGAGGCCGCCTGGACGGCGGCGATGAGTCCGGTAGTCGAATAGCCCGGCACGCTCGGAAGGATGACGATCTCGCCACCCGCCCGGCGGACGGCCTCGGCCTCGGGCATCGCCCGGCCGGTGTAGTCGCCGCCCTTCACCCACACGTCGGGGCCGAGACGCTCGATCAACCCGGACGGGGTGTCCTCGTCGAAGACCGTCACGGCGTCCACGCAGCCGAGCGCGCGCAGCACCTCCACGCGGTCGCGCTCGCCGACGACCGGGCGGGCCGGCCCCTTCAGGCGGCGAATCGAGTCGTCGCTGTTCAGGCAGACGATCAGCGCGTCGCCGAGCGCCCTCGCCCTGCGGAGCAGGCTCACGTGCCCGGCGTGGAGCAGGTCGAAGCAGCCTCCCGTGGCGATGAGCCGTCCGCCCGCGGCCCGGACGGCGGCGGCCACCTCGAAGGCTGAGCCCCCCACCGGAACCCCCGCTGAACCCACCGCCGGGACCCCCACTGAGCCCCCCGCCGGGGCCGCGGTCCGTGCCTCCGGCGCGGCCAGGCGGATCGCCGCCGCACCGCCTTCCTCGACGAACCGGGTGGCCTCGCCGACCGCCGTCACGACCGCGTCCTCGGTGGACGCGCCGTCGGCCAGGGCGACCGCCGCCGCCGCGGCGAACCTGTCCCCCGCGCCGCACGCGTCCCGGCCGACGGCCACCCCGGGCGGCGGCATCCGGACGAAACGGCCGCCGCGGAACGCCAGCACCGCGCCGCGCTCCCCCAGCGTGACGGCCACGGCCTCGGCGCCGAGGTCGCGGACCAGGCTGCGGGCGGCCCGGTCCGGCGTCGTGTACGGCTCGGCGCACAGCAGCCGGGCCTCCGCCTCGCTGGGCGTGACGAGCGCGCAGCCCGGCACGAGCAGCGAGCCGCGCGGATGCGGGTCCCAGACCACGGGCGCCCGCAGTCCTGACCCGATATGGGCCCCGATATGGGCCTCGAGATGGGAGAGGTACGGCTCGGCCACGCCGCCGCCGTAGTCGGCCACCAGGATCGCTCTCGCGCTCCTCAGGACGGCGACGGCCCGCGCCATCGCCGAGCCGTCGGGGCGGCCGTCTCCGGTGTCGATCCTGAGCAGGGTCTGCCCCCTCGCGCGGATCCGCGTCTTGCGGACGGTGGTGCCCCGTAGCGGCAGCCGTACCACCTCGACGGACGTCGAGAGCAGACTCTCCAGGAGGCGGCCGGACGGGTCGTCGCCGATCGCGGTGATCAGGACCACCTCGGTGCCGTCACGCGCGGCGAGCAGCGCGGCGAGGCCCGCGCCTCCCGGCCGGTGGTGTTCGGCTCGGCCCTCGACCACGGGCACGGGAGCGTCCGGGCACAGGCGGCTCGCGTCGCCCTCGACGTCGACGTCGAGCAGCGAGTCCCCCAGAACGACGACGGGTCCGGTCACGCGCAGGCCTCCTCGATCACGTCGCAGAGCATGTGGATGACCGTGAGGTGCACCTCCTGCACGGTGGCCGTGTCCCCGACGGGCACGGCGAGGACCTCGTCGCAGAGGTCGGCCAGCGGGTTGGGCGCGGGACCGGTCAGCGCCCACGTCGTGAGCCCGCACTCGCGCGCGGCCTCGGCCGCCGCCGTCACGTTGGGGCTTGCTCCGCTGGTCGATAAGCAGATGAGCACGTCCCCCGGGCGGCCGTGGGCGCGCACCTGCCTGGCGTACACCTCGTCCATGCCGAAGTCGTTGCCGATCGCGGTCACCGCCGAGGTGTCGGCGTGTAACGGGATCGCCGCGTAGGGCCGCCTGTTGGCGCGGTAGCGTCCCACCAGCTCGGCCGTCAGGTGCTGCGCCTCCGCGGCCGAGCCGCCGTTGCCGCAGGCCAGCAGCCGTCCGCCGCCGGTCAGCACGGCGGCCAGCTTGAGGCCCCACGCGTAGATCCTGGGCGTGTCCGGGTCCACCGCCGCCAGGGCGGTGCTCAGCCGGGCGAGATGAGGATGCATGGCTCAGCCTCCCGCCGCGGCGAGCCGGTCGAGCCGGCCGCGCGCCAGATTTCGGTAGACGGACTCGGTCTGGGCCGCCACCCTCGGCCAGCCGTACCTGGCACGGGCTCTGCGCACGCCCGCCGCCGACAGCGCGGCCCGCAGGTCCGGCCGGGCCAGGACGTCGCGGAGCGCCCGCGACAGGGCGCGCGGCTTACGGGGCGGGACGAGCAGCCCGCACCCGGCGACCGTGTCGAGGTGGCCGCCGACGGCCGACGCGATCACCGGCACGCCGCAGGCCAGGGCTTCGAGGGGCACCATGCCGAACGGCTCGTACCACGGCACGGTCGCCAGCACGTCGGCGGACCGCATCAGGGCGGGCACCTCGGTCCGGCCCACGCTGCCGATCAGCCGCACCCGGCCACCCAGGCCGTAGCCCGTCGCCAGCGTGCGCAGCCGTACGACCTCCTCGTCGCCGGGCGCGCCGCCCGCGATGACGAGCTCGGCGTCCGGGATCTGGCGCATCGCGCGGACGACCGTGTCGACGCCCTTGCGGGGCACCATCCGGCCGATGCTGAGCACACGCGGCCGGCTGCCCCGGGGCGCCGCCGGGCCGTCGGGGCGGAACAGGTCGAGGTCCACACCGCACGGCACGACGGCGACGCGGTCGCTGGACACGCCCATCGCCGCGAGCTCCTTCACCTCGTCGGAGCAGGTGGCGATGACCGCGTCCACCCGCCGTCCCACGTCGCGCTCGATGGCGATCCGCGTCGGCGGGCTGGTGTCCGACGTGCCCTGCCAGCGCCGCTTGACCGTGCCGAGCGCGTGGAACGTCTGCACCACCGGGATGCCGAGGTCCTCGGCCGCCATCAGCGTGGCCAGCCCGCTCATCCAGAAGTGCGCGTGCGCGACCTCCGGCCTGCTCTCCGCCCATCTCCGCGCGAGGTGCTCGGCGAAGGCCGGCATGTACGGCAGGAGCTCGTCCTTGGGCAGCGGCTCCGCGGGCCCGGCGGGCACGTGGTCCACCGTCACGCCGGGCGCCATGGCGACGGTGTCCGGCTGGTCCTCGCTGGTCCGCCTGGTGTGAACGGTGACCTCGTTGCCCCGCTGGGCCAGCGCGACCGCGAGCGCCGCGACGTACACGTTCTGCCCGCCCGCGTCAACGCCGCCGAGGGCCGCCAGCGGGCTCGCGTGCTCCGATATCAGAGCGATCCTCATGGAACTCCCTCCCTCACGACGGCGAGGCGGCGGACCGCTTCGACGACCTGTTCACCGGTGACCGAAGACAGGCAGGGGTGGCCGGGAACCGGGCAGATCCTCGCCCTGGTCCCCCGGCATGGCGCGTCCTGATCGCCCAGGAGCACGGACGGCACGCGGTACGGCGCCCAGCGCGCGGCGGGCACGACGGGGGCGAACAGGCTGACCACCGGAGTGCCCACCGCCGCCGCGAGATGCGCCGGGCCGGTGTTGGCGACCACGACGGCGGACGCTCCCGCGAGCACCGCGGCCAGCTCCGCGAAGGTCGTCGCCCCGCCCAGGTCGGCCGCGTGCGATCCGGCCACTCGGGCGGTGAGCCCGCGCTCGCCCGGGCTGCCCGTGACGACGACCCGCTCGCCCGCCGCGGCGAGGTCGCCGACGGCGGCGGCCCAGTGGTCCGGCTGCCAGGCCCGCGCGGGGGCGGTGGTCCCCGGGTGCACCACCACGTAGCCGGGCTGCCCGGTCAGGTGCTCCATGTCCGGAAGCGGCCGCCGTACGGCCAGCGCCCCGTCGTCGCCCGGGGGAAGCTCGAATCCGGCGGCGCAGGCGAGGCCGAGCATCCGTTCGGCCTCGGGGACGTCCACGGTCTCGTCCACGACGTGGCGCAGATCGAGGAGCGACCCCGGGTAGTCGGCGCTGATCGCCGCGATCCTCGGCGTCCCCGCCAGCCGCAGCAGCAGCGCCATCGGCAGGGCCGACTGGTGGAACGAGGTGAGGATCAGCGCCATGTCCGGGGCGATCTCGCGCACGTCCTGGATCAGCCCTGCGGCATGCGTGTTCGTCACCGGAACGGGCTCGGGGTCGATCCACGGCGTCCGCCACTGCAGCACCCGGTCCACGCCGGGAAGCAACTCGGCGGCGGCGCGCCCGTGCGGCCCGGCCAGGAGCACGACCTCCCTCGCCCGCGCGGCCACGGCACGGATCGCCGGGCCGGCGAGCAGGACGTCGCCCGCGTTGTCGGGTCGCACCACCAGCACGGTCCCGATCACAGGCGCCCCCGCCCGGTGCTCGCGTGGCTCCGAAACCGATCGGCCAGCACGCGGGCTTCGCCGCGGAGCCGTTGGGCGCACGCGACCGGTGGGATGACGATGCTCGTGACGGCCATGCGGGCGACCTCTTCCGGCGTACGCGGCCCCGGGGCGATCCGCGCCCAGGCGAACTCCGCGGTGAGGCCGAGCCACACGAGACCCGCCGCCCCCGCAGCCGCCCGTCTCCGGGAAAGAGCGATCGCGAGGAGGCCGGTGGCCGTGGTGAGGGCATGCCGCCTGAGGCGGCCGGGATGGCCGCCGATCAGGGCACGCCAGCCGGGGCCGTGCAGGTCGCGCATCAGCGCGTCGGCGGCGTTGCCCCGCTGAAATCGGACGCTCGACCAGAACCCGTCGTCGCGGACCGGGTGGCGAGTGACCCGCCGCCCTCTCACGAGCGAGAATCCCTCGCGCTCGACGCGTAAGGCGAGATCGCCGTCCTCCCGGTAGGCGCCGGTGAACCGTTCGTCGAAGCCGCCCGTGGCCTCCAGCGCCGTCCGCCGGTAGGCCATGTCCGCGGTGATCCACTGGGCCCCGGCGAGGCCCGCCGTGTTGCGCTCGGCGTCGGTGGGCCGGCGGCCGGCCGGCAGGGGGACCTCCAGGCGGCCCTGGCTGCCGCCGACCTGCTCGGGCAGGCTCGCGAGATCCGCCATGACGGCTTCCGCCCATCCGGGGCCGGGCACGACGTCGTCGTCCAGGAACGCGATCCACGGAGTCGTCGCCGCTCTCCATCCGGCATTGCGGGCGGCGGCGGGCCCGCGGCCGCCTGAGCGCAGCACGCGCACGCCCTCCGGGACGGCCAGCGGCGACAGCCCGGAAGAATGCCCCGGCCTGTCGTCCACCACCACGATCTCGGGTCCCGCGCCGATGGCGGCGATCGTCGCCGCCAGGCTCGGGCGGCCAACGGTCGGAATCACCACGGTGAACAGCCCCGCAGGCGTGAACTCCCGGACCTGGGACGCGAGATCCGGCCGGGACCGGGCCGCCGCGCCGCTCGTTGCGAGGCCGTACGCCGCGGGGCTGTTCGCCGTCATGCCGTTCGTCATCCGGCGAACACCGCCCCTCGGCGGACCACGTACGGCCCGAGCACCAGGACATCCACGGGGGCGGAGCCGAAGCACTCCAGGGCGTCCCGGGGGTCGTCCACCATGGGACGGCCGGCCGTGTTGAGGCTCGTGTTGACCACGACGGGCAGCCCGGTCCGGGCCTCGAACTCCTCAAGCATCCGCGCCAGCAGGGGATCCCGGCCGCGCTCGACGGTCTGGACCCTGGCCGTGCCGTCCACGTGGACGACGGCGGGGATGCGGTCGCGCCAGCCGGGCCGTACGTCGTGGACGAACAGCATGTACGGGCTCGACATGGGCCCGCGCTCGAAGATCTCGGGTGCCCGCTCGGCGAGCACCATCGGCGCGATCGGGCGGAACTGCTCGCGGCCCTTCACGTCGTTCAGCCGCTCGGTGTTGGCCGGCCTGCCGGGATGGGCGAGTAGCGAACGGCGGCCGAGGGCCCGCGGGCCATACTCGCTGCGCCCCTGGAACCAGGCCACGATGCGGTCGTCGGCCAGCTCCGCGGCGACGGTGGCGGCCAGGTCGGCGGGCCGCTCGTACGGCACGCGCGCGACGTCGAGCCACGCGGCCAGTTCCTCGTCGTTCCAGCCACGACCGAGGTCGGCGCCGGGCATGGGGGCGACCGTGTCGCCGTGGGCGTGGGCCAGGTGCAGAGCGCCGCCGAGCGCGGTGCCCGAGTCCCCGGCGGCGGGCTGGACCCAGATGTCCTCGAAGGGGCCCTCGACCAGCAGCCGCGTGTTGGCGACGCAGTTCAGCGCCACTCCTCCGGCCATCGTGAGGTAGCGCGCGGCCGTACGCCCGTGCAGCCAGCGCGCGAGGTCCAGCAGGACCTCTTCCAGGCGGACCTGCACGCTCGCCGCGAGGTCTGCGTGGTCGGCCGTCCACCGCTCCCCCTTGGCCAGGGCCTTGGCGTAAACGCTCCAGTCGACGGGCTCGACGCGGAAGCCCCCGTCCCCGGTCGGGTAGACCAGCTCGCGCAGCTCCCTCAGGAATCGCGGCTCGCCGTACGACGCCAGGGCCATGACCTTGTATTCGTCGCTGGATCTGAGGAAGCCCAGGTGCTGGGTGACCTCCTCGTACATGAGGCCCAGCGAGTGCGGCAGGCTCTGGCCGGCCAGGACGGTCAGCTCGCCGTCGCGGTAGTGCCCGGCCAGGTGCGACACCGACTCCCCGCGCCCGTCGCAGACCAGCACGGCCGACTCGCGGTACGGCGCGGCCAGGCCGGCCGACGCCGCGTGGGCGATGTGGTGCGGCACGTACCGCACCTGGGCGGAGTCGAGCCCGGGAAGCGCGGTGGCGAGGAAGTTGGGCGCACGCCTGGCGTAGGTGGTGCGCAGTTCCTCCCAGCGCTCGTCGAGCCCCTCCTGACCGGGCCGCACCAGCTCGGGGTCGTAGGAGTAGGCGACGGCGTCAAGATCCTCGGGCCGCAGCCCCGCCTGCTCGAGACACCACGCGGCGGCCAACTCGGGCAGTTCCCAGGCCGAGAAGGGCACCGGGCGCTTGCCGTGCTTACGGCGGCTGAACCGCTCCTCCTCGGCGGCGGCGACCACCTCGCCGTCCACAACCAACGCAGCAGCTGGATCATGAAATATTGCGTTTATCCCCAGAAATCGCATCGGTTTACCTCCGTTGCACGTGGGTGTCTGGTTACCGAGAGAAGCGCTTCTAAACGCTCTTTTGCGGAGAAGTCAACGTGAATAGGGCGCGTTCTCAACGATCGTCACGCTAGGTAATCAACCACGGCGTTTGCCCTCATACCGGGCGGGTAGCCGGGCGAAGCGAAAAGGCACGATCCGGGAAGGCGTCAGGGAGGTGCCGTGTCACGCCACATCGACCGCCCGGCCTGGCCCGCCGCCGTGCTGTTCGACCGTGACGGAACGTTGATCCACGACGTTCCGTACAACGCGGACCCCGGCGAGGTGGAGGCGGTGCCGGGCGCACGGGCGGCGCTGGACCGGCTCCGCCGGGCAGGCGTGCCGGTAGGCGTGGTCAGCAACCAGTCGGGCGTCGCGAAGGGGCTCATCAGCCCAGCCGCCCTGACCGAGGTGAACGCCCGCGTCGAGGAGCTGCTCGGCCGTTTCGACGTCTGGGCCGTGTGCCCCCACGACGACGCGGACGGCTGCGACTGCCGCAAACCGGCTCCCGGACTGATTCTCCGGGCCGCGGCGGCCCTCGGCGTGAGCCCCCGCGACTGCGTGGTGATCGGGGACATCGGCCGCGACATCGAGGCCGCGCGCGCCGCCGGGGCGCGTGGCATCCTCGTGCCGACTCCGGTGACGCTGCCCGCCGAGGTGGCGGCCGCTCCGGAGGTGGCGCCGGACCTCGCCGCCGCGGTCGACCGGCTGATCGCCCCTCGCCGAGACGAGCCGACACGAGCCGACACGGGCTGACGCGAGCCGATACGAGCCGACACGAGCCGACACGATCACGGCATAAGGCCGCCGAACGAGGACAGAGGTCACGGGGAGATGGAAATACGGGGAGCGGTGATCCGATGAGAATCCTGGTCTGGCACGTGCACGGCTCGTGGACCACCTCGTTCGTGCAGGGGGGCCACGACTACCTTGTGCCCCTCACACCCGACCGCGGCCCCGACGGGCGGGGGCGGGCGCGGACCTACCCGTGGCCGGCGAACGTGCGCGAGGTGCCCCACGACCTGTTGTCCGGCGAGGATGTGGACGTGGTCGTCTACCAGCGGCCCCACGAGATCGAGCTCGCACGGCACTGGCTTGGGCGCGACGTGCCCGGGGTCTACGTGGAGCACAACACCCCGGCCGGGGACGTGCCCAAGACCCGGCATCACCTGGCCGACCGGGACGACATCCCCCTCGTCCACGTGACGCACTTCAACGAGCTGTTCTGGGACTCGGGACGGGCGCCGGCCCGGGTCATCGAGCACGGCGTCGTCGACCCCGGCTGCCTCTACACCGGCGAGCTGCCCAGGGCGGGCGTCGTAGTGAACGAGCCGATCAGGCGGTGGCGGGTCGCCGGGACCGACCTGCTGCCCGCATTCGCCGCCGCCGTTCCTCTCGACGTGTACGGCATGCGGGTCGGCGGCCTGCCCGCGAAGCTCGGCGTGGTGGACCGGATGGAGACCTTCGAGGATCCGCCCCAGAGCGCGATGCACGCCGAGCTCGCCCGCCGGCGGGTCTACCTGCACCCGTATCGATGGACGTCGCTCGGGCTCGCGCTCATCGAGGCCATGCTGCTCGGCATGCCGGTCGTGGCCCTGGCCACCACGGAGGCCGTTGAGGCGGTGCCGCCGGAGGCGGGCGTCGTCTCGACCAAGGTCACCACGCTGATCGACGCCCTGGGCGCCTTCGCGGCCGACCCGGAGCTGGCGGCCCAGGCCGGCAAGGCGGCGCGGGGGGCCGCCCTCGCCCGCTACGGCCTCGGCCGCTTCCTCTCGGACTGGGACCGGCTGCTGCGCGACCTCGTGTGAGCTCGGGTGAGCTCGTATGAGAGCCGCCCCCCCGAAGTCGAGGTCGAGGTCGAGGTGAGGTGTTTACCCGATACGTGCCGGGCTCGGGGGGCATGCGCCGCGACGGGAGGGAATGGTCCCATCATGATGCGCAACCTGGTGAACGGCGCAGTCGGCGGCGCCCTCGGGACCGCCGTGATGAGCGCGGTGATGATGGCGGGAGACCGAGCCGGCATGATGGGGACGCTCCCACCCAAACGAATCATGCGGGTGACGCTGCCCGGCCAGAAGCACCGGCCCAAGCCCGGCGAAGGGGCACTGGGGGCGATCGCCCATTTCGCGTTCGGCAGCACGGCGGGGGCCGCGCTCGGCTTGGTGACGGGCGGCAGGCGGATCCCGCTCCCGCTCGGAGCGGCGTACGGCCTGGCGATCTACATCGCGAGCTACCAGGGCTGGGTGCCGCGCATGGGCGCCCTTCCGCCGGCGACCCGGGACACGTTCGGCCGCCAGGCGATCCTCGCCCTGGGGCACATCGTGTACGGCACGTCGCTCGCGATCTCGATGAACCGGCTCAAGACCGAGAAGATCGCCGGCTTGCGGATGCCGACCCGCGGTTACGAGGCCGAGCGTGTCGAGCGGGTGGCCCGGCGTCCCCAGCCCGTATACTGAGCGCCGTCAAACCCTACCGTCGGCCAGCCGCCGGCCCTGCCTTTCAAACCCGGTCGCCAACCCGGCCGCCAGGCACGCCAAGGGCACGACGGGCAGGACGTACCGGTGGTCGAAGTCCAGCACGGCGACCGGCCCGATCAGCAGTGTGACGGCGGCCCCCCATGGCAGCGCCACCGTCCCCGGCCGCAGGACGGCGCCCGCGGCTCCCAGGAGGAGGATCGCGACCAGCACCGGTCCGCGCAGTTAGGCCACCTGCTGGTAAGCGACGAGCAGATCGGCGTACGGCCGGACCGACCGCATGCCGGTGATGTCCGGGTCATACTGCCGTCTCACCTGGCCGACAAGCGGCTGCCCATCGGGAAGCGGCCAGGATCCGTGCGCGAAGCCGAACGCGGGGACGGTCCGCGCGGGGCGGGCGATCGGGGTCCAGGCGAACGCGAGCGCGGTGTCCTTCGCCACGTCACGGAGGTAGTCCAGCGGCTGGGCGGCGATGGCGCACAACGCGAAGGTCCGAGCCCGGTCGTTGTAGGCGAACCGGTCACCGGGCAGCCGGTTGATCGCGGCCCCGGGCGCCCAGACATACTCGGAGGCGGCGTCGGGGACGGTCCCGTTCGGGCAGAGCGGGGCCAGCTCAGGCGAGGGCCGGATGACCGCGCAGTCCGCGAAGGTCATGGTGCGGGCCCACAGCGCCACCCCGTCCGCGCCGCTGAGCGTGAAGTGCCCATAGCGCTCGCCGTACCAGGCGGCGTAAGCGGCCAGCGGCAGCAGCCCGGCCACGGCCAGCACGGCGAGGCGTCGCCAAGGGACGCGGCGTACGGCGAGCACGGTCAGGGCGAGCACGATCAGCGGCAGCGCGATCGTCCGGGTCAGCGCGGCTCCCGCGAGCAGCAGGCCCGCGACCGTCGCGGCGCGCGCCGACGGCACCGGCCACCAGGTCAGCACGGCTGTCGCTGAGACGACGAGCAGAATGAAGAGGGTGTCGGACAGCACGGCGTGCTCCAGCCTGAGGAACGAGGCGTCGAACAGCACCGGCGCGGCGGCAAGGAGAGCGCCCCAGCCAGGCAGCCCCTTACGGCGCAGCAGCGCATAGATGACCACGCCCGTCGCCAGCCCCATGGCGTGCTGGACGGCAACGACCACCCCCACGCTGTGGAACGGCAGCAGGGCCCGCAGCAGCAGCGGGTAGCCGAGCGGATGGAACGCCCGCGCCGGGCCCAGGTGGACGGCGTTGTCCAGGTAGGTGAACGAGTCGTACCAGTACAGCCGGGCAGACGGATAACCGAGCATGACCACGACCCGGAGCGCGGCGGCGACCGCGAGCGCGATCGTGAAGGCCCGATGGCGCCCGGGAACGGCCCGGAGAAAGCCGGCGGAGGCCATGGGACGGGCGTGAGTGAGCATGGCGAATCCGATCGTCGGGGGAAGACCCGCGCGGGCCGGCATGGGGCGTGCGCGGTGGGCCGAGCCGCTCCACGAGGGCGCTCCTGCGGGTCTCGGCCCTGCGGCCGTTGGCCAGCACGCGCCGGGCCACACCGTACAGCCAGAGGCGGGCCGCCGGGCCGTCCTGGATGTCGGAGACGCGGCGCCAGGCAGTCGTAAAGGTCTCGGCGAGGGCGTCGGCGGCATCCTCGTGGGATTCGGTACGCCGCCGGACGTAGGCGAGGAGATCCGCGAAGTGCGCCAGGTAGATCTCCTCGAAGCGTTGTCTCTTGTCCGAGTGGTCCACCCTTGCCCCCTGTCGCCGCTTCCTCCGCCATTTCGTACGTGTCCGGATGGCAAGGAGTGTTTCAAGCGGCACCCATGGCGCGGCGTCAACAGGCAGGGTCTCGGGCAACAGCGCCACCGAAAGCATCACCCGCGCCTTCGGGCTGAAGTAACCCCCCCCGCACCCCCCCGGGCGGGGCCGCCCCCAGCAGCCCCGCCCGGACCCATCTCAAACCCTCCCCGAACCCGCGCGAGCGGAGCGAGCACAATCAAACAGCCGAGCGGAGCGAGGCCAGTGTTAGCGCGAAGTCGCCTGCCGGGTCCGTGTACCAGCGGACGACGTCGAAGCCGGCCTTGGTCAGCTCGTCGCGGACGCCTTCCTCGCGGAACTTCGCGCTGATCTCGGTGCGCATCTCCTCGCCGGGCTCGAAGGAGATCGACAGGCCGAGGCCGCGGACTTGGACGCGCATGGCGCGGGTGGCCCGCAGCCGCATCTCGATCCAGTCGTTGTCCTCGTCGTAGAGGGCGACGTGCTCGAACGTGCCGGGTTCGAAGTCGGCGTCCAGCTCCCGGTTGATCACGCGGAGGACGTTGCGGTTGAACTCGGCCGTCACGCCCAGGGTGTCGTCGTAGGCCGCGACGAGCCGCCAGCGGTCCTTCACCAGGTCGGTCCCCAGAAGCAGGGTGTCTCCCGGCTTGAGGGTGGACCGCAGTTCCTTCAGGAACACCTCTCTGGCGGCGGGTGGCAGGTTCCCGATGGTCCCGCCGAGGAAGGCGACCATCCTCCGGCCGGTTCTCGGCAGCAGCGACAGGTGGTGCTCGAAGTCCGCGCGGACTGGCCGTACGGCCAGGCGGGGGTAACGGGCGGCGAGCCGTTCGGCGGCGGCCTCCAGGGTGACGGCGTCGACGTCGACGGGCGTGTAGGTCCGCAGCGTCCCGGCGGCGGTGAGCGCGTCGAGCAGCAGAACGGTCTTCTCGCTGGTGCCGGAGCCGAGCTCGACGAGGGTGCCGGCGCCGCTCCTGGCGGCGATGTCCCCGGCGTGCTCGCGGAGGATGGCCAGCTCGCGTCTGGTCGGGTAATACTCCTCCAGCCGGGTGATCTGGGAGAACAGCTCACTGCCGACCGCGTCGTAGAACCACTTCGGGGGCAGCCACTTGGGCGTCGAGGTGAGCCCGGTGCGCACATCCTGCTCCAGTGCCTGCCGCAGGTAGTCGCCGTCGAGATAATCGGTCACCGCGTGGGTTACAGCCATGGGTCGCTCCTCAGTCGATGGGTGTGATCAGCACGCCGTCGGGGGATGCGAGCAGAAGGTTCCTGTCGGGTACGGCCTGCCAGCCTGGGCGGTCGTCGAGCGGCTCGCTGGCCACGAGCACGCCTTCGTCGAGATGGGCGAAGAGGGTGTCGCCCCAAGCGATGGCGGCGATCTCGGTGCCACCGCAGATGAGCAGGTTCAGCCGGGCCACGGGGTCGGCCTTCCCCGCCTCACGCACGACGAGGGGCGCCGCCTCGGCGAGCGGCATCCCCGTGCGGAGCTGTGCGAACACGGCGGAGGCGAGCCACGCGGAGTCGCACGCGCTCTCGGGGTCGGACGCCAGCGGCCGGAGGGCCTCCCGGTCGACCCGGCCGTTGTGGCTGAGCAGCCACCGCCCGTCGGCGAAAGGGGCGGTGGCGGTCTCCTCGACGGGCATGCCGACGGTGGCCGACCGTACGGCGGCCATCAGGCATGACGAGCGCGCGACCTCGGCGAGCCCGGGCAGGTTGGCGTCGGTCCAGATGGGGATGCTCCGGCGGTAGCGGACGGGCTCGGGGCGGGACGGGTCGTACCACCCCACCCCGAAGCCGTCGGCGTTGACCTTCCCGTAGGCCTGCATACGGGGGGCGTACGACTGCCGCAGCAGGCCGCACTCCGAATCGAAGATCAACGATGAGAGTGCCCTGGACGGGCCCAGCCACGCCGCGTGGCGGCACATTCAGTCCTCCGAGCGGGCGCAGCGGAACCCTGCGAAGATCTGCCGCCGGATCGGGTAGTCCCAGTTGCGGAACGTCGTCCTGACAGCCGTGGGATGGGTGGCCCAGGAGCCGCCGCGGAGCACGCGGTAGGTCTCCCCGAAGAAGACCTCGCTGTACTCCTTGTACGGGAAGCTCCGGAAGCCGGGATAGGGCAGGAACCACGAGTCGGTCCACTCCCAGACGTCGCCGATGAGCTGCTCGGCCCCGTAGGGGCTGGCTCCCTCGGGGAACGCCCCGATCGGCGCCGGGCGGGCGGCGCGGTGGCCGAGGTTGGCGTGGTTCAGGCTGGGGTCGAGTCCGGGGCCGCCGTCGCCCCACGGGTAGGTGCGCCCGCCGCAGGCCTTCTCCCATTCGGCCTCGGTGGGCAGCCGTTTCCCCGCCCAGCGGGCGTAGGCGTCGGCCTCGTACCAACTCACGTGCTGCACCGGCTCGTCCATGGGGACGGGTTCCTCACGGCCGAACCGGGTCCGCCACCAGGTGTCGTCGTCCCTCCGCCAGAAGAGCGGGGCATGGACGCCGGTCGTCTCGACCCACTCCCACCCCTTGGGCATCCACCAGCGCGGGTCGTCGTAGCCGCCGGCGGCGATGAACTCGGCGTAGGCGGCGTTGCTCACCGGGAACCGGTCGATCCAGTAGCCGGGGAGGTACATGCGGTGGGCGGGGCGCTCGTTGTCGTACGCCCAGGGCAGGGTGTCGGTCCCCATGGTGAAGATCCCGCCGGGGACGTGGACCTCCGGGGCCGCCCGGCCCAGGTTGGCGGCCGCGCCTTTGGGGTTCAGAGAACGGAGGTTCAGAGAACGGGCCGGGGGCAGCTCGCCCTCGCGGACCAGCCCCGGCTCCTTGGAGAGCTGGAGCGTGGCGAGCATCGTCTCGTCGTGCTGGTGCTCGTGCTGGAGGATCAGCCCGAAGACGAAACCCCCGGCGAGCAGGGGGTCCGGGTCGTCCAACTGGACCTTGTCCAGCACGTCGAGGACCCGGCCACGGACCCCCGAGATGTACCGCCTGGCCTCGGCCGGCCCGAGCAGCGGAAGGGCCGGCCGGTTGCTCCGGGGGTGCTTGAACGCGTCGTAGAGGTCGTCGATCTCCGGGCGCAGCGGGGTGATCCCGCCGACCTCGCGCAGGACCCAGAGCTCCTCGTAGTTGCCGACGTGGGCGAGGTCCCACACGAGGGGGGACATCAGGGATGAATGCTGGCGGACCAGCAGGTCGTCGTCGGCGTTCGTGTAGGTCAGGGAGCGGTCGCGTACGGCGGCCAGCTCAGCGGCGATCTTCTCCTTGAGCCCGTTGGGATCGGTCACGAGCGTACCTCCAGCGTGGGAGCCCCGGCCTTCGGCTGGGAAAGGGCGACGGCCGGCGAGCGGCCGGGTTCGATGTGCTTGGCGGCGAAGGCGGAGACGCGGTCGACCAGCCAGGACTCGGCCCCGAGCCTCGGCAGCGCCTCCACCGCCGCGCGGAAGCAGGTCTCCGCGGCCCGTCGCAGGGCCGGGTCCGCCAGCCCGGCACGGGCGGCCCCCGCCCATCGGCCGCTCACCGGCTGGGCCGCGGCGAGCGCGGTGTCGGCGGCCCGGTCGTCCATGACGAGGGCGTGGACGACGGCGGCGCAAACCGGCCAGTCGTCGACTCCCTGCGCGTCGAGGTAGCGGACCTCGAGCCAGCCGCGGGGCCGTACGGGCGGGAAGAGGGTGGTCGCGTGGTAGGCCAGGTCCTCTTCGGTGGGCGGCCTCCCGGCCACGGCGGCGAAGTCGCGGAACGCCGAGCCGTCCAGCACGGGGCGGAAGCCGTCGCCGTCCTCCCTGACCATCATGAGACGGGCGTCCAGGAGGTAGCGCGCCCAGTCGTCCGCCGGGTCGCCGCCCCCAGCCCCTGACGCGGCTACAGACGCCGTCCTGCTGGGGTCGAGGTTAAGCCAGACGGCCTGGCGGCCCGACACCCAGCCCGGGGCGGGCGAGTTGGCGAAGGCCGCGACGAGCACGGGGCCCAGCAGGTGCGAGCGTGCCCACCGAACCGCCGGGTCGGCGCCGAAATCCAGATTGACCTGCACCGACGCCGTCGAGCACATCATCATCGGCCCGTACGGCACGCCGAGGAAGGCCGCCATGGCGTCGTATCGGGGCTCCCTGAGCTGCCGCTGGGGCGGCCGGAGCGGGTCGAGGCCCGTGCCGCCCAGCGTCAGCCCGGCCTCGCCGAGCGCCAGCCGTACCGCGTCGACGTCGGCGACGAGGCTGGCCACGGCGTCCGGGAGGAGGCCCGGCGGCGCGGAGAGCTCTAATTGGCCGCCGGGCTCGAACGTGATCCGGCTCCCTCCCGGCATCGGCGGGAGGGCGTCAGCGATCCGGGCGATGGGCACCGGCGCCGCGGGGACGTCCGCGTCGAACACCAGGAACTCCAGCTCGACGCCGACTCGATCTGTGGTGGTTCCGCGAAAACACCTCTGGGCGTACGCCTGTACGTCGGTCATTCGCCCTCCATCGGCGTACACACGGAGATGAGCACGGCTCCGCGAATGGCGCAGAACTTTCAGGGGAAGGAGTCCTCCCCGGGAAAGAGCGACCTTTAACCCAGAAAGCCCTAAAAACAAGTAGTTTAAACCGGAAAAGCATGGCCCAGGGCCGCCTCCCGAGTGGGAGACCACTCGGCGTCGCTCATCCTGATCAGGGAGACGCCGACGGCGCCGAAGGCGGCCAGCAGGATCACCGGGCCGCCGAGGCCCAGCACCAGGTTCCACGCGCTCGCCCCGAAGAGCCAGACGACGATGCCGACGAGCACGCCCGCCGGGAACCACCAGCCCGCCCTGCCCGCACGGGCGTAGGCGACCGCGACGAGGACCAGCCCGAGGAAGGACCCGATCATCCCGGGCATCTGCCAGCCGGCGACCATGGCGGGCTGCGCGGCGTCCTGCATGAGCTTCTCCGCCTGCTGGACCGGCAGGCTCTGGAACAGGACGACGTCGAAGAAGTCGGAGATCATGAGCGAGGAGAAGTCGATCAGGCCCAGGACCGTCACCACCCCTGCGATGTTGGCCAGGACCACGCCCTTGCCGCGGACGAGGTGGACGAGCCCGATGACGCCGGGCACCCAGAGCACCCAGGCGTAGTGCAGGAGGGTCGTGCTGATGCCCACGGCCGTGGCTCGGACGGG
Source organism: Planotetraspora sp. GP83 (assembly GCF_041262585.1). Taxonomy (NCBI): domain Bacteria; kingdom Bacillati; phylum Actinomycetota; class Actinomycetes; order Streptosporangiales; family Streptosporangiaceae; genus Planotetraspora; species Planotetraspora sp. GP83. The sequence continues at coordinate 119,182 of NZ_JBGCBZ010000019.1, read as the reverse complement.
TCGACGGCCATGCCGAGGAGCAGGCAGAGAGGGGCGAGGATGAGGCTGGCGCCCGCGGCGGTGCGGCGGAACGCGTTCGCATTGGTAATCATGGGCCGAACGGTAGGAACCGCCCACGTCTCCGGTCGTCAAAGCGGTCCTTGACCCCTATCCGCCGCTAGGTGGATTTTTCGGCATTGCCGACGTCCTACCCTCGGCTCATGTCGCAGCGCCGCCCCCCAACCTGGACCGACTGGCTCGTCGCGGTGATCGTCGGCCTGTTCGCCGTGGCCGAGGAGGTCAGCGGGAGGACGGCCGCTCCCGGCCGTCCGCAGGCGGCGTGGTGGATAGCGGCCGGCATCGCCGCGGCCGCCCTGGTGCTCCTGTTCAGCCTGCTCAGCGAGGTGCGGCTGCGCAGTGTGAAGGCCGGGACAGGGCTGGCGGCTACCGCCGCCTTCGTGGGGTCGATGCTGGCTCTGTCCTCGCCTCCGGCCGGGTGGGGCGACGTGGCCGTGGCCCTGGTGATGAGCGCGATCGCGGCCGGGGCCGGCATGGCGGTGCGCCGGCACCGGATCATCGCGATTCAGGCGGAGGAGCGCGGAGAACTCCTCGCCCGGGAGGCCGTCTCCGAGGAGCGCGCCCGGATCGCCCGCGAGCTGCACGACATCGTCGCGCACAGCGTCAGCGTCATGACCATGCAGACCGGCGGCGTGCGGCTCATGCTGCGCGAGGACCAGGACCGCGAGCGCCAGGTGCTGGCCGTCATCGAGGAGACCGGCCGGGGAGCCGTGGAGGAGCTGCGACGCATGCTGGGCCTGCTGCGCGGCCCGGACTCCGACGGACTCACCCCGCAACCCGGCCTCGACCGGCTGGACGACCTGCTCGACCACGTGCGCTCGGCCGGTCTCGACGTGAAGGCCGAGATCCAGGGCGACCCCCAGCCGCTGCCGGCCGGGCTCGACCTGTCCGCCTACCGCATCGTTCAGGAGGCGCTGACCAACGCCCTCAAGCACGCCGGGCCCACCGACGTGGCGGTCACCATCGCCTACCGGCCTCGGGAGCTCACCCTGGAGATCGTGGACCAAGGGCCGCGCGACAGCCGTACGAGGGGAAGGGCCGAGGCGCCGGAACGGCGCGGCCACGGTCTGGTGGGCATGCGCGAGCGGGTGGCGCTGTTCCACGGGTCGCTCGCCACCGGGCCGCGCCCCTCCGGAGGGTACGGCGTGCGGGCGGTGCTGCCGCTGTGAGCGTCGGCATCGTGATCGCCGACGACCAGGCGATGATCCGCACCGGGCTGCGGCTGGTGATCGGCACTCAGCCGGACCTCACCGTGGTGGGCGAGGCGTCCGACGGCACGGAGGCGGCCGAGCTGGCCCGGACCCTGCGGCCCGACGTCGTGCTGCTCGACATCGCGATGCCGCGCGTGGACGGCCTGACGGCGGCCGGACGCATCCTCGCCCAGCCCGACCCGCCTGGGGTCATCATGCTGACCACCTACGACACCGACGAGAACCTGGACCGGGCCCTCCGCGCGGGGTCAGCGGCTTCCTGCTCAAGATCTCGCCGCCCGAGCATCTGTTCGCCGCCATCCGCAGCGCCGCCCGGGGCGAGGCCCTGCTCGATCCGGCCGTGACGCGAAGGGTGATCGCCGCATGCACCCAGGTGCCCGAGCCCACGCCCGTCACCGAATCCGGCCTCACCTCCCGCGAGCAGGAGGTGCTCCGCCTCGTGGCGCGGGGGCTGTCCAACACCGAGATCGCCTCCACGCTGTTCATCTCGGAGGCCACGGTCAGCACGCACATCAACCGGCTGCTGGCCAAGCTCGGCCTGCGTGACCGGGCCCAGGCCGTGCGGTACGCCTACGAGAGCGGGGTCGTCCGCCCCGGCTCGGACCCCGGCTGACCCCCCAGGCGTACAGCCGCCGCCCGGGTGAGCGCGCGGCCGCCAGCCCGCGTGCACGTGCAGCCGCCGCCCTGCCACCGACCGCGTGAGCGTGGAGCGGCGGGACCGGCTCCCGCTCCTTCATCGCCCGGCGGTTTCGGCGCGGCCCCCGGGGTGGTGACGCGGGCGACGGACGGACGAGGCGGGCGGTGACGGACGGATGAGGCGGGCGGCCGTGATGCCGGTAGCGTTGGGTGCCATGACAGCTATCGACCCCACCGCCTCGGGCGCCTACGGCATCGGCCTCGCGACGACCGCCGCCGACGGCACCGTCCTGGACACCTGGTACCCCTCTCCCGCGCTGGGCGAGCCGCCCTTCCCGGGCACGGAGCCGCTGGCCGTCTCGGGCCTCGACGAGGAGGTGGCTGCGCTGGTCGGGCCGGACCCCGTGCGGGGTGTGGAGGTCGTGGCGGTGCGCACCGGCATCGTGAGGCTGTCCGAGCCGCCCGCCGACGCGTACGACGTCTACCTCAGGCTGCACCTGCTGTCCGCCCGGCTCGTCCGGCCGCACGGGCTGAACCTCGACGGGATCTTCGGGCTGCTGGCCAACGTCGTGTGGACCAACCACGGACCGTGCGCCGTCGAGGATTTCGAGGCCGTACGGCTCCGCCTGCGCGCCCGGGGGCCGGTGACCGTCTATGGGGTGGACAAGTTCCCCCGGATGGTCGACTACGTGCTGCCCTCGGGGGTCCGGATCGCCGACGCCGACCGTGTGCGGCTCGGGGCGCACCTGGCCGCCGGCACGACCGTCATGCACGAGGGCTTCGTGAACTTCAACGCGGGCACGCTCGGCGCCTCCATGGTGGAGGGCCGGATCTCGGCGGGGGTCGTCGTGGGGGACGGCTCCGACGTCGGCGGAGGGGCCTCGATCATGGGCACCCTGTCCGGCGGCGGCAAGGAGGTCATCTCCGTGGGCGAGCGCTGCCTGCTGGGCGCCAACTCGGGCATCGGCATCTCCCTCGGTGACGACTGCGTTGTCGAGGCGGGGCTGTACGTCACGGCTGGAACCAAGATCGCCCTTCCGGACGGCGGCGTCGTCAAGGGCAGGGACCTGTCCGGCAAGTCGGGGCTGCTGCTGCGCCGCAACTCGACCACCGGCACGGTCGAGGCCGTACCCCGGGCGGGCACCGGCATCGAGTTGAACGCCGCGCTCCACGCCAACGACTGATCATGAGGGACGTTCACAAACGCCCCTGAGATGTCCCTGAGTCAGCCCTGAACTTGGCCGTCCGCCCTGTGATTGCGGGGCGGGCGGCTCGTACGGTGAAGACATGGGACGCATTCTTCTAATCGCAGCGGCCGTCATCGTCGGCCTCTTCCTGTTCGGCTCCGTCATCGGGCTCATCTTCGGGGCGCTGAAGTGGCTTCTGATCATCGGCGCCATCGCTCTGATCGTGTCCGTCGTCTTCAAGCTCACCCGGTCCGGTGGGAGCGGGGACCACTACGCCTGACCGGCGGACGCGCACAGTCACTCAGCCCGCCGTGGTCGCCGATGGTGGCCGGGTCGTGGACCTCGGTTCCGGACCGCCCCCTCCCGCTGGCCACATATCATTGCTCATATGAGCGTGTATTCACATGAGCCGCCGGTGGACGCCGACCGAGTCAGCGCGGTCATGGCTTCGCTGCCTCCGCAGGCGGCGATCGAGGGCCTGGCCGAGGTCTTCGGGCTCCTCGCCGATCCGGGGCGGCTCCGGCTCATGGCCGCGCTCCTCGAAGGCGGCGAGATGTGCGTCCGCGACCTGGCGGCCGCCTGCGGCCAGAGCGAGTCGTCCGTCTCCCACGCGTTACGGCTGCTCCGGCTGAACCGGGTCGTGAAGGTGCGCCGGTCCGGCCGGATGGCCTACTACCGGCTGGCCGACTCGCACGTGCGGATGCTCTTCGACCTGGCCCTCACCCACGTCACCCACGACGAGGGCGACCACCGTGAGTGACTACGAGCACGGACACGAGCGTGAGCGTGAGCACGGGCATGGGCACGGGCATGGGGTGAAGGCGGACGCCGATCGGCGCTCCCTCGCCTGGGCGCTGGCGCTGATCCTGGGCTTCATGGCGGCGGAGGTCGTGACCGGCCTCATGGCGGGCTCCCTGGCGCTGCTCTCCGACGCCGGGCACATGCTGACCGACGCGGCGGCCATCGGGCTCGCCCTCGTCGCCATGCGGATCGCCGCCCGGCCGCCCCAGGGTGGCTTCACCTACGGGCTCAAGCGCGTGGAGATCATCAGCGCGCAGATCAACGGCATCACGCTGCTGCTGCTCACCGCGTTCTTCATCGGCGAGGGCATTCGCAGGCTGATCTTCCCGCCCGAGGTCGAGGGCGTCCTCGTGCTCGTCACCGGCCTCGCCGGCATCGTCGTCAACGTGGGCGCCGCGTGGCTGATCAGCAAGGCCAACCGGTCGAGCCTCAACGTCGAGGGCGCCTTCCAGCACATCGTCAGTGATCTCTACGCGTTCATCGCCACCACGGTCGCCGGGCTGGTGGTGTGGCTGACGGGCTGGGCCCGCGCCGACGCCATCGCCGCCCTGGTCGTGGCCGCGCTGATGCTCAAGGCGGGCTGGGGGCTGGTCCGCGACGCCGGCCGTGTCTTCCTCGAGGCCGCCCCGGCGGGGATGGCGCCCGCCGAGATCGGCGCCCAGATGGCGGCGATGGACAAGGTCGTCGAGGTCCACGACCTGCACGTCTGGGAGGTCACCTCCGGCTACGCCGCGCTCTCCGCCCACGTGCTCGTCGCCCCCGGCGCCGACTGCCACGCCGTACGGCAGGCCACCGAGGTGATGCTGCGGGAGAGTTACGGCATCGAGCACACCACCCTCCAGGTGGACCACGCCTCGCCCCGGCTGCTGGTCATCGGCGAGGACGGCCCGCACTGCCGCGACTCGCACGGCCCCTCCCACCCCGGAGCGGCCTAGGCAGTGTCTGCGGCGCGCCGCGACTCAAGGGCTTTGAGCCGAACGGAGGCTCCCCGCGGACCTTGTCGTTCCGCGGCGAGCGAGGGCGACGGCCGCTAGCGTGCCGATGTGACCGCCTCCCTCAAGCCTGATCCCCCGCGGGATGAGTACTGGAATCACAACGTGCGCTACCACCGCGTGGTGCTCGACGCGGTGCCGTACGGCTGCGACACGGCGCTCGACGTCGGGTGCGGCGACGGGCTCCTGCGCCTTCTCCCCGGAGCGCACGTCCGCCGCCTGCTCCTGCTGCGCTACTCGATCGTCTGGCACAAGCCTCCCGAATAGGGTGAACGCCGGCTTGACCTTGCCGTAGCGTCAACGTTTCCGATGAACGGCATGCGGATCGGTGAGCCGCGCCGAAGTCAGCCACGTCCGCTTCTTCGCCGACAGCCCGAGCGCGGCACTGGCCGCCCTCCACCCCTGCGAAGAGCGGGGAACCTGGCGTGATCTCTAGGCGGCGGTCGGGTCGCGGCGACTCGCGAGCCAGCTCCAGCGCGGCCCCTGCGTGACGGCCGCCAGCACGACCAGCACGGTCACGAGGATGGCCACGGGTACGGGCCAGGCCGCCCAGGAGGAGACGACGGCGTACCCTCCTTCCGCCTCCGCCACGCCTTCCTTGATCACTCATCTCGACCGCTCAGCCTTGACCGCTCAGCCTTGACCGCTCAGGCTTGACCGCTCAGGGGAGCGCGACGGGAAGTGGGCAACCAGGGTTCGACAGGCCACGGATCAAGCCGACCCAGACTGCTCGGCCTCATCCTGCCGTTGGGCAGGCGCGCGAAAACGCGGGTGTCAGGCGGCGGTCAGGCGTTGCCCGCTCGATCGACGTTGTCGGCGGGACTCGCGAAGGATCGCCCGCAGCCGATCCCGTACGGCGACCGCCTGTGGACGCAGGGCAGGGTCGGCCGCCGCCTTCTCGGAGCGGATGAGCTCGATCTCCAGATTGTGGACATGGCACAGCGGCTTAGCCTTGTCGATGTCGGTATCGCCGCCGGCCCACCAAGAGACGTCGTGATCGATATCGGTCCAGGGCAACGGCACGTCGCAGCCACCGTGCCACTGGCAGGTACGGTACTGGGCCGAAAGGGCCACCCGCTGCCGAGTCGAGAACAGGCGGCGGGCCCGCCCGGCGTTCAGCGGCTCCCCTGTTATGGCGTCGGCGATGATCGCCGTAACCGTCGCGTCCTTGGCCAGTGCCCGGACAGCGGCGGGCGGCAGCAACTGCCCCCAGTCGGTCTCCGCTGGAGGAGACCCCGGCTCGCCGGTCAGCGTGCTCCACGGCACGATCAAACGCACCTGGCACCGCGCGCCGCCCCGAATCACCGGCTCTGAATCGCGGGCAACAGAAACCCCCTGCGGCGAATCACCCATGGGATCGGCTTCGGGATCGGACGCCGTCTCGTGATGCAGAACACCACCCTGGTCCTCGGGAGAGTGGATGGTGGGTGTCGCGCGGATGCCGGTGAAGGCGGACATGGCTGTCTGCACGCCACATATGAAAGCGTCGTAGCGGCGGCGTTCGGCGGGTTGCCTGTCGCCCGCGGCCGGGGCGATGGAATGGCCCTCCAGCAACTCCTTCAACAGGGCACCTCCCGCGCCCTCTCCTTTGACGTGGAACTCGAACCCCGCTCCCCCATCAACAAAACGAAACGAGGCGGCACGGTGGCGGTGGTGCTTCGCCAGCAACCGATCCGGCAGGGTGGGGTCCAGGTTCCACGCCTCACGTCGCGCCTGCGCGTGCAGCCGACGGGGAGACATGCCTGATCCGGACAGACCGGCGTGATCGAGCAGGGCCACCTGCATTCGCCTGATCACGTCGCCCTTCGGGACGCGAGCGGTGTCCACGCTCTGGACCGCGTGCTCGACCCCATGGGCGATCTCCAAAAGATGACCGAGCCCGATCCGCCGTCGCGAGAGCGCCTCCAGAGAAGGCTCCAGCCGCTCGAACCACTCGGCCACACGTGCCCGGGCCACCGATTCTCCATCGCGGAGGCCGCAGACCTGCTGCAGGAACGAGGCGCTCGAACGCTGGCCGACCAGGCGAGCGCCGTCCATCTCGGAAAAGCGGTGCAGACGCCGAGCGGATTCGACCTCAAGGTCGGCGACCAGCTCCTGCAACGCCTGAACCTGTCCCGCCAGCACCTGAGCTCTCGCCTTGGCCAGCATCTCGGCCCGTTCGATGTCCATGCCGGCATTCGGGTCACCGATGGTCTCGAAAGGGTCGGCGAGAAGCGGCTCGGCCGCCAGGATCTCCAGACCCTGCCGGATGAGCTTCAAGCCGTCCATCATCACCGCCACATCGACACTCTATACGAACGCCTGTTCGTAATGCATGAAACGATCTTCCCTTCTTAAAGATCTACCTTCAGCTCGGTTCGCCAGGGACACAACCGCCGCGAAGTTGCTTTCGCCCGCGACGAACCTCGCCGCACGGCGACCGGAGGAACGCCTAGCGTGGGCGGATGAGCGATCTCCACTTCGCCGAGGTGAACGGCGTACGGCTGGCTTTCCAGGTCTCCGGGGACGCGGACGCGCCCCCGTTGCTCCTGCTGCACGCGCGGCGCGGATCACTCCGGTTGGAAGGGCGTCATCGACCGCCTCGCCGCTTCCTGGCGGGTCTACGCCCCGGACCTGCGAGGCCATGGCCAGAGCGACTGTCCGGGCGCCTACGGCCTGGAACTGATGCGCGATGACACGGTCGCCCTGCTCGGCCACGTCGGCGTGGCGCGCACGGCGATCGTGGCTCATTCCCTCGGCGGCTTCGTCGGGTTCCTGATCGCCGATGAGCATCCCGGCCTGATCGAGCGGATGGTGCTGGAGGACGTGCCCGCGCCGCATCCGGCCGGAGTATCGCTGCCCGATCGGCCGGAGGGGCCTCTCTCCTTCGACTGGGCCATGGTCGAGGAGACCACCTACCAGCGGAACCACCCCGACCCCGCGTGGCTCGACCGGCTCGCCGACATAACGGCGCCGACGCTCGTCATCGCCGGAGGCGCGACCAGCCACCTTCCGCAGGACCAGGTCGCCGATCTCGCCTCACGCATCCCGGGCTGCCGGATTGTCACGATCGAGGGCGGTCACGACATCCACACGACGCGCCCGGATGAGTTCCTCGACGCCGTGACGACGTTTCTCCGGCGCTGACGCAGGTACAGCAGACACAGGTACAGCAGGCGCAGGTACAGCAGGCGCAGGTACAGCAGACACAGGGGACGACTACTACGCCGGGTCCGTCAAGAGGGGATCACCTGGGACAGGTAGCATCCGTGAGTCACACTTATCGCGAATGGGGATCGTCATGACCGTCAAAGTGACCGTCACCGGCGCGGCCGGCCAGATCGGTTACGCGCTGCTCTTCCGCATCGCCTCGGGCCAGCTCCTGGGCGCGGACACCCCGGTGAAGCTCAGCCTGCTGGAGATCCCGCAGGCGGTCAAGGCCGCCGAAGGCACCGCGATGGAGCTCGACGACTGCGCGTTCCCGCTGCTGCGCGGCATCGAGATCTCCGACGACCCCGCCAAGGCGTTCGACGGCGCCAACGTCGCGCTCCTCGTGGGCGCGCGTCCTCGTACGGCCGGCATGGAGCGGGGCGACCTCCTCCAGGCCAACGGCGGCATCTTCGGCCCGCAGGGCAAGGCCATCAACGACCACGCGGCCGACGACATCCGCGTGCTGGTCGTCGGCAACCCGGCCAACACGAACGCGCTCATCGCGCAGTCGGCCGCGCCGGACGTCCCGGCCGAGCGCTTCACGGCGATGACCCGCCTCGACCACAACCGCGCGCTCTCACAGCTCGCGGCGAAGCTCCGCGTCCCGGTGACCGAGATCAGGAAGATGACGATCTGGGGCAACCACTCCGCGACGCAGTACCCGGACCTCTTCCACGCCGAAGTCGGCGGCAAGATCGCCGCTGAGCAGGTCGAGGAGGCGTGGCTGCGCGACACTTTCATCCCGACGGTCGCCAAGCGCGGCGCCGCGATCATCGAGGCCCGTGGCGCCTCGTCGGCCGCCTCCGCCGCCAACGCCGCCATCGACCACGTGTACGACTGGGTGAACGGCACGCCCGAGGGCGACTGGACCTCGGCCGCCATCCCCTCCGACGGCTCGTACGGCGTGCCCGAGGGCATCATCTCCTCCTTCCCCGTCGTGTCGAAGGACGGCAAGTGGGAGATCGTCCAGGGCCTGGAGATCGACGCGTTCTCCCGCGAGCGCATCGACGCCTCGGTGAACGAGCTGATCGAGGAGCGCGACGCCGTCAAGGAGCTCGGCCTCATCTGACACCGGCTTCATCTGACACCGGCTTCATCTGACGTCGGCTTCATCTGACGCTTCGGGGGCGGATGCCTCACAGCCGTGCGGTACGGCTTTCGCTGGGCAGATAACCGCCATGACCGAATACGACACAGAGTTTGACATTGTGGTCCTCGGCATGGGACCCGGCGGCGAGGACGTGTCGGGACGGCTCGCGGAGGCGGGCCTCAGCGTGGCGGGAGTCGAAGCGGGCCTGGTCGGCGGCGAATGCGCCTACTGGGCCTGCGTGCCGTCCAAGATGATGATCCGCGCGTCCGGCCTGCTCGCCGAGGGACGGCGGATCAGCGGCATGGCGGGCTCGGCCGACGTGCGTCCCGACTGGACGCCGGTGGCGCGCAGGATCAGGGACGAGGCCACCGACGACTGGAGCGACAAGGTCCCGGCGGAGCGCTTCGAGAGCAAGGGCGGCCACCTCGTCCGCGGCCACGGGCGGATCACCGGGCCCAGAGAGGTCACCGTCGGCGGCCGGGTGCTGCGGGCCCGGCGCGGCATCGTCATCGCCACCGGCACCGAGCCCGCCATCCCTCCCATCGAGGGGTTGAACGGCACGCCGTACTGGACGAACCGGGAGGCGGTCGCCGCCGAGGAAACACCGGAGTCGCTGATCGTCCTCGGCGGCGGCTCGGTCGGCTCCGAGCTGGCCCAGGTCTTCAGCCGCTTCGGCACGCGCGTCACGCTGGTGGAGGCGGCGGACCGGCTGCTGCCCCAGGAGGAGCCGGAGGCGGGCAGGCTGCTGGCCGACGTGTTCACCCGGGAGGGCATCGCCGTACGGACCGGGACCAAGGCCGAGAGGGTCGCACACGACGGCGAGGGGTTCACGCTGACGCTGGAGGGCGGCGAGACGGTTCGCGGGACGAGGCTGCTCGTCGCCACCGGCCGCCGCACCGACCTGACGGCCATCGGCACCGGGACCGCCGGTCTCGACGAGTCGGCCGAGTTCATCGAGGTGGACGAGCGGATGCGGGCCGCCGACGGGGTCTGGGCGGTGGGCGACGTGACCGGCCGGGCGGCGTTCACCCACGTCGCGGTCTACCAGGGCCGGATCGCCGCCAGGGACATCCTGGGCGAGGGCGGCCCGGCGGCCGACTACCGGGCCGTCCCGCGGGCCACGTTCACCGATCCCGAGGTGGCGTCGGTGGGCCTCAGCGAGCAGCAGGCCCGCGACGAGGGACTCCGGGTGCGCGTCGGCTTGGCCGCCGTCGACGAGTCGGCCCGCGGCTGGATCCACAAGGCCGGCAACGACGGCCTCGTCAAGCTGGTGGAGGACGCCGGGCGAGGCGTCCTGGTGGGTGCGACGAGCGCCGGGCCCGCCGGTGGCGAGGTCCTCGGCGCGCTGGCGGTGGCGGTGCACAACGAGGTGCCGACCGCGCGGCTCCGGCACATGATGTACGCCTATCCGACCTTCCACCGGGCGATCGAGGACGCCCTGGAAACCCTGGAGTAGCGCGCCGGCGATCTGATGCCGAGATGTGACCAACCACGAGTGCGGCAGCGGGGTCTCATTCATGGGAGAAGGAGATCGCCATGAAGAAGACCACCCCGCCGGCCGCACGGGAGCAGGCCGGCCTCGCCCGGAAAGGGCTGGCCGCGTTGACCCTTTCCGCACTGACCCTATCCGCGCTGCCCCTTTCTACGCCGCCCGTTTCCGCGCCGGCCCTCGCGGCCACCGCGACCCCCGCCCAGGCCGAGGCGAACGGCCGCCATTCCATTCGGTACGCGTCGGTGAAGGCCTGCAAGACCAAGGACGGCGCGCAGTTCCCCTGCGGGCCGTGGCGGCTCGGCCTGCGCGGAGGCAAGCAGGTCGTGCTGAAGGACGCCCTGGTGTGGCCGCGCGCGAGCAACGGCAAGACCAACAAGAGCATGACCGCGCCGATGGCGGTGAGCGGTGACGGCGAGACCGTCGCCTACTTCCGCAAGTCGGACGGCCGGGTGGTCGTCCGCGAGCTCGGCGGCGCCGTCCACGTCATGCCGAAGATCGCGCTCCCCCGGGGCATCGGCATGGAAGGGCTCGACCTGAAGCTCTCGCTGGACGGCGAGCACCTGGCCGTCGAGTACTACGACGAGACCAACAGGCAGCCGACCCGCGTGTTCGACACCTCACATCCCGGCAAGCCCGGAGAGATCCCGGGGAACACGATCTTCCAGAGCTTCAGCGGCGACGGTCAGGCGGTCCTGGCCGGGGTGACGACCGACGACAACACCACCCAGCTCGTGACCTACGACACCGGCGGCAACGAGCTGAGCCGGGTCGAGCCGCCCCAGGTCGTCGCCAACAACGAACCGCACGCCCTGTCCTCGGACGGCCGCACCGTCGCGTTCCTCACGGGAACCGGGCAGAGGCCGGTGCTCAAGCTCTACGACATCGGGACCGACCAGATCGTACGGACCATCCGGTTCAAACTCTCCGAGGAGAACCTTCCGTACATGCTCGACTGGACGGGTGAGCACCAGATCACCATGCACGTCACGGGCGCCGGCGACATGGCGGGGGCGCCGATGACGATCCTGGAGCTCGACACCGGCACGGGAGCCGTTAGGGTCCGGGACTCCTACAAGATGCCCAAGGACGCGTTCACCTTCATGGCCTGCGGAGGCTGAGCCAGCAGAGGCTGAGCCCGCGGAGGCTGAGCCGGCCGAGGCTGAGAGGCTCATCGCGATCAGCGCGGCCACCTCGGAGGCGACGGTGAGGCGCTGGGTCAGCCCGGCGGGCACCCACCCCGGGTCCAGGCCCAGCGCTCTTACGGCGTACGGCAGGACCACGAGGACGAGCGACCCCAGCGCGACGAGGCTGAGCGCGCGGGCCGCCCTTGCGCTCCTTCCGCCTCCTGCGCCCCTTCCGCTCCTTGGGCCCCTTCCGCCCCCCGCGCCCGTGATCCGGGAGAGGACCAACCCCGCGATCGGAATACTCAGGAAGGCGATGAACGCGGCATAACGATGGATCCCACCTGACATCGACAGCGACACCCCCGGCCGGTCCGTGGGGAACCCGGCGACCAGCAGCAGGCAGCAGCTCCACAGGCCCGCCAGCAGCGCGACCCCGCGGTGGAGCCGCGCCAGCCGTACGGCGAGCACGGCCGAGCCGGACGCGAGAAGCACCAGCGAGACGGGCAGCAGCCAGCCGTGCGGCGCGAAGGCATACTCGCTGATCATGTCCCGCAGCGGGTCGAGGCCGGACACCAGGTGCAGGAGCACCATCGCGGTCACACCCGCGCCGACGATCACATACCCGGCATGATCCAACCTGTCATGCCGCCCCCTGATATCGCTGAACCGCATCCCCATGGCTCATCACTGTGGCCATGGGCCTTCGAACAGCCCATCGGAAATCGGCCCGACACAGCCCTGAGGCGCCCCCTAGCCGAGGTTAGGGGCCGTACGGCGCCGGCCCCTGGGGATCAGGGACGTGACCAGCGAAAACGACCTCAGGAGGCGTCGGCGGAGTCGGCCGGGGCGGTCTCGGGGGTGGAGACGCGGAACCAGCGGCAGCCGTACCGGCCGAGCTCGAACTCCGCGCGCCCGTCGTCGGAGATCTCGATCGTGCCGTCCACGAGCAGGTCGGTGAGCACCTTGGACGAGCCGATCCCGTCGAGTGCGATCTCGACCTTGGTCTCGGCGTCGCTGAAGTTGTGCACGGCCACGACGGTCTCGCCGTCCGCGTCCGCCCGGTGGGCGAGGACGGAGTAGGCCCCGGAGTCGAGCCCAGTGGAATCAAGCACGGTGGACTCGCCCCACGCCAACTCGGGGCACTCGCGGTACAGCCGGATGAGCCGGGTGATCCAGAGCAGCAACGAGTCGGGATCCCGCTGCTGGGCACTGACATTGACCTCCTCAGGGCCGTAGTCCCCCTTGGGCATGGCATTGTGGATCTTCGAGGGGTCGGCCGTGGTGAACCCGCCGTTGCGGTTAGGCGTCCACTGCATGGGCGTGCGGACGGCCTGGCGGCCCTCCAGCTCCAGGTTCTCCCCCATGCCGATCTCCTCGCCATAGAAGAGGACCGGAGTGCCCGGCAGGGAGAACAGCAGGCTGTAGACCATCTTGATCCGGTCCATGTCTCCGCCGAGCATCGTGGGGAGGCGGCGTCGCAGGCCCCGGCCGAAGAGCTGCATGTCCTTGTCCGGGCCGAAGGCGGCGAAGACCTCCTCACGCTCGGAGTCGCTGAGCTTGTCGAGGGTGAGCTCATCGTGGTTGCGGACGAACGTCGCCCAGTGGCTGTCCTTGGGCGGCCGGGGACGCTCCCGCATCGCGGCCGCGAGCGGCCGGGCGTCCTCGCGGGCCAGCGAGAGGTACGTCCGCTGCATGCCGATGAAGTCGAAGCACATCGTGATCTCGTTGCCGAGGGAGCTCCCGAAATACTTGACCAGGTCGTCGTAGGGCAGGTTCACCTCGCCGAGCAGCGCGGCGCTGCCGTCCCTGCGGTTCATGAAGGCCCTCAGGTCGGCGAAGAACTCGTGCGGGTCGGGCAGCTTCTGGCCGTCGGTCCCTGTGTCGGTGTCGGTGACCTGCTCGATCAGGAACGGCACGGCGTCGATGCGGAAGCCGGAGAGTCCCAGCTCCATCCAGAATCCGAGGATCCGGGCGATCTCGTCCCGCACCTCGGAATTGGCCGTGTTCAGGTCAGGCTGAAATCGGTAAAACCGGTGGAAATAATACTGTCCGGTCTTCTGGTCGAACTCCCACAGGCTGTTCTCCTTGTCGGGGAAAACGATGCCCTTGGGGTCGTCGGGCTCGGGCTTGTCCGACCAGATGTACCAGTCGCGGTAGCGGGAGTCCCTGCTGGAGCGGGCCTCCTTGAACCAGGGGTGCTCGTCGGAGGTGTGGTTGACGACCAGGTCGGCGATCACCCGGATGCCGCGGTCCCTCGCCACCCGCATGAACTCGACGAAGTCCCCGAGCGTGCCCAGGCGGGGGTCCACACTGTAGAAATCGGTGATGTCGTAGCCGTCGTCGCGGTCGGGCGTCGGGAAGAACGGCATCAGCCAGATGCAGGTCACACCCAGTCTGTCGAGATGGTCGATGTGCTGGATGGCTCCGCGGAAGTCGCCGATCCCGTCGCCGTCGCCGTCCGCGTACGTCTCGATGTCCAGGCAGTAGACGACCGCGTTCTTCCACCACAGGTCAGACGTCATGCTCAGTCTCATGACCCTTCCGGCTGCCCGGCAAAGGCCCGGCAAAACATCCGGGCCCGCGCCGCCGGAGCGGACGCGGGCCCGGATTTCGAACCGTTGAGCTGTTTTGACGAACTCTGCGAGCCGTCCGGGACGGTGTCCCGGAGCTGCTCGTAGAGCTATGTTTCAGAGCTTAGAGCGGCGTGACCTGCTCGGCCTGCGGACCCTTGTTGCCCTGGACGGTCACGTAGCTGACGCGCTGGTTCTCGTCCAGGCTGCGGTAACCACTCGAGGTGATCGCCGAGTAGTGAACGAACACGTCAGGGGTACCGTCGTCCGGAGCGATGAACCCGAAGCCCTTTTCGGCGTTGAACCACTTGACGGTGCCTTCAGACAACTGCTTCTCCTTTTCGGGAGCCTCACCGCGTCACCAGGTCGATGACACGGGGCTGCTAGCGGACCCTACCCTGCATCCGCGAAAAACGCTGGAAAAGCAAGCACGCCCGCTGTCGGGAAATTCCCGAGTGCGCTTTTTGGAAAGAACACGTTCTTGGAAACCACCACTGCAACACCAGCAGCCTATACGCAGCCTACCCACATCTCCAAACACCTAAGCAGGGGCAGCCATATACCAGCGGGCGTGGCCGTCGCCGCGGGTCAGCGAGTCGAGCCTGCGGGGCAGCTCCTGCCGGGAGAACGGGTCGCCCAGCGCGTTGCGGATGTGGATCCCCACGGCGTACATGTCCCTGACCTCCATCAGCGTACTGTAGCCGGGCCATAGCCGCAGGTCAGAGCCGTATGCGTGGGCGAAGTCGTCCACGTCGGCGGCGGACAGGCCGAACCGGCGCTGCCCGTGGTAGGTGTGCACCAGGTCCCACTCACGGGGCCCGACGGCGACGCCGTCCCAGTCGCACAGCACGACGTGGCCGTCCTGACATCGCAGCAGATTGTCGATCCACGCGTCGCCGTGCAGAAGGACGGGAGGGCCGGTCTCCAGGCCCTGCCAGCGGCCGGTGAGCTCCTCGATCCGGTCGCTCAGCCAGGCCCGCTGTCCGGCGGTGAGCACCTCGGCGCGATGCTCCACGGCGTGCCGCACCTCGGCCAGCGGATCGGTGAGCCGCCGCAGCGCCATGGGCGGCACCGGCAGCCGGTGCAGGTTGCGCAGCACCCGGCCCAGCTCGCTCGTGGTGGGACGGCCCCTCGACCGGACGTACCTCCAGAACGTGACCGCCCGCCCGCCGTACACGATCGGCTGGCCGGGGATCTCGTCCACCGGCCGCACGGCCGGGAAGCCCCGGTCGGCGAGCCAGCGGGCCACCGCGAGCACGACCGGCAGCCGGGTCAGCGCGTCGGGGGCGGTCGCGATCCGTACAACCATGTCGCCCATGTCGCCCATGTCGCCTGTGCCGCCGCGGAGCCTGAACACCGCGTTGCTGCGCAGCCGCAGGAGCTGCGCGCCCGTGGCGTCGACCCCGAGCTGCCCGCAGACATCGCGGAGGAGCCCGAACGCCTCGTCGGCCAGCGGCCGGACTATGGTCCTCACGCGCGGCTCAGACCGGTCTCAGAAGCCGGCAGGAGACCATCCGAACGCAGCAGGCCCTCCAGGGCCAGCCGTGGCGACGACTCCGCCAGCACCTGCCGCAGATGCCGTACGGCGGGCAGCCGCGGGTCAGCGTCGGCCAGCAGCGCCCTGGCCCGGGTGACCACGATCGAAGTGCGGTGCTCGGCCGGCACCTGCCGCAGCGCCTCGGCGGCGATCCGGCAGGCCTCCTCGTGGTCCCCGTTCCTGGCCAGGTGACTGGCCTGGTCGAGCAGGATCAGGGCGGGGTCGATCGTGTGGAAGCCGGACGGGAACGCGTCGAGGCCGTTGATCTGCTCGGCGTCGCCCAGCTCGATCAGCGTCCCGGTCCGGTAGAACATCATTCTTTTCTCGGTGAAGACGAAGGCCAGGTCGTCCTGGCTCATGCCGCGCATGCGGGCGAAGATCTGCTCGGCCTCCGCGAGGGCGATCCTGGCCGCCTTGCCGTCGCCCATCCGGGCCAGCGCCCGCGCCTCGGCCGCCGCCGCGAGGGCCGCCGGGGAGCTCGGGGCCGACCCGGCCAGCATCCGGGCCTCCCGTGCCAGCCGTACGGTCTCGTTGAGGTCGCCGTAGTAGTAGAGCAGCATCGTCTGCTGCGCCCGGACGAGGGCGCGCAGGCGGAGGTCGCCGACGTCGTCGGAGGCGGCGCGGGCCGTGCCGTACCACGCGTGGGCCTGCCGCGTGTCGCCCAGCTTCATCAGCGCGTCGGCGGACAGCAGGGCGAGCATGGTCGTTGCGGTGAGGAGGCGGCGCTGGACCGAGGACGGCTGGCGGGCCCCGCTCAGCTTCCGCACGTCGGAGAGCTCCAGCATGACCCGGCACAGCATCGGCATCGGCGGCGTGGTCATGTACTCCCGGCGGTAGCGGAGGACCTGCTCGTCCAGCCGGTCGAGCTGGTCTTCGGTCACCGTGCCCGCCGCGAGGGTCCGGTCGAGATCGTGCCGGGTGCCCTCGACCTCGGCGAAGAACCGGCCGTTCGGCGTGCCGAGGAGCATGGCCTGGTGGAAGAGCGCCCGGCGCTCGGTGTCGTCGCCGCCCGCGTCGTCGAGGTGGGCGGGCTCCTCGGACTGGCCGGGGCCGACCACGACCACCTTCTGGCCGCCCTGGTCCTCGCAGTAGTCCGCGGCGAGGCCGAGCCGTACGGCGTTGGCCCTGTAGAGCCGCGCGAGCAGGTCGATGGTCTGGGGGCGGGGGCGCGCCCGGTTGTTCTCCCAGGCGTTCAGGAGGTCGATGCTGGCGCGGGGAAGGCCGAGAGACTGCCGCTCACACAGGGACTCCAGCTCCTCGATCGCCTGCCTGGCCGACCAGCCGCGGCCGAGCCGGTGGGCCTTGAGCATGCTCACGCCGCAACATCCGTGGATCGCCTGGACCGTCTGCCAGAGCGTCCACTGCCGGGCTTCGGCCTGCTCACGCCAGCGACGAGCGCATGCGGGTGAATGTTCTCCACGGGCCATGTACGTGCCCCTCCGCAGTTGGAGTGTCGCAGTTACGGATATTTCCCCAACGTAAACCCGCATGTACCGAACCACCCCGCACCGTTATGCGTTCGTGGCCCGGGACCCGAGGATGTTCCACGGAATACCCACGAGTTCCCTGGTTATTGCACGGTTTCGTGGAATCGCCGCGATTGCCGGTAGGACAGCACGGGTTCACCCTTTCCGGTGTTAGGTCCCAACTGATGGGCCACAACGTCCCCCCGGAGGCCACCATGACGGCAGATCGCAGTGAGGCGATGGACCATCTCGAGCGGCTCGCCGCTCAACTGGAGGCCCACTCCTTCCAGGTGCGCCTGTCGGCGCCCGCCGGGCTCTACCCGCGCCTGCGCGTGGTCAACCCCATGGCCCCCGCCATGGCCGAGGACGTCCTGGCGTCGAACGCCAACGACGGCGAGTGGTGGTACTGGCTGTCGTGGGCGGGCCGGATCGGCCACGCCTCCGACGTCGTCACCGCCGCCGAGCGGATCGCCAGCGTCCTCCACGTCATCCGCAGGTAGCGTCATGGCCCGTCATCGCGGCTGGAGGACGCCGTCCACGTAGAGGTCCACCTTCTCGTTGTAGAAGGCGGCCAGGCCGGCGATCTTCTGGCTCTCGGGGAGGGGCGCCGGGTAGGACCAGACCAGGTCCCTGCCGCCCTCGCCCTCCCCCACGGACCAGTACTCCGCCTGGCCCTTGTACGGGCAGTGGGTCACCGTGTCCGAGCGGTGGAGCAGGTCGAACCGGACGTCCGTCTTCGGCAGGTAGTAGCGCGGCCGGAGCCCCGTCTCGAACAGGATCCGCGGGCTGCGCGAGTCGGCGACCGTCACGCCGTCGACCTCCACGCGGACATGCCGGGAGCTCGCCAGGATGTCCACCCTCCGGTACGGATCACGGGGGTGGACGGTGACCTCCTCGTCCTCCTCGAACCAGTTGTCCATGGACTTCCAGTCGAGCCGGACGTGCCCGCGGATCTGCTCCAGCGGGGCGTCGTCCCCGTAGACGAGGGCGGCGTCGGGCCTGCCGGCGATGTCATGGAGCTCCCCGTCGCCCCGGCTCGGGGAGTGCTCCTTCCGGCCGGTCGCCTTCAGCGACTCCATGTCGACGTCGTCGACCGGGAAGTAGTAGGTCGGGTAGTACGGCACCTCCCACACCAGCAGGGCGCGGATGGTGTCGGCCACCGGCCGCCCGTTGACATAGGCGCGCACACGCTTGGCCGTCGCCTCGACGCGGACACGGCCCCGTTTGGTCGGTTCCATGCCGGACGCAACCACCGGACGCCGGGCCCTTATTCCCGCACTTCCCCGAACTTCCCGGAACTTCCCCCGAACTCCCCGGAACTCGCCCCGCACTTCCCCCGCACTTCCGGGGGCTTCCCCGTACGGCCTGCCTCACAATCCGTATTTCGCGATGTGCGGCCGCGGGCCCCGGGGGGCGCTATCGACAGCGAGCGGATTAGTCGCTTACCCTCGGCTAGGTGGGTCTTCGCCTTTACGATACGCATGGTCGCACAGTGCGTGATTTCACCCCCCGAATTTCCGGAATGGTGTCCATTTATCTCTGCGGCCCCACCGTCGTCGTTCCGCCGCACGTCGGGCAGATCAGGTCGCAGGTGAGTTTCGACATTCTGCATCGGTGGCTGAGGACCAAGGGTTACAAAGTGCTGCTGTGCCGTAACGTCACCGACATCGAAGACAAGATAATCGGCAGGTCCCTTTCCGAGGGGAAGCCGTGGTGGCGGATCACCGATCTGGTCTACCGGTCCTTCGCCCGGACGTACGCCGCGCTCGGCTGCCTTCCGCCCAGCGTGGAGCCACGGGCGACCGGCCACATCCCCGAGATGATCGAGATGATCGAGGAACTCGTCGCCGCCGGCCACGCCTACGAGTCCGACGGGAACGTCTACTTCTCCGTCGATTCCTACGCCGATTACGGATCACTCTCCGGGCAGCAGGCGAAGCACATGCGGATCACCGAGGAGAACGAGCGGGGAAAACGCGACCCACGCGATTTCGCGCTGTGGAAGCGGGCGAAGCCGGGCGAGCCGTTCTGGACCGCGCCCTGGGGCGAGGGACGGCCCGGGTGGCATCTGGAATGCTCGGCCATGGCCCGGAAATACCTCGGCACGGAATTCGACATCCACGGCGGCGGGGCAAATCTGATATTTCCGCACCACGAGAACGAGATCGCGCAGTCGCGTGCGGCGGGAGACTCTTTCGCGCGTTTCTGGCTGCACAACGGGCCGGTGACGCACCGGGGTGAGAAAATTCGCAAGCACGTCCGCAACCCGCTCGCCGTCCCGGCCCTGCTGGATCGGATTCGCCCGGTGGAGCTCCGCTATTACCTCGCGGCCGCCCATTATCGCTCTCCGATGGAATTCTCGGTGGAGGCGGTCGAGGAGGCGGCCACGGCCTACCGCCGGATCGAACGGTTCGTGTTCCGGGTCGCCTCGGAGCTCGGCTCAGAGCCGGGTTCCGCTCTTCCCATCCAGTTCAGCGAGGCCATGGACCACGACCTGAACGTCTCGCAGGCGCTGTCGGCCGTACACGCCGCGGTAGGCGAGGGCAACGCCGCGCTGGGCTCCGGAGACGTGGAAATGGCCGCCGCGAAATGCCGCTCGGTGCGGGCGATGCTGAATGTCCTCGGCCTCGACCCGATGAGCGAGAACTGGGCGCGGGAAACGCATCTCCAGGATGTCGAGGGAGCCGTACTCCGGGTCGCCAGGAATCTCGCCGCGGCGAGCGCCGCGCAGGGAGATCACGAACGCGCCCGGGTCATGGAGCTCCAGATCGACATGGCCCTCAGAAAACGCCGCCAAATCAAGCACTCCGCGCTTATCAGATAGCTCCCCTATCCGCTGCGCACGCCCTGGAACCGACCGGCCGGGTGGGGGTGGCGGCAGGGGTCGCCATAGGCTGCCCGGGTGAGAAGGATCGTGATCGACTGTGACCCGGGGATCGACGACGCGCTGGCGATCACCCTCGCCCACGGCAGCCCTGAGCTGGAAATCCTGGGGATCACCACGGTCGGCGGCAACGTCTCGCTGGAGAAGACCACGGCCAACGCCCTGAAGCTCAGGGAGTTCCTGGGGTTTCCCGAGGTTCCCGTCGTCCCCGGCAGCCCTGGAGCGCTCCTTCGGAGCCGGGTCGACGCGGCGGACGTTCACGGAGACTCGGGGCTGGGAGACGCCCGCCTGCCCGCCCACACCCTTCCGCTCGCGGATGGGCACGCCGTCGACTTCATCATCGAGACGCTCGCCGCACATCCCGGCGAGGTCACGCTGGTGGGCATCGGCCCGCTGACGAACGTGGCCCTGGCCGTACGCAAGGAGCCGCGGATCGCCGAATGGGCCCGCGAGTTCGTGATCCTCGGAGGCTCCTACACCCGGGGCAACTTCACCCCGGCGGCCGAGTTCAACATCGCGGCCGACCCGGAGGCGGCGGCCATCGTCTTCGCCGCCGGCTGGACCGTCACGATGATCGGCCTCGACGTCAGCCGGTCCGCCCTGGCCACGGGAGCCGTGGTCGACCGTATGCGGGCGATGGGACGTCTGGGCACCGACCTGCTCGTGCCGTGTGTCGAGTTCTACGGCATGGTGACGGCGGACGACGGCCCGGCCGTCCACGACGTCTGCGCGATCGCCTACCTGATCGACCCGACGCTGATCGAGATACAGCCCGCCGTGGTCGAGGTCGAGACCGTGGGCCGTTTCACGTCGGGTATGACAGTGGTCGATTTCGATCTTCGCGACCGGATCCCCAACGCCCTGGTCGGCACCTCAATCGACGTCCCCCGGTTCTGGGAACTGACCCTGTCCGCCTACGCCGAGGTCGCCCGCCACCTCCCACCCCACCCCCGGGCGTGATCATGCGCGCCTTCCCGCACGCACCCCCCGACCCGCGCAAATGACGGCCGTGATCATGCACGCCCCCGCCTGACCGGGCGCCGTCTTTACTCGTGAGGCGATTTGTCGACAATCGACAAACTCATTGAGGGGTGAGCTGGTGCCGATTACGACCTTGCAGCTGACCGCCTTGGCCTATGGCTACCGGACTGGCGAGTTCACGCCCGCCGATATCGACGTCGCCGGCATGCCGACCACGGCCGCCTGCCCGGGCTACGCGTACCGGCCGTCCCGATCCGCGCCCATCATGGACCGGCTTCTGGCGGCGGGAGCCGTACTGATCGGGACGAACAACCTCGACCAGTTCGCCACGGGGCTGTCCGGATCGCGCAGTCCGTACGGCTCCTGCGAATCGAGCTGGCCCGCGTACCTGGCCACAGCGAACCGGACATGACTTGAAACATCGCTAAACATCGCCGAAACATGGGTTTCCTACGCTCCGGACATGGCGGACATATTCGGCTCATATGCCCTAGCCGATGCGTGGGACGTGGAGCAGCAGTGACGGCCACGAGGGAGCTGCTGAGCCGGATCGCCGAGACCCTCTACTGGATCGGCCGCTACGTCGAGCGGGCCGACGACATCACCCGGCTGCTGGACGTCGCCCTTCGCCGGGAGCGACCCGCCTCGCCTGAAAACCGACCTGAGCACATCAGCGGAAGTAGAAGTTACCCCGCGAGGGTAATCCTGATGATTTCTTGGGAATCATGACGGCAAGAGTTGAGAGGAGGGCCCCGATGAAGAAGGTGCAGATCGTGCCGCGACCGCGGCCACCGAAGCACCCCGAGCCCGTCGACCTGCGCACCCCTTCGGGCCGGGTCCTTCCGTTCTGAGAAGGTCACGGCCCGAGGCGGTTCAGCTCCGGGCCAGTTCGTAGCAGCGGCCGAAGCCCTCCAGCACGGCGGGCCAGGAGCACTTCACCGGTTGCGTCTCCCGGTTGTGCTCGGCGATCGACAGCCGTAGCTCGGTGTCGCGGGTCAGCCTGACGACGGCCGCGACCAGGTCGTCGAAGGTCCTTCCCAGCAGGCCCTCCTTGCCGGGCCGCACGAAGTCGGCCACGCCGCTCTGGGCGCGGGCGACGACCGGGACTCCGGCCGAGCGGGCCTCGAGCGCGGCGAGGCCGAACGACTCGCGCGGCGCCGGGGCCACGAACACGTCGGCCGAGGCGAGCAGGTCCTTGATCTGCTCCCGGCTGAACCTGCCGGGCAGCGACACCCAGTCCAGCCGCCGCGCCCGCAGGTGGCGCTCCATCCGGGTCCGTGCGGGGCCGTCGCCCACGATCGTGGCCCGCATCATGACGTCCCTCGGCACCCGCGCGCGCGCCGCCTCCAACAGCTTCAGCAGCCGCATCGGCTGCTTGCGCGGCGCCAGCCGCCCCACCGCCACGACGTGGACGGCCTCGCCTCGCACCGCCGGGACCGTGGGCCGCCATGCGGAGACGTCGAGCCCGTTGGACACGACCTGCACCGGAACGCGGGGCCCGGCGACGGCGCGGATCGGGCGGGCGGCCGCCTCGCTCACGGCGGTAGCGACCAGCCCCCACCGCCGCCACTCGAACGCGGCCTGTAACGCCCGGTAGACGCCCCGGGTCACGGGATCCCACATGCTGTGCACCGTCACGACGACCGGCAGCCCCGCCCGTACGGCCGCGCGCACGCCCATCCAGGCGAACGGCGAGACCGCGCCGGTGTGGACGTGGACCACCTCGGGCCGGAGGGAGGTCATGAGCCGGAGCAGGTGGGAGGTGCCGCGCGGGTGCACCGGCAGGTCGAACGGCAGCGCGGCCACCACGCGGTGCACGCCGGGCAGGCTCTCCCCCGGTGTCGCCGTCGCCACCTCGACGCTGTGGCCCGCCTCGCGCTGCGCCCTGACGAGGTCGGCCACCTGGACTTCGATGCCCCCGAGCCGCGGCAGGTAGCAATCACTGATGTGAAGGATCCTCACCGAGCCAGCCTGGCAGAGTGGGCGACGCCCATCAAACCGCGTCCATGACGGGGACATGACGAGGGATATGACCGGGCCATGACGAGGGACATGACCAGGACATGACGGGGAGGGGCGGCCGCACACCGGGAGCCCCACGTGGGATCATGGGGCAGGACGAGGACGACACTTCGTGGAGCACGATGACAACGTTCGGCAGCCGGGACAAGGGAGCCGGGATGAAAACGGCGGTGTTCTTCCACGCCCATCCCGATGACGAGGCGCTGCTGACCGCCGGGACCATGGCGATGCTGGCGAGCGAGGGGCACCGGGTCGTGCTGGTCGTGGCGACCGCCGGGGAGCGCGGCCTGGCCGAGCTTCCGCACGGCGACGAGCTCGCCAGGACCAGGATGGACGAGCTTCACAAGTCGGCGGCAGCGCTGGGCTGCGCCCGGGTCGTGCAGCTCGGGTACGGCGACTCCGGCCTGGCCATCGACGGCGGCGTGGCGGACGACCGCCCGGAGAACGCGTTCATCGACGCCGACATCGAGGAGGCGGCGCAGCGGCTGGCCGCGATCCTCAAGGAGGAGACCGCCGACCTGGTCACGATCTACGACCCCTCCGGCGGGTACGGCCATCCCGACCACGTCCAGGTCTACCGAGTCGGCACGCGGGCGGCAGAGATCGCCGGAACGCCGATCGTGCTGGAGGCGACGGCGAACCGGGACCCGCTCCTCAAGGGGGTGCGGCTGGCCGCCCGCTTCTATCCCTCCATCGACGTCAGGAGCTTCGAGCGCGCCTACTCCCCCAGCGAGGTGATCACCCACCGGGTGAACGTCCGCAGGTTCGCCAGGGCGAAGCGGGCCGCGATGGCCGCCCACGCGAGCCAGGCCACGGGCGGCGACGGAGACCGGACGCTGGGGGCCATGCTGAAGATCCCCCGCCTGGTGTACCGCTTCGTCTTCGGCACCGAGTGGTACGTACGGCGCGGCCTTCCGCCCGGCACCAGGCTGCGGCACCCGTTCGACACCCCCTGATCGACACCCCCTGGATCGGCGCTGATCGGCGCTGATCGGCGTCCCCTAGGGGTTCGATCATCCCCCAGGAGGAGACCGCCACTACGATCTCCCGGCAGACTGGAGGGGACCGAGACAAGTGGGGGCGTCGCGAGTGAACAAGAAGTGGCTGCAGATCGCCCTCTCCACGGCGTCTCTCGCGCTGGCCGTCGCGCTGGTCGTCTACCTGCCGCAGATCGTGCACGCGCTGACCGGGGCCAAGGTGAGCTGGCATGAGATCGGCCGCGAGTTCGGCAGGCTGAGCTGGCAGACGATCGCCCTGATGACGGCGCTGTGGCTGGCCAGCCTCTGGGCGTACACCTTCGTGATGACCTCGGCGCTGCCCGGCCTCACCCACCTGCAGGCGCTGACGCTCAACGCGGCCGGGAGCGCGGTCAGCAACCTGCTGCCGTTCGGCGGAGCGGCCGGCGTCGCCGTGACCTTCGGCATGACCCGGGGCTGGGGCTTCGCCAACCGCCCGATCGTCGTCTACACCCTGGTCACCGGCATCTGGAACTCCCTGTTCCGGTTCATCCTGCCCGCCGTGGGCATCCTCGGCCTGCTCATGGCGGGCAAGGCCACCAACCCCACGGTGGCCAAGGCCGGATGGGCGGGAGCCGTCTCCATCCTGGCGCTGGTCGCCGTCGTGGCCGCCGCGCTCTACTGGGACCGCGCCGCGGGCGCCCTGGGCCGGGCCCTCGACGGTCTCGTACGGCTCGCGCCTCCCAGGTTCCGGCCCGCCGAGCACGCCGCCTCGGCGGCCATCGAACGGCTCCGCCGGGACACCGCGGAGATCATCCACAGGAAGTGGCTCGGCCTCTCGCTCGGCATGATCAGCTTCCTCGTTCTCCAGTGCCTGATCATGGCCGCCTGTCTCATGGCCACCGGCTCCTATCCCGGCCCGGCCGAGACGGTCGCCGTCTTCGCGCTGAGCCGGGTGCTGACCACGGCCCTCGTCACGCCGAGCGGCGCGGGGATCATGGAGGGCGGTGTGGCCGCCCTGCTGATCGGCGCGTTCGGACAGCCCGCGAGCGGAGCCACCGCGGCCGCCATTCTCTTCGGCTTCTGGACGTACACGATCGAGATCCCCTGGGGCGGGCTGGCGCTGGGCGGATGGGCGCTGCTCCGCAGGCGCGACGGCCGCGCCGCCCAGGCCAGGTCCGAGTCCGAGGCCGCGCTCGCCGTTCCCCCAACCCGGGCCACGTGATCACCTAGGATCACAGTCTGGGAGAGTGAGGGTGTCGGCGTTGGCAAAGACCTTGTGCCCGCTTCGCGGGCGCGCATACCGTTGCGGCTGACATGGAGCGGCAAGCAGGAGCGGGCGAGCACGGCGTGCGACGATCGCCCGGCGGCGACCACATGCGCATGACCACACGCACGACCACGGGCATGACCACGAGCGCGATCACAGGCACGGGCGTGAGCACGGGCATAGGCACGGGCATGGGCACGGGCACGGCGCGGCGGCGGATGAGCGTCCGATGAGCTCTGTGCCGACAAATCCAGGGCCCGCAAATCCAGGGCCGACAACTCCAGGGCCCGCAAATCTGGGGCCCGCAAATCCGGGGCCGGCAGGTTCAGGGCACCTCACCAGTGCCGTGGCGTTCCGGGTCCTCGGCCCGGTGGAGGCGTACGACGGCGCCGGGGAGCTCGACCTCGGCGGCCTGCGGCAGCGTGCCGTACTGGCCCGCCTGCTCGTGGCGCGCGGCCAGGTCGTCCCCGTGGACACCCTGTTATTCGACCTGTGGGACGACGACGCCGCCAAGGGCGCGCAGTCGGGGCTCCAGGTCTACATCTCGCGGCTGCGCCGGGTCCTCGAACCCAACCGGCCACGCGGCGGGCCGAACCGGCTGCTCGTGACGGTGGCGTCCGGCTACGCCCTGCGCGCCGCGCCCGAGCAGGTGGACGCCCTGCGCTTCGAGGCGACCGTCCGGTCGGCCGGAGAGCGGCTGGACGACAACCCCCAGGCCGCGCGGGCCAGGCTCGAATCGGCGCTCGGCCTCTGGCAGGGCACGCCGTACTCCGACTTCGCGGACCAGCCGTGGGCGGAGGCCGAGGTCGCACGGCTGAGCGAGCTGCGGCTGGTCGCCCGCGAGCGGCACGCCGACGCGGGTCTCCGGATGGGCCTGCACGCCGAGACAGTGCCCGACCTGGAGGCGCTGACCACCCAGCACGTGCTGCGCGAGGAGGGCTGGCGGCTGCTCGCGCTGGGCCTCTACCGCTGCGGGCGGCAGGGCGACGCGCTGGCCGCGCTCCGCAAGGCCCGCGCGATCCTGGACGACGAGCTGGGCATCGACCCCGGGCCCGCGCTGCGGAAGCTGGAGTCCGACATCCTGTCCCAGGATTCGGGGCTCGACCTGGTCCTCCCGGCCGCCCGCCGCGCCGTGGAGATCACGGCGACGTGGCCGCCCCGGCCGATCGAGACGGGAGCCTTGCCGCCCCTCGAACCCGAGCCGTTCGTGGGGCGCGACGCCGAGCTGACCACGCTGGCGGCCGCCGCGCCGCGCGCGCAGGCGGGGCGTTTCACGGTCGCCGTGATCGGCGGCGACCCGGGCGCGGGCAAGACCACACTGGTACGGCAGCTGTCCGGCCAGCTCGAAGCCGAGGGATGGGTGGCGGCCGCGGGCGGCTGTCCGGACAGCAGCGCGACCCCGCCGGGCTGGGCGTGGGTCGAGGTGCTGCGGACGCTCATCGCGAGGAGGGGCGCGGGCGAATACGCCGCGCTGCTGGCCCCGCTGCTCGACGACGCCACGCCGGACACCGGAGACGACGAGGCGTCGGGCGGCTTCCGGCTGCACCGGGCCGTCGGCGGTTACCTGTCGGCCGTCGCCCGCGAGGCCCCGCTGCTGATCGTCCTCGAGGACCTGCACTGGGCCGACGACCAGACGCTCGCCCTGCTCCGCGCGCTGCCCAGCCTGCTCGCCGCCAGCCGGGTGCTGATGGTCGTCACCTGCCGCGACGGCGAGCTGAACGACCAGCAGCAGGACGTGCTGGCCGCGCTCGCCCGGCTCCAGCCGGTGCGGGTGGGCCTCGACGGGCTCGACGACGCCTCGGTGGCCGAGCTGGTCCGCGCGACCTGCGTGCGGGACGTGGACGACGAGGTCGTCAGCACGATCGTCGAGCGGGCCGGGGGCAACCCGTTCTTCATCAAGGAGACCGTCCGCCTGTTCGAGGCCGAGGCGGACATCTCAGAGGTGCCCTCCGGGGTCCGCGACGTCCTGCGGCGGCGGATCGCCCGGCTGCCCGAGCGGGCCCAGCAGGTGCTGCTGCAGGCCGCGGTGATCGGCCGCGACGTGGACGTGGACGTCCTGGTGGACGTGTCCGGCGACGAGGACGCCGTGGTGGACGCGGTGGAGGCGGCGCTGCTGGCCGGGCTCGTGACGGAGCCGGGCCCCGGGCTGCTCCGGTTCGACCACGACCTGGTCAGGGACACGATCTACTCCGATGCCTCCCGGCTGCGCAGGTCGCGCCTGCACGGGGCGGTGGCCTCGGTGATCGAGCGGCGCGCCCCGGGCGACGTGGCGGCGCTGGCCCACCACTACGACGCGGCCGGGACGGTGGAGACGGCGGCGAAAGCCGTACGGTATGCGGGGCTGGCGGCCGAGCAGGCCGAGCGGCGGTTCGCGCACCGGGAGGCGGCCTCGCTGTGGCAGCAGGCCATCGCGGCCTTCGACCGCGCCCACGCCGGTGGTGGCGGCGGCGTGAAGGACCGGCTGGAGTTGCAGCTCCGCCTCATCCGGGCGCTCGCCCTGTGCGGTGACATGACCGCCGCCCGCGCGCACCGCCGCGACGCCATGGACGTGGCCCTGCCCCTCGGCGACCTGGAGCTCACCGCGCGGGTCGCGGCGGCGCTGGCGGTCCCGCACAAGGGCATCGCCCGCGACTTCACGCGCACGGCGTGGGAGATCGTCGACGTCACCGAGAAGGCCCTCGTCGAGCTGCCACCGGGCGAGCAGTCGCTGCGGGCGAGCCTGCTGGCCACGCTCGCGCTGGAGCTGGAGGGCTCCGCCACGCAGCGCGGTTACCAGGCGTCCCTGGAGGCCGAGGAACTGGCCCGGTCGAGCGGCGACCCCGCCCTGCTCGCGATGGCGCTCAGCGGGCGGCTCCGCCAGTCGTACACGCTCACGCAGGTGGACGAGCGCGAGACGATCGGCCGCGAGCTGCTGCGGGTCGGCGCGGAGTCGGGCCAGATCGCGGTTCAGACGCTCGCCCATCTGGTGCTGCTGGAGTGCGCGGCGGCCCGGGGCGACTTCGCCGAGGCCGACGCGCATCTCGCGCAGGCCGAGCGGCTCGGCCGGCAGTACGACCTGCCCGCCCCCGCCGCCGTGGGTGCCTGGTACGCCGGGCAGCGGCTGATGATCACCGGCGACTACGCCGGGGCCGAGCGGGCCTACCGGAACGCGGCCAGGCTGACCGCCAGGGCCGGCAT
Organism: Planotetraspora sp. GP83; assembly: GCF_041262585.1. Taxonomy (NCBI): domain Bacteria; kingdom Bacillati; phylum Actinomycetota; class Actinomycetes; order Streptosporangiales; family Streptosporangiaceae; genus Planotetraspora; species Planotetraspora sp. GP83. The sequence continues at coordinate 90,540 of NZ_JBGCBZ010000019.1, read as the reverse complement.
GCTGGAGGGCCGGCAGGACCTGCCGCTGATCGCCACGTTCTGCCTGCATCTGGTGGACGGCCGCGCGGCCGAGATGGTCGAGCCGCTCGGAGAGGCGCACCAGCGCGGGGCCAAGTGGACGCTGGACCCGTACGCCGTCGCGCTGGCCTCCGCCGGTCACGACAAGGACGCGCGGGTGATCGCCACCACGCGGGAGCCGGTGCGGACGGACTTCCTCTATGAGCTGGGCCTGATCTGGCGGGCGCTGGCCGGGATGCTGCTCGACGACGCCGACCGGATGCGGGAGGCGTACGAGAAGCTCGCGCCCTTCCACGATCGGATCGGCGGGGCGGGCACGGGCGTGGTCGCCCTCTGGCCGGTGGCCAAGACGCTCGGCGATCTCGCCGTACGGCTCGGCCTGCCCGCCCGCGAGCACTACGACAAGGCGCTGGCCGTGGCCGAGCGGGTGGGCGTGCCGCGCTGGGTCGAGGACGCCCGCCAGGCCCTCGGCGGGCACGGGTGACCGGCGAACGGACGGCAAGGGCAAGGTAAGGCTGACCTTAGCAATGGCCTAAGTTAGGAATGTCCTAGGAACAGCTCAGGAACTCTGTGACCGGCGGTGAGAGCAGGTGCGGATACCCGACCCCACGTCCGCCTCGATCCTCGGCCTGCCGCTGTGGCTCGTGGTCGCGATCGGAGCGGTGGCGCTGTTCGGCGCGTTCCAGGTCTACTACTGGGTCGGCCGCAAGCTGGGCGAGGCGCTCTACCGGTCGCGCGCCGGCAGGAAGCTCGGACGGCAGCGGATCGTCCAGGTCGAGAACGTCGTACGCAGGTGGGGCGCCCTCGCCGTGTACGGCTGCTTCTGGGTGCCGGGCCTGCGGCACACGCTGCCCTGGGTCGCCGGGGCGCTGCGGGTCGACTACCGGTGGTATCTCGTGGCGAGCGCTCTCGGCTGCCTGACGTGGGTGCCGATCACGGCGTTCGGGCTCTACTCCCTCCTGTGGGCCTGGGCCGGGCTCGCCGTGCGGTCGCCCGCGCTGGCCGTCGCGGTCCTCGCGGTCGTCGCCGCGGCGGTCGCGGGTTACCTCATGTGGCGGCGGAGGGGCCGGAAGGCGCCCGTGGCCTCCTGACCATCCGCGTCATGCGATCATGTCGGGATGCGTATCGGGCTACTCGGCGTGCTGGCGGCGGCCTTCCTCACCCCTTCCCTGGTCGGCACGACGGCCGCCGCGGCGGACGCTCCTCCGGTCACCGCCCGCGAGGCCTACCTGGTGGACGCCACGGCGGGAACGATCCAGTTCGCCAAGCGGGACACGCGACGCGTGCCGGTCGCGAGCCTCACCAAGGTCATGACCGCCTACGTCGTGCGGAAGCAGGCCAGGCTGGACGACGTCGTCACGATCACCAAGGCGGACGTACGGCACGCCGCCACGAGCGGGGCCACGCACGCCGGCCTGCGGGCGGGCGAGCGGCTGACGGTCCGCGACCTGCTCTACGGGCTCATGCTCCCCTCGGGGGCCGACGCGGCCCACGCGCTGGCCGAGCGGTACGGCCCGGGCACGCCGAAGTTCGTGGCCAGGATGAACGCGGCGGCCCGCTCCCTCGGGCTGGCCGACACGCGTTACACCAACCCCGACGGCCTGCCGTCCAGCGCGTACTCGACGGCGCGCGACCAGGCGGCGCTGGCCGGCCTGGCGCTGAAGGACCCGGTCATCGCGACGATCGCGAAGAGCCGTGAGCGCGTCCTGACGAAGACGGGCCTCCATCGGGCGCACGTCTGGCACAACACGAACAAGCTGCTGGGCGACGACGGCACCCTCGGGCTGAAGACCGGATACACGCAGAAGGCCGGATACTGCCTCACGTTCGCGGCCGTGCGGAACGGCCACACGTTCATCGGCGTCGTGCTGGGCGACGTGAGCGACGCCGGCCGCTTCGCGACCGCCCGCAAGCTCCTGCGCTGGGTGGGCGACGAGATGTCCGGCGACGACGACGACGGCACTGCCGACACCCCCGCCGCGTGATCGCCGCGCGACCGCCGCGTGATCATGCACATGTTCCCGTTCACACCGTCCCACCTGGCGCTTCGCGCGGCGTGATCATGCATGACGAGGGTGCGCCCACCGGGCGGACACCGCATGATCACCGACGGTGCCGGCGCTGATCAGACCACGTGCGGCGGAACCCATGCATGATCACGATCCAGGAAACCCCACGTCCCCGCGCTCCCCGGGAAACCCTGCATGATCACGGCGATAGGGGCAGGAGTCTGTAGCCGCGCATCAGGCCGTGGCAGGCGATGGCGGCGGCGGCCACGACGTTGAGGGAGTCGACGCCCAGGTCCATGGCGGCGCGGCTCATCGGGATGCACACCGGATGGTCGGCCTCGTGCAGCCAGTGGGAGGACAGGCCGTCGCCCTCCGACCCGAGCATCAGCGCGACCCGGTCCACGAGCGGGACCTCGTCCAGCGGCACGGCGGACTGGTCCGGCGTGAGGGCGAGGAGCTGGAACCCCGCCTCGCGGATCTCGGCCAGGCCACCGTGCCAGTCGGCCATACGGGCGTACGGGATGGCGAACACCGCGCCCATGGAGACCTTCACGGACCTCCGGTAGAGGGGGTCGGCGCAGCGCGGCGACAGGATCACGGCGTCGACGCCCAGCGCCGCCGCGCAGCGGAAGATCGCCCCGACGTTGCCGTGGTCGACGAGGTCCTCCAGCACGACGATCCGGCGGGGCTGCCGGGCGCCGGGCAGGACGCCGGAGAGGAGGCCGGAGACCGGCGGCAGCGGGAGCCGTTCCATCGAGGCGAGCGCGCCCCGGTGCACCTGGAAACCGGTGATCCCCTCCATGACCTCGTCGGAGACCACGTAGACCGTGACGCCCTCGATCACGTCGGTGAGCTGGTCGAGCCACTTGGCGGTCGTCAGCACCGACCGGACCGGATGCCCGGCCGCGACGGCCCGCCGGATGACCTTCTCCCCCTCCGCCACGAAAAGCCCGCGCTCCCCCTCAAGGCTCTTGCGCAGGTCCACGTCGCGCAGGCGCACGTAGTCCGCGAGGCGGGGATCGGCGGCGTCTTCGACTCCGATGACCACCCGCCAAGGGTACGGCCTGCGCGGCATATGCCCCGATCCGGCGGCCGACAGGGCTCACCGGGGCGCGGCGAGCGCGCCCGGATTGGTCGTGACGACGACCAGCTTGGTCAGCATGCCGCCGCCGGGAGCGACCGCACCTGAGGGGCCTGCCGTACGTGGGGGCTGGAGGTGAGGCCACTCGCGCCGCCACTGAAGGGTCAGGAGCGCGAGTTCGAGACCGAGCGAGCGCAGCGTCCGGACAACGGCGAAGCCCATGCCGGGATCGGTCCACGCCCGGCCCATCCGGCCGCTCACCGCGATCTCCCGCAGGCAGCCGAGCTCCCGCAGCGCCCGCCTGATCTCCGGCGTCCAGCCCGGATCCGCGAACTCGATGAAGACCAGATCGCCGAGCCGCCGCCGGGATGGTTCCCCGCGGGCCGGGGCCGCGGCGCCGTCCACGACCATCGTCACCGGCTGCTCCCCTCACTTTGCGCAAGACGATACAACGCGTCCGGCCACTGTCAAGACATATCGCAACTCGACTCACAAGATGCGCAGATTTCATAACCTTTGGTAATCACAGCACCAAAACCGGCGTTTTGCCCCTGTTGGCCTTGCCAGTATCGTTCCGTAAGCATTACGCAGGAACTCCCATATGGTCCCGCAGAGGCGCGCACTGTCGGAGGCCACTCGACATCAAAGAGGACACCGTGGGCGGACGGCACCGCACAGACGAACTCGAGGGCGGCTTCAACCCCTATAACGATCCGCCACCGCGCCGGCGTGCCAGCCGGGGCAGGGTGTTCGTCCCGCTGGCCGGCGCGGTGGCCCTGGCCGTGCTCCTCGGCGTCGCGGCCTACGTGGTCGTGAACAAGAACCCGAGCTGCGGCAGCGACAAGATCGCCCTGTCGGTGGTCGCCTCGCCGGACATCCAGCCCGCCGTCCAGAAGGTCGCGGGCAGGTTCACCCAGGCGGGCAAGGCAATCGACGGCAAATGCGTGGCGGTCACGGTCAAGGCCGCCGACTCCGCCGACGTGGCCAACGCGATGTCGGGCAGCGGCCCCACCAACGCCAAGGTGGACCCGGACATCTGGGTGCCCGACTCCAGCCTGTGGCTGGCCGGCCTGACGAAGGACGGATCGGCGAAGCCGGCGGGCAGCGCCGCCCACTCCCCCATCGTGCTGACGGCGTCGAAGGCCGGGGCCGAGAAGCTCCAGGCGGCCTTCAGCCCGGCGAGCTGGACCGGCCTCATGAGCGCCGCCAACGCCGGGAACCCCGACGGCCTCGCCAAGAAGGTGCGGGTGCTGGCGCTCGACCCGACCCAGAACGCCGCCGGGCTGGGCGCCCTCCTCGCGGGGGCCAACGTCCTCAAGGCCGCGGGCGGCGGCGAGGAGGTCCTCGTCGGCGTGCTGCGCCAGCTGTCGGAGTCAACGGTGCCCTCCCCCGACAGCCTGTTCGCCACCCTCACAAAGGCCGCCGCGCGCATCCCGGTCGGCGTCGCCTCCGAGCAGTCGGTCTGGGCGTTCAACACCAAGACCACCCCGTCGAACCCCGCCGTCGCGCTCTACCCGGCGGAGGGCACGGTCAGCCTCGACTACCCGATCGTCATCACGGCCAAGAGCGACGCGGTCCGCAAGGCGGCCGAGTCGTTCGCCGCCGAGCTGACCTCGGCCTCCGGGCGCAAGACGGTGCAGGACTACGGCTTCCGTACGCCTGACGGCAAGGGCGGCGGGCTGCTCAAGGCCGAGAACGGCGTGAGCGCCAAGAAGCCGGTCGAGCTCCCGCTCCCCGACGCCGCGACCATCACGAAGCTCGCCCAGGCATGGCACCAGATCAAGCTGGGCACCAAGCTGCTGGCCCTGCTCGACATCTCCGGCACCATGGCGCTTCCCGCCGACAGCACGGGGGTCAGCCGCATGCGCGCCATCTCGGGTGTCGCGCAGGAGGGCCTGAAGCTGTTCCCGGAGAAGACCGAGATCGGCACCTGGGTCTTCTCGGACAACCTCCGCGGCGAGGGGGTCGACTGGAAGGAGATCGTGCCGATGGGCCCGCTGGCCCAGCAGATCAACGGGGTGACCCGTCGCGACCTCATCGCGCAGGGGTTGCGGCAGCTGCGGGCCATCAAGACCGGCAACACCGGCCTGAACGACACGCTCTGGGCGGCCTACCAGAAGATGACCCAGGAGTACGAGGCCGACAAGGTCAACACGATCATCCTGTTCACCGACGGAGTCGGCAACGACGACCCCAACGGCGGCATCTCCAACCCGCAGATCCTGCGGAAGCTGAAGCAGGCGTACGACCCGAAGAGGCCGGTAAACATCCTGATCATCTCGTTCAACACCACGAAGGACGAGAACCGCGCGCAGATGACCTCGATCGCCAAGGCCACCGGAGGCGCGGCGTTCTTCCCGCAGACGGTGCTGGAGATCCGCAACATCTTCCTGAAGGGCATCGCCCGCCGCCTCTGCGCCCCGGACTGCGGGGCCGCCGGCCAGCAGTAGCCGGTCCCTCTGGGACCCCCTTTCACAGAGGTCCCAGAGGTCGGCTCGCGCATCAGTTTTCGCAGGTCATGCCGGTTGAGCATGGTCGGCGAAGGGGTAAACGAGGCCCGCGGAGGCGGCGTCCTTCTCGTGTGGGGACTGGCGAGATCTGGTTCCGTCGAACGGGGAGGAATGTTCGTTGCCCGGATGGCCGGACGTCGGTCGTGCCGACGATCATCAACTGCTGGAGGCGCTTCGGCGCGCGGACACGCACGCGCCCGCCAGTCTCTATGACGCGTACGCCGACCGGCTCAGTGACTACGCCCACTCGCTGCTCCACCACCAGGAGCTCGCCGCGGAAGCCGTACACGACGCGCTGGTGACGGCCCACGGGTCCGCGCACCGGCTGAAGGAGCCGGTGCGGCTGCGGGCCTGGCTGTACGCGCTGACCCGGTTCCAGTGCGCGGCGCGCTCGGGCGGCCGGACGCCCACCGGCGGCACCGGGCCGACGGCCGTGCTGGAGGACTCGGCGGACCCGGAGCTCAGCGCGCTGGTGTCCGAGGCGCTCTCCGAGCTGGGCCGGCACGAGCGCGAGGTGCTGGAGCTGTCCGCCAGGCACGAGCTCACCCCCGCCGAGGTGGGGACGGTGCTCGGCCTCACCTCGCGGCAGGCGTCCGCCCGCCTGGCACGGGCCCGCGACCAGCTGGAGAACTCCGCGGCGGCCATCATCCTGGCCCGGACGGGGCGCGCCCACTGCCCGGACCTGTCCGCCCTGGTGGACATCGGCGTCGGCGCGTCGTGGCAGGACGGCCCGCTCAGCCCGATGCTCCGCAAGCGGCTGAGCCGGCACATCAGCGGCTGCAAGGTCTGCACGGAGGGCCGTCACCGGCACGTCTCCGCGGGCCGGCTGCTCGACATGCTCCCCATCGCGTTCCCTCCCCTGTCGCTGCGCCGCCGGGTCATCGACACCTGCGTCAACCCCGAGCGCGACACGACCAGGACGGCCATCACCGAGCAGGGGAGCCACCTCGATCGGCAGGGCTTTCCGGTGGTGACCGAGAGGCGGTCCCGCCGGGACAGGGAACGGACCCGTGGGCGGCGCGGTTCCCATGACCGGCGAGCGGACGGGCGGGCAGACGGGCGGGCAGACGGGCGGGCACGGCGCGTGACGCCGATCCTGCTGGCGGCGGCCTGCGTGTTCGGTACGGCAGGCGCGGTGGCGCTGGTCTCCGGGCAGGCGCCCGCCAGCCACCTGGAGGCGATGGACCCCGCACCGGCCCCGCCCGGCACGCTGATGCCCGGCCCGTCGGAGGGCGACACGACCGACCCGGCCGACCCGGCCGAAGCCGCCGGCCCAAGCGAATCGGCGGACCCGGCGGACCCCAGCGAGCAGGCCACGCCGACGACCGCGCCGACGACCGCGCCGACGACTGGGCCGACGACTGGGCCGACCGCCACCACCCGGCCGGTCCGGCGACCCCTCCGGACCCCGCATGCGAGGCCCGGCGGCGTGGCGGCGCTGTCGGCGAGCTGCCCCGGGAGTCTCGGCCCGGCCGCCGGAGGCGTGATCACCCTGTCCGCCCGCAACGCCGACGTGGAGTGGACGGCGACCACCTCGGAAGGGGTGATCGTCGCGCCGAGCCGGGGCAGGCTCAGGGCGGGGGCGAACGGCCGGATCATGCTCGCCGTCGAGGACCCCGGTTCGCCGGGCCGCGGCCTGATCACCTTCCGGTCGGCCGCGGGCAACCCGTCCTGCCGGGTCTCCTGGGACGGGCAGGACGACGGAGAGGGCGGGGACGGAGGCACGGACACACCGTCGGATCCCCCGACCACCCCGCCCGCGGACGACCCGTCGGCCTCGCCCTCGTCGCTGGCCTCATCGGCCCCGGCCACGCCCTGACCGCAATCCGGCCGGTAAATCGCGGCCCGAAATTTGGCTTTTCTCCTAATTGACGCCTGAGTGACCTATTTAGCCCTTGACTGATCACCTTACTGTCCGGCCTAACCTGTGCCCGAGCGTGAGCGTCCTACAACATGTCGGATAACATCACGGCTCTCCCCAGTGATCCGGTAAACCCGTGACTCACCTGAGGCGTCGCCATTGACGTCCGGTGACGCCGGTTGGTCCCATGAACGGGCCGCCATCCGAGGTCACAGTGGCCCCAGGGCCTCTACCAGCCAGGAGTCAGGAAGCATGGGCAGGAACGGCACCGTCGTGAAGGTCGTGCTCGCCGTGGCGTGCGCAGCCGGCGCGGTGCTCGCGCTGGCGGACGTCCAGACCCCGGCCCGCGTCTTCCTCACGCCGCTCTTTCTCCTGGTCGTTCCCGGTGCCGCGGTCGCGGGACTGTTGCGTGATCGTGACCCACTCGCCATGTTTACGGTGGGCGCAGCGGCAAGTCTGACAATCAACGTCCTACTCGCCGAAGCCATGCTTCTCTTCGACGCCTGGTCTCCCCGCGCCGGGGTGGCCACCATCGGAGTGCTCGGCTTCTTCCTGCTCGTCATCCGGTTGCTCTACCGGAGACAGGCACCAGTGGAACAGGGGGCAGGCTCCAGGTGATCACCACGACGATCCGCGCCGGGGGGCTCGAAACCCTGAAGCTCGTCCGGCGGCGTACCGCACCCCGGCCGGAGTCATCCGTGAACCCCCTCCACGGGCACTGACCGGGCTCGCGTTCCCGTCTCCCTCCACCCCACCCCCGAGTTCCTGCCCCAAGACCGGGATGGACCGCCTCTCCATCCAGTCGCGCCGGTCCGTTGGCAGTCTCCGCTCATGACAGACCGCCCGGAAGGACATTTCAGTCACCATGAGTCCCGAGATCACCGAGCAGAGCGTCAAGTCTCAGTTCGCCACCCTGCGGTCGCTGCCGACTGCGGACCGCTACACAGCGCTTGGTCCCCATCTCGCCGTCGCCCCCACCGTGAGCGTCGTCATCCCGGCCATGAACGAGGCGGAGAACCTGCCTCACGTGTTCGCCACGCTGCCGCAGTGGGTCCACGAGGTGGTGCTGGTGGACGGCCATTCCACCGATGAGACGGTCGCGGTCGCGCGCAGGCTGCGCCCGACCCTCCGGGTGGTGCACCAGCGCGGCCGGGGCAAGGGAGACGCTCTGGCCGCGGGGTTCGCCGCGTGCACCGGTGAGATCATCGTCATGATCGACGCCGACGGCTCCACCGACGGCCGCGAGATCATCCAGTTCGTCAGCACGCTGGTGAGCGGCGCCGACTTCGCGAAGGGGTCCCGGTACATCCCGGGAGGCGGCAGCGACGACCTCACCTTCAGCCGCAGGCTGGGCAACACCGTGCTCCGCACGCTCGTGAACTGGATCTACGGCACCCGCTACACCGACCTGTGCTACGGCTACAACGCCTTCTGGGCCCGCCACCTCCCCGTGCTCGACCTCGACTGCGAGGGATTCGAGGTGGAGACGCTGATGAACATCCGCGCGGCCCAGGCGGGGCTGCGCATCCACGAGGTGCCGAGCCATGAGCGCTGCCGGATCCACGGGGAGAGCAACCTGCGGGCCGTCCGGGACGGGCTGCGGGTCCTGCGGACGATCGTGAAGGAGCGGCGGCGCTCGGCCCGGCTGGAGCCGGCTCCCACGCCCGCCGCGGCGGCCGACCAGGGCGCGGCATGACCCTGCCGACGACTCTGAGGACGTCCGTCGTCATCTGCGTCTACACCGAGGATCGCTGGGACGACATCAGGGCGGCCGTGGACTCGGTGCGCGGACAGCGGCGGCAGCCGCATGAGCTGATCATCGTGGTGGACCACAATCCCGACCTGCACCTCAAGCTGAAGCGGGAGCATCCCGACGCCATCGTGGTCGAGAACGCCCACGAGCGGGGGCTGTCGGGCGGCAAGAACACGGGGGTCGAGGCGGCGACCGGCGACGTGGTGGCCTTCCTCGACGACGACGCCGTGGCCGACCCGGGCTGGCTGGCCGCCTTCGAGCCGGACTTCGCCGATCCGGCCGTGGTCGGCGTGGGCGGCCTCACCAGGCCGCTGTGGGTGACGGGCCGCCGCCCGCGCTGGTTCCCCGAGGAGTTCGACTGGACGGTGGGCTGCACCTACCGGGGAATGCCCGACCGGCGCGCCCGGATCCGCAACGTGATGGGCGGCAACGCGGCCTTCCGCAGGGAGGTCGTCGGCGAGGTCGGCGGCTTCCACACCGGGATCGGGCGCAACGTGCAGGGGCGCAGGAGCCTCCCCCTGGGCTGCGAGGAGACCGAGTTCTGCATCCGGCTGTCGCAGCGGCGCCCCGGCTCGGTGATGCTGTTCGAGCCGGGCGCGGCCATCGGCCACAAGGTGCCGGAGGCGCGTGCCACGCTCGCCTACTTCCGGTCGAGGTGCTACGCCGAGGGGCTGTCCAAGGCGCTGGTCACGCACAGCGTCGGCGCGGGCGACGGGCTCTCCAGCGAGCGCGACTACACGTTCAAGACGCTGCCCATGGGCGTGCTCCGCGGGCTCGGCCACGCCGTACGCGGTGACCTCGCGGGGCTGGGCCGCGCGGCGGCGATCGTCATCGGCCTCGCCTGGACGACCTGGGGCTACGTGGTGGGCACCGTGCGGCTGAAGGTCCGTTCATGACCCGGGTGCCCATCCTGATGTACCACTCGGTGACGGACCGCCCGAACGGGGACACCCGACCGCATGCCGTACGGCCGGGGGACTTCGCCGAGCAGATGGGCTACCTGAAGGACGCCGGGTTCACGCCCCTGACGGTCAGTGAGCTGGTGGCCTCCCTCAACCGCCCCGGGCGGGAGGTGCCGGCCCGGCCGGTGGTGGTCACCTTCGACGACGGCTACGCCGACTTCCACGCGCAAGCCCTGCCCGTCCTCGACCGCCTCGGCATCCCCTCCACGGTGTTCCTGACCAGCGGATGGGTCCACGACGCCGGGACCGAGGCAGCGGGCCGGCCGCTCGACCGCATGCTGTCGTGGAGCCAGGCCCGCGAGGCCGCCGAGCACGGCGTGGAGATCGCCGGGCACAGCCACAGCCATCCCCAGCTCGACCAGCTCCGCGACCACGAGCTCCGCCAGGAGCTGCGGCGTAACAAGGCGCTGCTGGAGGACCGGATCGGCCGCCCGGTGACGACCATGGCCTACCCGTACGGCTACTCCAGCGCGAGGGTGCGCCGCGAGGTGCGGAAGGCGGGCTACTGGGCGGCGTGCGCCGTGAGCAACGCGATCGCGGCCGACCGCCACGACCTGCTCGCCATCCCCCGGCTGACGGTCGGGCGGAGCACCACGATGGCCCGCTTCCGGCTGGCCGTGGAGGGGCGTGGCGTCCCTCTCGTCTATCTCAAGGAACGCATCCTCACCAGCGGTTACGCCGTCGTCCGCCGCACCCGGCGAGGCCTCGGCCGGATGGCCACCGGCCAGTAACAATCAGGCTTCGCGAGGTGTCAGCGGAAGCGCGAAAGGGGAGAAACCACGCGACCGAGGATTTGAGGGGGCATTGTGGCCCAAGCATGGCTGCCCGGCGCCAGTCGACTTCCCTCCCCCGAGGACTCCGGCCGGATGTACGGCGGAGCTCCGCGGGCTGTCTGGTTCATTTGGCCGGCTGACCCCCACGGGGTCTCGGCGCGGTCCGTGGCCCAGCGGCTGATCCAGCTCAAACGCCCCTCCCACCTGGTGTGGAACCCGGTGGCCGGGGAGATCGTCCAACTGCTCCCGCCCATGCGGGCCGCGAGCGGCCTGCCCTCCGAGCGGGGCCGCAACGGACGGACCTGCGTGCAGATCCGGGTCATCGGCTCGGCGCACGAACCGTTCACCGACACCAAGCTCGACGGCCTCGACGAGATCCTGGCCTGGCTCGACTCGTGGGACGTGCCGCGCCGCTGGCCGGCCGGGCCGCCCCTGCCGTTCCCGCACTCGCTCGCCGCCGAGCGGAGCGCCCGCCTGTGGGCGCGCGGGGGGCACTATGGCCACTCCCAGGTGCCGGGGGCGTGCGAGGGCGATCCGGGCTCGATCGACATCACCCGAATCGTCGGCGACGTGCCGCCGGAGTTCGCGCTCCCCCGCCCGCGCGAGGACTTCCGGCTCCTGGAGCGCGTGATCTAGCGCACCGGTCAAGTAAGGGACGAATGCGCACGCCGAAGGTCCCTCAGGGCAGCAACTCCCTGATCACGGCGCAGCCGCGTTTCACGTCGGCCAGCGAGGCCGAGCCGTACCCGAGCACGATGCCGTGCACCCGGGGCGGGCCGTGGTGGTGGCGCGCGGTCGTGTCGAACAGCACGCCGCGCTCCTCGGCGCGCTTCACCAGGCCGGGGACGACCTCCGCCGGAAGCTCGATCATGACGTGCAGCCCGGCGGTGTCCCCCCGGATGAGCGGGCCGAGGGGGCCGAGCGCGTCCACGATGGCGGCGCGGCGGCGGGCGTACTCCAGCCGCATCCTCCGCAGGTGCCGGTCGAGGTCGCCGCGCTCCAGCAGGGTGGCGACCGCCTTCTGAACCGGCCCGGAGGTGCGGTCGGACAGATCGTGCCGCCGCCGGGCGATCGCGTCGAGCAGGTCCTCGGAGGCCACCAGCCAGCCGAGGCCGATGTCCGGGCTGAGCGACTTCGACAGCGTGCCGAGGAGCACCACCTGGCCGGGGTCCAGGCCGTAGAGCGCGGGCAGCGGCGCCACGTCGTAGCGGAACTCGGCGTCGTAGTCGTCCTCGATCACGATCGCGCCGGTGCGGCGGGCCCACGCGAGGAGCCGCTCCCTGCGCGCGATCGGCAGCCGCCCCCCGCAGGGATACTGATGGGCCGGAGTCGTGTAGATGACGCGCAGATCGTCCGCAAGCCCCTCGACCATGACTCCCTGGCGGTCCACGGGACACGGGACGATCTCGGCCCCCCGTGCGGCCAGGACGTTCCGGGCCTTCCGGTATCCCGGCTCCTCCACTCCCACTCTGTCGCCGGGCCTGATGAGGGTGGCCGCGATGAGGTCGAGCCCGTGGCCGGTCCCCCGGGTGACCATCACGTTCGGCGCCCCGGCGGGGACGGCGCGCGCCCGCCGGAGATGCCCGGCCAGCAGCTCCCGCAGCTCGGGATGACCGTAGGGGTCGGGCCAGTCGGACGGCGGAAGCTCCCCGGCGCTCCGCCAGGCCCGCCGCCAGGCCGCCGCGTCGTATCCGAAGACCCACGGCCGCCCCGGCCGCAGGTCCACCACCCCCGGGCCGAATAGGGGGTGATCATGCACAGATTCCCGGGCGCCCGCTCCCACCTGCGCATTTCCCGTTCGTGATCTGGCACGGATTCCCGGCTCCCGCCCCTGACCAGCGGAACCATCGCGCGTGATCATGCTGTCGCCCGTCGTCGCGACGTAGGTGCCGGACCCGTGCCGCCCGTCGAGCCAGCCCTCGGCGTAGAGCTGCTGGTAGGCCTCGGTCACGACGGTGCGGCTGACGCCCAGCACGCCCGCGAGCCCCCGGGTGGACGGCAGCCGCTCCCCGGTCTTCAGCGCCCCGCTCCGCATGGCGTCCCGGAGCTGGTCCCCGAGCTGTACGGCCAGCGGCACCGGCGCCGACCGGTCCACGACCAGCGGAAGGTCGATGTGCGTGCGCAAAGTGGTCTCCCATTGGCGACGGTAAGTGGACATGTTCCACCAGTCCACTTCGGCCTAACGTAACGGACATGCTCTCCACTACCGCACGTACCACCCTGAACCGAGGGAAGGACCGCGGCCGCACGGACCGCGCCGACCTCTACGCCGTGCTGGACGCCGGGCTGATCTGCCATCTCGGAGTGGTGGCCGACGGCTGCCCCAGAGTGATCCCCACCGGTTACGGGAGGATCGGCGACACCCTCTACCTGCACGGCTCGACGGGAGCGGCCTCGCTCCGCGCGGCGCTCGCCGGGCCGGTGTGCGTCACCGTGACCCACGTGGACGGCATCGTGCTGGCGCGCTCGGCCTTCCACCACTCGGTGAACTACCGCTCGGCCATGATCTACGGCGAGGCCCGCATGGTGGAGGACGACGGAGAGCGCCTCGACGCCCTCCGTGCGATCACCGAGCAGCTCGCCCCCGGGCAGTGGGACGCCGTGCGGCCGCCGGACCGGAAGGAGCTCGCGGGAACGGCGGTCGTGGCCCTCTCCCTGGAGGAGGCGTCGGTCAAGATCCGGGTGGGCCCGCCGAAGGACGACGAGGAGGACTACGAACTGCCCGTATGGGCGGGCGTGCTGCCGCTCGTCGTGTCGTGGGGCGAGCCCCTGCCCGACCCGCTCCTGCCCTCGGGCATCCCCGTCCCCGACCACATTCGGTACAGGGATAGCGCGGCTCCCCACTGATTGGGCACACTTTGGCCAACCTGTTCACTCGACGGGACGCCGATCAGCCAGGCGGACCGCCGCATCCCAGGAGGCCGCATGACCGCCCCCGGCGACTGGAACGTGCCGGGCTACACCGTGGTGCGCCAACTCGGCGCGGGTGGCGGGGGCCGGGTCGTGCTGGCGGTGCACGAGGCGTCCGGCGCCCGCGTGGCCGTCAAGTATCTCTCCGAGGACCTGCGCGGGCAGCCCGGCTTCCTCGCACGGTTCCGTGGAGAGGCCCGCCTGCTGGTGGAGCTCGACGATCCCCACGTGGCCCAGCTCTACGAGTACGTCGAGACCCACCAGGGCGCGGCCATCGTCATGGAGCTCGTCAACGGCGCCTCGCTGCGGGCGCTGCTGCGCCAGGAGGGCTCGACCGGGCCCGAGGCGGCCCTGGCCGTACTCAAGGGATCGCTGCTCGGGCTCGCGGCCGCGCATGAGACGGGCGTGGTCCACCGCGACTACAAGCCGGAGAACGTGCTGGTCCAGGGCGACGGCGCGAGCAAGCTCGTCGACTTCGGCATCGCCGTGCGCGCCGGGGACGCCATGGCCCCCGCCGGGACCCCGCCGTACATGGCGCCCGAGCAGTGGACCGGCCTGGCCGCCTCACCGGCGTCCGACGTGTACGCCGCGACGGCCGTCTTCTTCGAATGCCTCACCGGGCATCGCCCCTACCAGGCCACCGACAACGTGGTGCTGCGGCACCAGCACCAGACCGCGCCCGTCCCGGCCGGGGAGGTGCCGGAGCCGGTGCGCGGACTGGTCGAGCGGGGCATGGCCAAGGACCCGGCGATGCGGCCGGCCAGCGCGGCGATGTTCGTCGCGGAGCTGGAGGAGGTCGCCGCGGCGGCCTACGGCGCCGACTGGGAGGAGCGGGGCAGGCGCAAGCTGGCCGCGATCGCCGCCGTGCTGGCCGCGACGTTCCCCCTCAACCGGCAGCCGCCCGCCGAGATCGGCACCTCGCTCTTCCAGACCGTCCTGCGGGCCGTCAAGCGGCACCGGGTCCGGCTCGCCGCCGGGGCGGGGATCCTGGTGCTGGCGGCCGGGGGCATCACGGCGTTCGCCCTCACCGGGCAGTCCCGGGCGCATCGCACGACGCCTGTGGCCGCGCCGTCGGCCAGCGCGGCCCCGTCAGTGGCTCTGCCGCCCACACCCGGCGAGACACCCGCGCCGACACCCACAGGGACATCTACAGGCACACCCACGGGGACATCCTCAGCGGCACCGGGCGAAAGCCCGAGCGAGACGCCGGCCCCTCCCACGCCGAGCGTGACGAAGACCCCGAAGCCCTCCCCCAAGCCGTCGCCGTCCGTCACGCCCCCGCCGCCGACCAAGGTGGTCAGCGTGCACGTCAGCGGTCTCACGCTCGGCCCGGGCGGCGGTCCCGCCGCCGCCGCGCTCTCCCTCCGCCCCTTCCCGTACGGCACGGCGAGCCGTACGGTCGCCGCCGCGCCTACGGCGAGCGGGACGGTCACCGTCGTGACGAGCGGAACCGCGAAGGTCACGCTGACCGTGCGCTTCACCGTGAACGGCAAGGCGGCCGGCACGCGGGAGATGACGCTCAAGGGCGCCAAGAAGTACGTCAAGACGGTCAGCCAGGACCTCGGCAGCCGCCCCTGCGGCGGCACCTTGGGGATGACGGCGACGACCACGCCGGCGGCGGGCGGCGGCACGGGGAGCATCACCGTCAAGACGCCCGAATGCCCCACCTCCGTCACCGGCGTCAAGGTGCTGTCGCTCGCCATGACGGACCCGCGCGTGGCCACCGCCAAGGTGGAGGTCACCACCGACGGCACCGGGCAGGTCGCGCTGACCGGCGACTTCTCGTCCTCCGACGGCCAGTCCGGCCAGCGGGCCGCGACGCTGTCCGGGAAGAAGAGCTATACCCGCACGCTGTCGTTCACCTTCGGCCGGCGGCCCTGCGAGACGGTCACCATCACCGCCACGACCGACCCGGACGCGCCCTCGGGCGGCGCGTCCCGGACCATCAGGGTCGACTGCCCGGCGGCGGTCACGGGCGTAACGGTGAACCGCCTGACCCGGGTCGCCACGGCGGCGACGACCGCGGTGACCGTGACGACGGAGAACGCCAAGCCGGTGCAGCTCACCGTGACCTGGCTGCTCAGGGGCAAGGCCGTCGGCTCGCAGTCGGTCACCCTGTCGGGCCGGACCAGCTACACCGTCACGATGAAGTTCACCTACTCGCGCCTGCCGTGCGGCACCGGGTGGGGCGTGACGGCCGCGACGGCGCCGAACGCGGCGAGTGGCGTGGCCACCCGCACCAAGAAGATCGGAGCCTGCACCGTCACACCCGCGTGAGCGTCACACCCGCATGCCGCACACCCGCATGAGACACACCCGCATGGAACCGTCACATACGCACACGTGGTTACAGCGCGTATAGGCCGTCATACAGTGCGATGTCCTGACTTGCACCATGTTGACCTGGCCTGACAGAGATCCACGACTATTTCATGACTTTTCATCTCACTGGGCTGGTCGTCACCTAAGCTACGGTCTCGTCATGGCGGGGGCCCCGGGCGATTGAGGAGACCGTATGTACGGCCAGACGGGCGCCTGGCGCGTCCCCGGCTATACCGAGATCCGCGAGCTTGGCACGGGGGGCGCAGGCAAAGTCGTGCTCGCCCGGCACGACGCCAACGACATCCTGGTAGCGATCAAGTACCTCTCCGACGAGCTCCAGGCCGACCTCCACTTCGTCGCCCGGTTCCGGCACGAGGCCCGGCTGCTCGCGGCGATGAAGCCGAACCCGCACGCCGCGCGGTTCTACGAGTACTACGAGACGCCGCAGGGCGCCGCGATCGTCATGGAGCTGATCGACGGCGTCTCGCTGCGCACGATGCTGCGCTCCGAGGGCCCGACCGGCCCGGAGGCCGCGCTGGCCGTGCTCAAGGGCTCGCTGCTCGGCCTGGCGGCCGCCCACTCCGTCGGCGTGGTCCACCGCGACTACAAGCCCGAGAACGTCATGGTCGAGGCCGACGGCAGCAGCAAGCTCGTCGACTTCGGCATCGCCGCACGCACCGGAGAGGGCGTGAGCGCGTCCGGCACGCCGCCGTACATGGCTCCCGAGCAGTGGATGGGCGCTCCGGCCGGACCGGCCACCGACGTCTACGCCGCGACCGTCGTCTTCTTCGAGTGCCTGACCGGCACCCGCCCCTTCCGGGCGCAGAACATGGCGGCCCTCGCGCGGCAGCACCAGACCACGCCTCCCCCGGTGGAGGAGGTGCCGCCCCCGCTGCGGGAGCTCATCGAGCGGGGCATGGCGAAGAACGCGTCGGAGCGGCCGCAGTCGGCCGAGGCGTTCGTCCAGGATCTCGAGGCCGTCGCGGCCGAGGCGTACGGCCCGGCATGGGAGGAGCGGGGACGCCGGCGGCTGGCCGCGCTCGCCGGCCTGCTGCTCCCGTTCTTCCCGCTCACCGAGGAGGCCCCCGAGGTCGGCACCTCGCTCGCCGAGACGAAGCTGGGCGGCGGTCTCCTCGGCAGGGCCGGCATGAAGATCGGCCTGACCCTGGTCGGCATGGCGGTGATCGCCGGGGGTACGGCGGCACTGGTCGGCTCCATGAGCGGCGGCACGACGACGCTCCAGGCGGGCACGTCGGTCGAGACGCCGCCCGCGTCCATCCCGGCCGACCCGACGACCGCCGCGCCCGAGGACACCCCCTCGGACGAGCCCGGCGACACGCCCTCCCCGAAGGCCACGCACGCCACCGCGACCCCGACCGTCCGCGTCACCCCGAGGCCGACGATCACGGCCGTGAGGCCCCCGGTCAAGCCCACCCCGAAGCCCACTCCGACGCCGACGAAGAAACCCACTCCGAAACCGACGAAGAAGCCGACGCCCAAGCCGACCAAGTCGCAGCCGGATCCGGACCCCACCGTCACGGCCCACCTGCCGGGGGATCCGCCGAACTCGCCGACGCCGCCCCCGGCGCCCACGCCGACGCCCACGCCGACGACGGATCCGCCGAGCACCAGCCCCACCCCGACCAGCCGGGTGCCCGCCGTGGCGCCCGCGTCGCCGGAGTCCCCCACGGTTGATCCGACGGCTGACCCGGCGGCAGATCCGTCGGCTGATCCGTCGGCGGTCCCGATGGGGGCTCTCGCGGTCGGCCTGGTGACGACTGGTCTCGTTCCCGCCACACTGGGTGTACGCAGAATGACCGGAAGGCATCGGAGGCGGCGGTAGATGCACGACGGCGCGACGATCGCGGGCTACCGCCTCACCGGCCGCACCCGAGTCAGCGAGGTCGGCACGTGGAGTGACGCGATCTCCCCCGAGGGCGCGCTGTCAGGGGTCCTGCGGTTCGACACGCGTGCGGTGTCCGGGCCGGAGGCCCGCGAGCGGCTGGTCGCCGCCGTCACCGCCGACCAGCGGCTGTCGCACAGCGGGATGTCCGCGCTCCTTCCCGTGGCCGACCTGGTGACGGCGCGCGGCGAGGTCTGGCTGATCACCACGCGCAGGGCCATGCCCACGGTCGCCGACCTGCTCGCCGGCTCCGCCTCGGCCCCCGACGGCCGGCGGCCCGATGCGGGCAGCGTCGGCACGATCCTCGTGGAGACGGCCCAGGCGCTGCTGGCCGTACACGCCGCGGGGCTGACTCACGGCGCCCTACACCCCGGCACCGTGGTGATCGGCGAGGACGGGTCGGCGATGCTGGCCGAGCGGGGCCTGCTGGAGGTGCTCCGGGGCGAGCCCGCGTCCCCGCAGCGCGACATCGCGGCCTGGGCGGCGCTCGCCCGGGGCCTCTCGGCGAACTGGGCGCACGGCGACGCGTCCGCGCTCTTCGACCGGGCCGCCACCACCGCGTCCACCCATGGCCTCGGCGCGGCCCGCGACACGCTCCTGGCCGGGCGCGACGTGCTTCCCGCCGGGTTCACGACGCGGGAGAGGCTGGTGGAGACCCTCCACGTGTGGGCCGCCGCCGACGTGCGGACCTCTCCCCCGCCCCCCACGCCGGACACCGGGGAGATCGTCACGCTGCTGCACGTGCCGGCGGAAGGCGTGGCCCCCTCAGGCGGCCCGGGCCGTACGGCACCGCCGACCGCGGGTGACGACGTGATGATGCGCTTCGGGCCCGGGGTGCCGACCGAGACCACGGCGGCGCAGATCTGGCGGTCCGGGCGGGACCAGATGGCGACGCTGCAGGCGCAGGAGGGCGTCGACGGGCCCAGGCCGAGGTCGCGGCGGCGGCGGCGGAAGACGGCGTGGGCCGGGACGGTGCTGCTCGCCATCCTGATCGCGGTCGTGGTGCTGTGGCTGCGCCAGTCGCCCGGCCTCGGCGTCGCGGCGGAGAAGGTGGACGTCCGCGCTCCCAAGAAGACGGTGCGCTGCGACGGCACGGCCAACTTCGCCGGCGTCGTGACGACCAATGGCGGGTCGGGGACGATCCGTTTCGTCTGGCTCCGCAGCGACGGGGAGAAGCTGCCCGAGCAGGAGCAGATCGTGCGCTCCGGCACCACGTCGGTGGATCTTCCGCTGCATTGGCATGTGACCGGGCAGGGGGCCTTCAAGGGCACGGCCACCCTGCGCGTCCTGTCCCCCACTACCACAGGGCAGCCGATACAGGACAAAGCGAGTTTCTCGTATAAATGCTGATTTCACTAATGTGACCCGCATGACGACGACCCCCGCGGGCTGGTACCCCGACCCGTACGGCTCCCCGCAACTGCGTTGGTGGGACGGCTCCCAGTGGACCGACGCGACGCACCCGCGCGAGGCGCCCTCTCAGCAGCAGCCGCAGCCCGGCCAGCAGCCCCTTCAGCAGACCACTGGGCAACCCATTGGGCAGCCCATCGAGCAACCGCTTGAGCAACCGCCGTCCCAGAACACGGGGCCGCAGACCGGGCCGAACATCGCTCCGCAGTTCCCGCCGCACTTCCCGCCACAGACAGGGCAGCCGGAGGGCCGGCTGCCGTGGGGCCATCCCGGGCAGGCCGGTTATCCGGGACAGGGTGGACAGGGTGCGTACCCGGGTCAGGGGGGCTATCCGGGACAGAGCGGTTACCCCGGTCCGGCGGGCTACCCGGGGCAGGGGACGTATCCGGGCAACACGGCCCAGTTCTCCATGCCGGAGTTCGGGGCGCAGCCGCCTCGGGCCACGCCGGTCTGGGCGTGGGTCGCCGGGGGCGTGGCGGTCGTGGTGGCGATCGCCCTGGTGATCGGCGGAGCGGTGTTCCTCGTGCACAACCGCGCGAGCACCACTATCGCCAGTCCCGACACCGTCGCCCCCACGCCTCCGCTGGACTCGACCGTCCCGCCCGAGCCGAGCCCCGAGCCGTCCCCGCCGCCGCTGCAGGAGCTTCCCCAGCCGTCGGACGGCCGCATCACCGACACCTCGGCCGGGCTCTCCTATGCCTTCCCCGGCGATCCATGGATCGTCCCCAAGGCGACCGAGGTCTACAACCCGCGCCAGCCCGCCGAGCTGCCCGTGTGGACCAGCGGATACACGGCCATCTCCCAGCAGAACTACGACGGCAAGAACGGCGACTGGGTGGGCTCGGTCTTCGCCGGGAAGCTCCCGCAGGTCGTGCCGTACGGCGGGCCGCAGGACCTGCGCAACCTCACGGGCGCGCTGCTGGTGAACTACGAGCCGGTGTTCTACTCGCCCCCGCACGAGCGCAAGGTGCTCCGCAACCAGGCGATCAAGGTCAGCGGCCACCAGGCGTGGCTGGTCGAGTTCGAGATGGACTTCTCGAAGCAGTCGAAGGCCAACCACTGGAAGTGGAAGACCGAGAAGGGGGCCTTCGTCCTGGTTGACCTGGGTCAGGGGCAGCGTCCCGCTCTGCTCTACATGTCCGTCCCCGACAATCTGGACCAGTCCGTGCTGAAGCGGGTGCTGGACTCGCTCGAAGCGCGATGACCGCCCTACTACGCTTGTTGCATGACTGACCTGCTGGTCTGGATCGACTGTGAGATGACCGGGCTCGACCTCGGCCGTGACGCGCTCGTCGAGGTCGCCTGTGTGGTGACCGACGGCGAGCTGAACCAGCTGGACGAGGGTGTGGACGTCGTCATCAAACCCCCGCCGGAGGCGCTGGCGCAGATGTCCGAGGTGGTGCGCGAGATGCACACCGCCTCCGGGCTGCTGCGGGCGCTGGCGAGCGGGGTGACGCTCGCCGAGGCCGAGTCCATCGTGCTCGACTACATCCGCGCCCATGTGCCCGAGCCCAAGAAGGCCCCACTGTGTGGCAACTCCATCGCGACGGACCGCTCGTTCATCGCGCGGGACATGCCGGCCGTGGACGCCTTCCTGCACTACCGCATGATCGACGTCTCCTCGATCAAGGAACTGGCCCGCCGGTGGTATCCGCGGGTCTACTTCGCCTCCCCCGAGAAGCAGGGCGGCCACCGGGCCCTGGCCGACATCACCGAGAGCATCCGGGAGCTCCGCTACTACCGGGCCGCCGTCTTCGTACCTCAGCCGGGCCCCGACTCGGCGACCGCCCGGGAGGTGGCCGAGGCGATCTCCGGATCCTGACGGAAGGGTGGAGCGGACACCTCCCGAATGCCGCTACACTTCTTTCGTACGCCGCTTCAAGCGGCGGACATGGTGGGTGTAGCTCAGCTGGCAGAGCGCCAGGTTGTGGTCCTGGATGTCGTGGGTTCAAGTCCCATCACTCACCCCAAGCGGCGGCGGCCGGTCCATTCGGACCGGCCGTTTCTGGTTACGGCCCTGACTGTTGACGTTTTGCGGGCAAATCATGGCACTGACGCAAGCAAGTCAGCCCACATTGCCCCCAAAGGTTGATATTGCGGGTTATGCTCGCTGACAACCGCTACGCCGGATGCGCGGGGGCCTCGGCGATCTTTGACTCTTCGACGGAGGCCGGATGAGAGTCGACGAACGCACTGGAATGGGGCTGAGCAAACGGGAGACCGAAGTCATGGAGCTGATCGCGACAGGTCACTCCAATGGCGAGATCGCCCAGCGTCTCTTCCTGAGTGAGAAGACCGTGAAGAACCACGTCAACCGCATCTACGCCAAGCTCGGCGTCGAATCGCGCGTCACCGCGATCGGCCGCTGGCTCGGCGGAGCCGACCCGGGCACCTAGGTTCCCACCCGCAGATCCGCTCCTCGTCCCGGTGGTCACCGCACCGGGGTCAGGGAGTGGCGAGCGCACTCGCCAGCGCCTGACGAAGGGCGGCCAGGCCGTGCTCCAGCTCCTCGGGCTGCACGGACAGGGCCGGGCGTAGCCGTACGGACCGCTCCCCGCAGGGGAGGACGAGAACGCCGTGCTTCTCGCGGAGCCCGGAGATCAGCCCAGCCCGGTCGGGGACGTCGAAGGCGCACATCAGCCCCCGGCCCCTGGCGTTCCGCACGAGGCCCTCGGCCTCCAGCGCCTGGAGCGCGCCGAGCAGCTTCTCCCCCAGGATCGCGGCTCTGGGGATCAGCTCGTCCCGCTCGATGATCTCCAGCATGCGGCGGGCGCGGACCATGTCGACCAGGCCGCCTCCCCATGTGGAGTTGATCCGGCCGCTGACCGTGAAGACGTTGTCGGGCACCAGGTCCACCCTGCGGCCCGCCATGATGCCGCCCACCTGGGCCTTCTTGGCAAAGGCCACGATGTCGGGCGCCAGGCCGAGCTGCTGGTAGGCCCAGGGCGTGCCGGTGATGCCGACCCCGGTCTGCACCTCGTCCATGACGAACAGGGCCTCGTGCTCATGGCAGAGCGCCTGCATGGCCTGGAGGAACTCGGGGCGCATGTGGTTGTCGCCCCCCTCTCCTTGGATGGGCTCCGCGATAAAGCAGGCGATGTCGTGGCGGAACCGGCCGAACGCCTCGCGGGCCTGCGCCAGGGCGCGCTCCTCGGCCTCCTCCACGTCGCCGAAGTGGATGGCGGGGACGTCGATCCTGGGCCAGCCGAACTTGGGGAACCGGTCGGTCTTCACCGGGTCGGTGTTGGTCAGCGAGAGCGTGTAGCCGCTGCGACCGTGGAAGGCGCGGGTGAGGTGGAGGACCTTGGTGCCGAGGCCCGGATGGCGGCCGTTGGCCTCGTTCCACCGGCTCTTCCAGTCGAAGGCGCACTTGAGCGCGTTCTCCACGGCGAGCGCGCCGCCCTCGACGAAGAACAGGTGCGGCAGCTGCGGGTCGCCCAGGACCCGCTGGAAGATCTCGACGAACTCGGCCAGGTGGACGGTGTAGAGGTCGGAGTTGGCGGGCTTGTTGGCCGCCACCCGGCCGAGCAGCGCCATGAACTCGGGATCGTCGGCGAAGGGGTTCATCCCCAGCGGGGACGAGCCGAAGAACGTGTAGAAGTCCAGATATCTCCTGCCGTCGCGGATGTCGACCAGCCAGGAGCCGGAGCTCCTGTCGAGATCGAGCACCAGCCGGAAGCCGTCGACGAGGAGATGCCGGGCGAGGCCGTCGTGCACAGCGCTGGGGTCCATGTCGCCTCCGCATTACGCCGGGAACAACATGATTCCCTCATGGGCGGCATTGGTTGTGAATAGTTTCCGCTGAGATGTGTCTAGCGGAGGACATTTTTCAGACTACCGGGGCAGGTCCCTCATGCCGCCCACCTGCGTACGCCGAGCCGCCGAGACCCCGGACGCGGAAGGCCAGGATCAGCAGGGAGACGCCGAAGACGATGGCGGAGACGCCGATCAGCCAGACGAGCGCCAGGGCCCCGGAGGCCGGCCAGATGAACAGCAGGACGCCGAAGACGACCGAGACCACCCCGCTGAGGACCAGCAGCCATTCCCCCTCGATCTGCCTGCGCATGGCGATCGCGCCGACGATCTCGAAGATCCCGGTCACGACGAACCAGGCGGCGATCACCAGTAGCAGTGCCAGCGTGGTGATCCCGGGCCAGACGAACGCCAGGATGCCGGCGATGAGGCTGATGACGCCGGAGAAGACGAGCCAGCCCCGCGACTGGCCGGTGGTGCCGCGGATCGCGTGGGCGAGCGTGAAGAGGCCGTTCACGATGGCATAGGCGCCGAACAGGATCACCAGTGCCAGCAGAGTGATCCCGGGCCAGACGATGGCGACGATCCCGAACAGGATCGCCAGCGCTCCCCTGAGGGCGAGGAGCCACCAGTTGCTGGAGAGTAGTTCCCGCATCGGCCCACTTCCTCCCGTTATGGGAGATGGTTATTTCCACTCAGGCGGCGGCGTACACGACCAGGGACACGGCGACGTA
Source organism: Planotetraspora sp. GP83 (assembly GCF_041262585.1). Lineage (NCBI taxonomy): Bacteria > Bacillati > Actinomycetota > Actinomycetes > Streptosporangiales > Streptosporangiaceae > Planotetraspora > Planotetraspora sp. GP83. The sequence continues at coordinate 66,541 of NZ_JBGCBZ010000019.1, read as the reverse complement.
CTGCACGACGTACGCGGCCAGCGTGAAGGCGTGGAAGACCTCGTGGAAGCCGAACCACCGGGGGGAGGGGTCCGGGCGGCGCAGGCCGTACACGACGGCTCCCGCGCTGTACAGCAGGCCGCCCACGAGGACGAGGATCCCGGCGGCCAGGCCGGCGCCCGAGAGGAGTTGCGGCATGACGAACACGGCGGTCCACCCGAGACCGAGGTAGAGAGCGGTGTAGAGCCAGCGCGGCGCGCGCAGCCACAGCACCCGGAACAGCACCCCGGCGAGCGCGCCGGTCCAGATGACCGACAGAACCGCCGCCCGGGCGATCCCGTCCAGCGCGAGCACCGCGAAGGGCGTGTAGGTGCCCGCGATCACGAGGTAGATGTTGGCGTGGTCGAGGCGGCGCAGCACCTCGGCCACCCGCGGCGACAGCCTGCCGCGGTGATAGGCCGCCGAGACGCCGAACAGGAGGCCGGAGGTGATCGCGTAGATCACCGAGGCGAGCCGGGCCTGCAGGGTCGGCCCGAGCGCCACGAGCAGGAACCCGCCCACCAGCGTCGCGGGCACCGCGCCCGCGTGTAACCATCCACGGAGTTTCGGCTTGGTGACCCGCTCGACAGTGCTGGTCATCCGCTCCACAGTGAACGTCGTCATGCAACCTACGATACCGTAGGTTACGGGACCGTAGGTTGTGACTCACGCCACGCGACCGCCACCGGTCACCTCCCCGCCGTAGGCACGGTAGGCCCCGTGACGCGCACAGTCCCCGCCGTAAGCCCTGTGTCCTCCCCTCCGTAGGCCCTGTGTCACCGTAGGCGCGGGGACGGGCGGGCGCTCCGGCCGGCCGTGATAGTCGCGCTCTGGTGAGGCCGCGTTCGCGGCCCTTTCGCGAGCGCGGTGGTCACTGGCACGGTCTTACGCCTGCCTCCGGCCCACCCGCCCCCGCGCCGATCTCCCCGCCGTCGTTACAGAGCGCTGAGGAAGCGGGCGGCGATGGGAACGGCGGCGTTGCGTCCGGTGCCCCCGTGCTCGACGAACACGGCGAACGCGAGGTCGCCCCGGTAGCCGATGAACCAGGCGTGGTCGGCCCCGTGCTGCCAGTCCTCGGCGGTGCCGGTCTTGCCGGAGACGCCCTCCGGCAGCCCAGCCCCGGCCGCCGTGCCGTCGGTGGTGACCGCGCTCATCAGTCCGCGCAGCCCGTCCGCCACTCCCTGGGGCAGCGTCACGCTCTCCGGTTGCGGGTCGTCGCCAGGCACGTCACCCGCACCGGTGGGCATCAGGTGAGGAGGCCGCCAGACGCCGCTCTCGACGGCGGCCGCGACCAGCGCCATGCACAGCGGGGTCGCCTCGACCGTCCCCTGGCCGAATGAGTCCTCGGCGAGCCCGTCGTTGTTCTCCGGCCGTGTCAGGCTGCCGCAGGTGCCTCCCGCGCCGGTCGCCAGAGGCACGCCGAACCCGAACGCCCTGGCCTCGTCGACGAGGACGTCCGGGTTCAGCCGCTCCACCGCCAGCCGGGCGAAAGTCGTGTTGCAGGACAGCGCGTAGGCCTCGCGCAGGGAGATGGTGCCGTGGTCCTCGCCCCGGAAGTTGTCGATCCGCCGGCCGTTCGGGATGGTGTAGGTCGCGGGGCACTCGACGGAGTCGTCCGGGGACATCCCGGCGTTGAGCAGCGCCGCCGCGGTGATCGTCTTGAACGTCGAGCCGGGGGCGTACTTCTGCTCGAACGCCTTGTGGTCGCCCAGGCGGTCGGCCACGGCGACGATCTCGCCGGTCGACGGCCGCACCGCCACGACCGCGGCGGGGTTCTGCACGCCGTCCAGCGCCCGCGCCGCGGACGCCTGCACCGGCCACTCGATCGTCGTCCTGACCCCCTTCGGCGCGGCGGGGGCGTAGTCGAGGAGCGGGATCTCGGGCTGGCCGGGGTTCGCCACCACGACCGCCCATCCGACGGGCGTGCCCGCCTCGGGCGCCGGCAGCTTCCGGTTGAGGCTCGCGAGGTACGGCTCGGCGTCGTTCGCCTCGGGGAACTCCTGGCCCTCGCGGGTGACGAGCCGCGAGGGAGGAGCGGTGGGCGTGGACCTGACGATGTGGCCGCCCTCGGCCAGGCGGGGATGCAGCACGGCGGGACTCCAGACGACCTTCCAGGTGAGGTCCCGCACGGCGAGATGCAGCATGGAGTCGAACGCCCAGGGACCGTGGCCCTTCATGTCCCGCGACTCGGTGAAGGGCACGTCGGCCGTTTCGTCTCCGGTCTTGACGGCCTGACCCGGCGTCAGCCGTACGGACTCGGCGTCCAGGGCCTCCTCGAACTGCCGGTGCTGGTCGACGAAGTCCGCGGGCGGCTCGTCGGTCATCTCCCGCATGCTCTCGTAGTCGCCGGACGCCCATGCCCGCAGGTAGCTCGCTGCGGTCTCCTCCGGCGAGCCCTCCACCGTCAGGGTCAGCGTCCTCGCCGGCGTGGCCGACGGCGCGGCGGAGAGCGTGCTGGGCGTGGCCTCGAACGGCGCGGCGGCCGGGCGCTGCCTCGCGGACACGATGAGGCCGAGCACGCCCGAGAGGAAGATCGTGGCCGCGACCGTCATGAGCGCGAGCAGGACCCGCTTGCGCATACGGTTTGTCATCGGGGGGCCGGACCTCTCGTGGAGGGTACGAGTGCCTTATATCACGCCAAAGGAGACGCAAGGGTGCCAAAGGAGAGACAGCCGGTTCCGGGCCGTTACCCTGTGACCTCCGGCGAGGTCGAGCTCCTGCGGGACCTCGACCGGCCGGACGGCTGGATGCTGAGCGTGGAGGGCGTCCCCCAGTCCTACGTTGACCTGGCCGACCCGACCTACCTCGAGTTCTCCTACGTGCAGCTCGCCGCCCTCGTCATCGACTGCCTGCCCGAGGGCCCGCTCGACGCCGTGCACGTGGGCGGGGGCGCCTGCACCATCCCCCGCTACATCTCCGCCAAGCGGCCCGGCTCCCGGCACATCGTGGTCGAGCCCGACTCGGGGCTGGTGCAGCTCGTGCGCGACCAGCTCCGGCTGAAGTCCGTTCCCCGGCTGAAGGTCCGCGTCCTCGACGGCCGTACGGCCGCGGCCGGGCTGGCGGACGGGTCGGCCGATCTCTTCGTGCTGGACGCCTTCTCGGGCGCCACGATGCCGGTGGAGCTGGCCACGGCGGAGTACATGGCGGAGGTCGCCCGGATCCTGCGGCCCACCGGAACGCTGGTGATCAATGTGGCGGACGGGAGGGGGCTGCCCTTCGCCAGGCGCCTCGTCTCCACCGTCGCGGGGGCCTTCCGGCACGTCGCGCTGCTGGGCGAGCCCGGCGTCCTGCGAAGCCGCCGCTTCGGCAACCTGATCGTCGCCGCCTCACCGGCGGAGCTGCCGGTGGGCCCGCTGACGAGAAAGGCCGCGGGCGGCCTCACCCAGGCGAGATGCGTGTCGGACGAGGACCTGGTGAAGTTCGTCGCCGGCGCCACGCCCATCCGGGACGGCGACGCGGTCCTCTCCCCGGTCCCGCCCCCGGCGCTCTTCACCTGACGCCGCACGCCCGGGCGGCTACGCCTGGTGGTCGGCCACGATGGCGTCGATGCGGGCCGCCAGCTTGTAGTCCAGGTCGGTGAGGCCGCCCGCATCGTGTGTGGTGAGCGCCAGGTGCAGGGTCCGCCATCGGATGTCGATGTCGGGGTGGTGGTTCAGCGCCTCGGCCTGCTCGGCGATGTCGTTGACGATCGCGATAGCCGTACGGAAGTCGGGAGCGGTCACGGTCCGGCGAATGGTTTCTCCGTCGCGGCGCCACTCGGAAGCCTCGTACATGCCTTCAGGACATCACGAAAGGCGGAGGCTTCGCCATAAGCCGGGCCCAGTCATCGAGCCCGGTTATCGAGCCCGGTTACTTGAGCGCACCCGAGGTCAGGCCGGACTGGATCTGGCGCTGGAAGATGATGTAGACGATCAGCACCGGGATGATCGCCATGCTCAGGGCGGCGAACAGCCCGGCCCAGTCGGCCTCGTAGCCGGCGTTGGTTGAGATGTTCGCGACGCCCTGGGTGATCAGCCACTTGTCCTGGGCGTCACCGGGCAGCAGCACGATCGGCAGCAGGTACTGGTTCCACTGGCCGAGCACGTTGAAGATCGTGATGCTGATCAGGCCGGGCTTGGCCATCGGCAGCATGATCTGGAAGAACGTGCGGGTGTGCGAGCAGCCGTCCATCATCGCGGCTTCGCCGACCGAGGTCGGCAGCGTTTTGAAGAACGCGGTGAGGAAGAACACCGTGAACGGCATCGAGTAGGCCACGTAGACGATGACCAGACCGGTGTGCGTGCCGAGCAGGCCGAGGTTCTTCATCGTCAGCCACAGCGGGGCGAGGGCGAGGAACACCGGGAACGACAGGCCGGAGACGAACAGCAGATAGATCGCCCGGTTGCCGAAGAAGGTGTACCTCGCCAGCACGTAGGCGGCCATCGAGCCGAACAACATCGTGAGGAACGTGGAGATCGCCACGACCTTGATGGTGTTCACCATGTAGAGCCCGATGTGGGCCTTCGCCCACGCGCGGCCCCAGGCGTCCCAGGCGAAGTGCTGTGGCAGCGCCAGAGGGTTGTCGCCGAAGAGCTCGGTGTTGGTCTTGAAGGACCCCAGGAACGTCCAGACGATCGGGTAGATCACCAGGATCGCCCAGATCACCAGCGCCAGGTGGGAGAGCCCTCCGAAGACGTTTCCGCCGCCCGTACGGCGCGGCTTCGGACGGGTCGAGGTCTGGCTTGAGGCCACGGGCATCACGTCAGTCGCCATGGCTAGAACTCGATCCTCTCGCGCCGGGTCACCCGCAGGGTGAGCACCGCGAACGTCAGGGTCATGAAGAAGAGCGCGACGCCCATCGCGGACGCGACGCCGTACTTCGAGTAGGTGAAGGCCGTGCGCCAGATCTCCAGGGGGAGCACGGTCGTGGCGTTGTCGGGGCCCCCGCGGTCCACCGACAACACCTGGACCAAGGCGAAGCCGTCGAAGGCGGCGATGCCCAGATAGACCCAGCCGACCTGCAGGGTGTCCCACAGGAGCGGCAGGGTGATCCGGAAGAACAGCGTGAGCCGCCCGGCGCCGTCGAGGGCGGCGGCCTCGAAGACGTCCTTGGGGATCGACGACATGCCGGCTGAGAACAGCACGACGTAGAAGCCGACCGCCTGCCAGACCATGACGCCGATGATCGTCCACAGGGCCAAGCTGGGGTTGATCAGCCAGCCCACGGGATCGATGCCCACCGCGTCGAGCGCGCTGTTGATGACGCCGGTCCGGTCCGGCCGCAGGATCGCCTGGAACAGCACACCGACGATCGCGACGGCCAGGACCTGCGGAAAGAAGAAGACGACCTTGTAGAAGGCCGACCCCGGCACACCGGTCATCCGGCCGTTCTTCTGCCCGCCGCCCAGGTTGAGCAGGAAGGAGAAGAGGAGCGCGATGGTGATGGTGGCCAGCGGCATGGCAAGCAGGAGCAGCCCGTGGTGCCGGACCGTCGCCCAGAAGACCTCGTCGTCGAACAGCCTGGTGAAGTTGTCCAGGCCGACGTAGTCGAAGTTGGGCGAGATACCCCTCGAGTTGGTCAACGAGATCTGGAACGCCTGGAGGTACTGCGCGACCACGAAGAACCCGTAGAGGACCAGCGGCACCGCGAGGAAAGAGGTGACGAACCCGTACTTCCTCAGCACCGCGGGCGACAGCTTGCCATGCCGCATTGGATCACACGCTCCGGGTCTGCTTGGCGACGGAGGAGTCGGCCTTGGCCTTGTCCGCGGCCTTCTGCATCTTGGCGGCGAACTCGTCGGCGCTGATCCGGCCGAACATCAGAGCGTTGGTCTGCTTGCGCAGCTCGGTCTCGAGCTCCTTGTACCAGGTCTCGAACAGCGAGTACGTCACCACGTTGGCGCCGGCGGCCTTCTGCGCGGCGGCGACGCTGGTGAGGCCGGGCGACAGCGTCAGGCCCTCGGTGGAGTCGAGGACGACCGTGAGGCTCTTGGTCTTCTCGGTGAAGGCCTTGGCGGCCTCCTTCGACAGCATGACGCGCAGGTACTCCAGGCCGCCCTGCGGGTTCTTGCCCTTGGACGGGACGACGAAGGGCTCACCAGCGGCGGCGCGGATCGCCTCGTATGGCATCTTGTCGCTCGCGGACACCGAGGGGGTCGGCGCGAGAGCGTACTCGAAGCCGGCCGGGGTGTCCTTGGCCTGCTCCGACTCCAGCCACGAGCCGGACGGGTAGAGGGCGATCTTGCCCTGGTTCTGCTTGGTCTGGACCTCGGTGTGGATCAGGCCCTCGAAGGACTTGTCCATATACTTGCCGATCTCGGCCCACGCGGCGGCGGCCTGCTTCACCGCGTCGTTGTTCCAGGCGTTGTCGACGAGGTTGTCGATGTCGATCAGGACCTGGTTGCCGCCGATCTTGGCGGCGGAGATCAGGATCATCCAGTACGCGTAGTACGACGCGTTCTTGCCGGCGTACGCGAACGGGGTGATGCCCTTGGCCTTGGCGGCCTCGCAGAAGGTCTTGAACTCGTCGAAGGTCTTCGGCGGGGTCCAGCTGTTCTTCTCGAACAGCTTCGCGTCGTACCAGAGGCCGTAGGCCGTGTAGACGTAGTTCAGCGTGTACGGCTTGGCCGGGTCGCCGCCGAATCCGGACTCGATGGTGCCCGGGACGATCGTGTCCTTGACCTTCTTGCTCGGGTCGTCGATCGAGGGGGCCTCGAACAGCGGCGTCAGGTCGAGGAGCTGGCCCGCGGCGATCAGCGCGCCGCCGTCCAGGTTGTCGGTGCCGGAGTTGTTGACGACGTCGGGCGCGTCGTTGCTGGCGAAACGCGGCGTCAGGGTCTGGCTGATCGTCTGGATGCCCTGGTGCTTGATCTCCGCCTTGGGGAACTCCTTCTTGTACAGCGGCTCGTGCGACTGGGTCGCGTACTCGTCGCTGTAACCGCCCTTGAAGATCACAACCTCGAGGGGCGCGTCGGCCTTGACGCCGAACGGGTTGCTGGCCGAGGTCGCTGCGGCGCTGGTGGGAGCCGCGGACGGCGTCGAGTCGCCACCCGAGGTGGCACATGAGCTGAGGAAACCGGCGGCGGGGCCGGCGACTAGCGCGGTGAGGCCGACGCGGCGCATCATCTGACGACGCGTGATCTCGCGGGGGCTGTTGGTCATCAACTCTCCTGTGGCGGGGTCAATTAGGAAAGTTTCCTAAACGTTTGGTGGAACGTACGGCCAGCCCAGAAGGGGCGTCAAGGTGTTCCGGTCGGTCTAGACCAACCCGTAATCCGACTGGGATGAATCCGCGCCAGCGATCAGAGGATATATCGGTGTTTGTCCAGGTTAAATACCTAATCAAAGGTAGGATCACCCTGTCATGGGAAACGGCCCATGACAGGGCCCTCGACTAGCTGGTATAGACCAGGCTGGAGTTATTTCGGGCGATCGTCTAGATTCACCGCATGGAGGAGCTGCGCCGGCAACTGTGCGAGTACGGCAGGCGTGCCGCGGACCTCGGCCTCGTCATCGGGACCTCGGGAAACCTCAGTGCGAGGGACGGCGACCTGGTCGCGGTGACCCCCTCCGGCGTGCCGCTCGACCGGCTCAGGCCGGAGGACTGCCCCATCCTCGATCTGGAGGGCTTCATCGTCGAGGGCGACCTGGCGCCGTCGTCGGAGACCCCGACACACCTGGAGGTCTACGCCGCGACCGGAGCCGGGGCCGTGGTCCACACCCATTCCGTCTTCGCCACCGTGGTCGCCTCGACCATGACGGAGCTGCCGCCGATCCACTACAACGCCCTGCTGCTCGGCGGCGCCGTACGCGTGGCCGAGTACGCCACGTACGGCACGCCGGAGCTTGCCGCCAACGTCCGGGAGGCGCTGGCGGGCAAGCAGGCCGCGCTCATGGCCAACCACGGCGGCATCACGATCGGGACGAGCCTGGAGAAGGCGTTCGAGGCCACCCGGCTGCTGGAGTGGCTCTGCGAGGTCTACGTCCGGGCCCTCGGCGTGGGGACGCCGGCCGTACTGACCGAGACCCAGCTGGCCGACGTCATCACCCGGGCGTTCACCCCGCCGGACCACCCCCGCCGCCCGAGACCCCACCCTCCCGCCCCTCCCGCGTGATCATCACGCGGTGGGGGGGAGGACGGCTTTGCGGGCCAGACCCAGGGGGAGGCCACCGGAACCGGCGATCGTGTCATGAAATGTCCGGAGATCGCCGTGGTACTCGCCCCGGATCCGCTCGATCTCCAGCGCGCCCGTCAGGTACGACGGAGCCTGGGTCGGCCACGCGCAGTAGCGGCTCACCTCGCCCACGGCCGTCCCCGGCGACAGCGACGCCTTGGTGGCCATGAACTCCTCGGCCTCCGCGATCGTCATCTCACCGCAGTGGAGGGCCGTGTCGACCACGATCCGGGCGGCGCGGAAGATCCGGCAGTCCAGGTGGGCCAGCTCGGTCTCCGGCGTGTCGAAGTACCCCTGCTCGTGCATCATCTTCTCGACGTAGAGCGCCCAGCCCTCCACGAAGTACGGCGTGCGGAAGACCTTCCGGACGGTCCGGGGGCTGCCCGCCATCCACGCCAGATGCCAGTGGTGCCCCGGGTAGGCCTCGTGCACGGCGATCGACGGCATCTGGGCGCGCGAGTTGGTCCGCAGGCGCTGCCGCACCTGCTCGCCGGTGAAGCCGTCCGGCGTGAAGGGCACGAAGAACACGCCGCTGCGCGACGTCGTCAGGGGCGGCGGCGCGAGGTAGTTCGCCACGGCGAGGATGGGCCGCTGGAACTCCGGCGACGGGAGGACCTGGCACTCCTCCCCCTCCGGGAAGGTCACCAGGCCGCGGTCGCGGACGAAGTCGCGGGCCCGGAGCGTCTCGGCCTCATACTCCGCCCGCATCGCCTCCAGCGTCGGCGGGTGGTCGTCCATCAGGGCCTCCATGGCGGCCCGCCAGTCACCCGGGGACTCCCCCGAGCCGAGCCGGGTGGCGACCTCCCGCATCCGGGCGTCGAGCTCGTCCCAGGCCTTACGGCCCTTCTCGTGCAGCTCCGACGCGCCGTAGCCGAGCATCTCCCGCTCGCGCAGCAGCGTGGAGTAGAGCTCCTCCCCCATCCGCCAGCTTCCGCTCGCCTCGAAGCCCTCCAGGAACGTGACGAGCTCGTCGAATGCGTCGGCGGCGGGCTCGGCGGCCCGCGCGAGCCTCACCCGCAGATCGGCGTCCCGGACCTCGCCCGGCAGAGTCGAGGTCAGGAAGCGCCGGGCCGTACGCGCCTGGTCGAGACCGCGCTTGACGAGCAGGCCGGCCGCGAGGCCTGGGTCGAGGTTGGCCCGGCAGGCGGCGAGGACGGCGGGCACCTCGGCCAGCCGCGCGACGGCGGCCTCGACGAGCTCCGGCTCCGGCTTGAGCCGCTGCTGGAACGGCGTGAACATCGAGCCGAAGATCGCCCCGAGATAGGGCGCCGGGTCGCGGCGCCAGTCCGGCCAGCGGGCGCTCGCGACGGATCCGCGCAGGAAGGAGACGACGAGCTCTCTGTCGATCTCATCCGCGAGCGACACGGCGGGCTCGTCCGCGAACGACAGGGCGACCTCACCCGCGGGCGACGCGGCGGGCCTGTCCGCCCCCGACCCCGTCGGGCCAGGCGTGGCGGAGTCCACCGACAGGCGGCGCAGCCACTGTTCGGCGGCTCGTTCCCTGGCCGTGAACCCGGCTTCGCTGAAATCCCCAAGAGTGTGGTCGTATCCGTCTGCTCCGAGAAGGGCGGCTCTGACCGGATGCTCGGCCAGATACCAGGCGAGGAAGTCGTCGAGCGGCGTCATAGCGCTCGACTCTATCCGGGACACTGGTTCATGAAGACCTCAAAAATAGGAGCAATCGGTGCCCCTGCAGATGATCGGTGCCCCCAGTGACCCCGACCTCATCCGGCTGCCCTGGGACGTCCCCCTCGAAGATTGGCCCGTCCACCACCTGGTGACGCTGCCGCGCGGCATCTCCCGGCACGTCGTCCGCTTCGCCCGCCTCTCCGGCCGCGTTTACGCGATCAAGGAGATCAGCGCGCGGTACGCCAAGCGGGAGTACCAGTTGCTGTGGGACCTGGCGCGGCATGACACCCCGGCCGTGGAGCCGGTCGCCGTCGTCACCGGGCGGACCGCCAAGGACGGCTCCGAGCTGGACTCCGCGCTGATCACCCGGCACCTGCAGTTCTCGCTGCCCTACCGGGCCGTGCTGTCCGGCTCCCTGCGGCCCGACACGCTCACCCGCCTGCTGGACGCGCTGGCCGTCCTGCTCGTACGGCTGCACCTGACCGGGTTCTACTGGGGCGACTGCTCGCTGTCGAACACCCTTTTCCGGCGGGACGCGGGCGCCTTCGCGGCGTACCTGGTCGACGCGGAGACCGGCGAGCTCCACCCCGCCATCAGCGAGGGCCAGCGGTCGCACGACATCGAGGTCGCGCACATGAACATCTATGGCGAGATGCTCGACCTGGAGGCGGGCGGGCTGCTCCACCCGACGATCGACCCGCTGGCCTTCTCCGAGCAGCTCGTCGAGCGCTACAACCGGCTCTGGACCGAGCTGACCGAGGACGAGCTCATCGACGAGCTCGACTGGCACCGGGTCGACCAGCGGATCCGCAGGCTCAACTCGCTGGGCTTCGACGTCGCCGAGATGATGATCCGCCGCAAGGCCGGCACGTCGCGGCTCTTCGTGCGGCCCAAGGTCGTCGACGCCGGGCACCACCAGCGCCGCCTGCTCCGGCTGACCGGCCTCGACGTCGAGGAGAACCAGGCCAGGCGGCTGCTCAACGACCTCGACTCCTTCCGCGTCTCGAACGGCCTGCGCCACGAGGACGAGGCCATCGTGGCGCACCGCTGGCTGGCCGAGATCTTCCAGCCCGTCGTCAACGCGATCCCCGCCGAGCTGCGGCGCAAGCTGGAGCCCGCCCAGCTTTTCCACGAGGTGCTCGACCACCGCTGGTTCATGTCCGAGGCGGCGGGCAAGGACGTCGGCCTCGACGCGGCGGTGCGGTCCTACGTGGACAACGTCCTCGTCTACAAGCCCGACGAGAAGGCCATCATCACCGCTCAGGACCCGGAACTCGCGGTCCCCGATCCGCTGTCTCCCTGACAAGACCCGCCAGGTGGCCGGCGGCGTCCGGGATGCGGTCCTCGCCGAAGACCCGGATGCCGTTCAGCTCCAGGACGGCGGCCGTGACGCCCCGGCCCGGGGTCAGCCGTCCCCGGAAGGTGCCGTCGTAGATCCGCAGGGAACCGCACGACGGGCTGCCCTCCTTCAGGATGGCCAGCCGTACGCCGAAGGACTGGGCCACGGCCAGCGCCTGCTGCGCCCCGGACAGGAAGGCGTTCGTCACGTCCTCGCCGTCCGGCGTCAGGATCCGGGCGGCTCCCGCCAGCACGGCCGCGCCGCCGACGCCGCCCTCGATCTCGGCGGGCGGCCGCGGGACGGGCAGCCCGCCCTCGACCTCCGGGCAGAACGGGACCAGCCGCCCCTCGGCCCTCCAGGCGGCGAGCAGCTCGTCGTCGCTGGTCTTGGCGCCTCCGTCGTACCGCACGCGGCTGCCGAGGAGGCAGGCGCTGACCAGAATCCGTTCCACGCCTCCCATTCTGTACGGCTGTCGCGCCCGTTCCCCCGCCCGTCCCTCGCCAGTCCCCCGACCGGCCGTCAGTAGGCGAGCGTGACGCGCTGACGGATGTGGCCGCCCTTCTCCAGCTCGTCGGCGACCAGGACCGCGCAATCCTCGGCCGAGACGAAGCTTCTCCCCTCGTCGTCGGTCAGCAGCCGGTCGCCGCCGACCTGGAAGGAGCCCGTGCGCTCACCGGGAGCGATCTCCGCGGCGGGCGCGACGTAGGTCCAGTCGAGGTCCTCGACGCCGCGGTACACCTCCAGGGCCGCGGCCTGGGCGAGCGACTCCTTCTTGTAGATCTCTGGGAAGTCCGGCGTGTCGACGAGCCGGGTCCCCGGCGCGACCTCCAGCCCGCCCGCGCCGCCCAGTGCGATCAGCCGCCGGACGCCGGCCTGCCGTACACCCTCGATGAGCGCGCGGGTGACGGCGAGCAGCGGGCCCTCGGGGTCGGAGCCGTCACGCGGCGGCGCGACCGCGCTGACCACGGCGTCATGCCCTTCGGCGGCCCTCGCGACGGACGAGGCGTCCGACGCGTCGAGGCCGGTCGCCCGCGACGCCGGGGTGACCTCGTGCCCCCGGCTCTCCAGCTCGGCGGCGATCCGTGAGCCGATCATCCCGGTGGCGCCGATCAACAAGATTTTCACGATGTTCTCCCTCGATGCGATGTCGCTCGGCGGGATGGTACCCATCGGATACCGGTTACTTCATCGTGCCATAAGTACCTGATGGATACTTTGGACAAAGGTGATGTTGGATCACGACCCGCACCATGGAGGCCCGCAGGCCCCACGGCTGGGCGGGGGCCCAGATCCAACCCCTCCGCAAACCGAATAATTCTCACAAAAACCGATATTTATCATCACAGAAGAAGAATCCTTATTCTGTGTGACGAATTTGTTTATCTGGCCCTTGCGCAAATTTCCGCACCACTGATTGGACATGCGCCGATATCTCTAACCTTGGCCAGGTTGTGTCGGCTACGTGGCGAGGAGTTGCCGGTGATCGGGATTGAGGACTGCCTCTCCGAGGCCATGTCCATCCCCGGCGCGCTCGACGCGATTCTCGTGGACCACACCAGTGGAATGGCGGTGGCGGGGGAAGGCGTGCCGGATCCGGCGAGATCGGCCGTGGGGCTGACCGAGGCATTCCGCGCCACGCTCGACGGGATCGCGTTGTCGTCGGCGGACGGAACCGCCGCGCGGATCGAGGACGTGATCATCACGACGGACACCAGCTACCACCTCATCAGGCCCATGGAGATGATGTTCGACGGCCCGCTGCTGATCTGCCTCAGGCTCGACCTGGAGCGCTCGAACCTCGCCCTGGCGCGGCGGCGGCTGCGCACCATCACCCACCAGCTCATCGCCCATTGAGCCATGGCCGCCCCCACCCTCGACGCGGTGCTCACCGGCCTGGCCCAGAAGGGCGCCACGGGCTCCCTGCGGGTGGGCAAGGACGGAACCCTCTACTTCACCCGGGGCCACGTGTCGTATGCCGAGTGCGCCGACACGCCTGGCGTGGAGGACCTCCTGACGACCTCCGGCCGGATCAGCCCCGCCCGTGTGCGCGAAGCGCGGCAGTCCGCCGGCGCTGGAGGCGAGGGCGGCGACCTCCTGGTGCGGGAGGGCGTGCTCAGCCGGGGCGAGCTGCAGTTCTGCGTTCTCGGCGCGACTCTCGACGCGTCGTTCTTCCTGCTCCAGTCCGCCTTGCCGCATCAGCAGGCGGCCCCTCGGACGCGGTACCGCGACGGGGACACGCACTGGCTCGGCACCCACTGGTTCTTCGACGTTTCCGGCCTGTTCCGCGAGTGCGTACGGAGGCGGTCGCGACTCGACGGCGTGTGGCCGTCGGCGGAGCTCGACACCCGGCCGGTCGTTCCCCTCCGGCGCATCCCCGGCAAGCACGTCGTCCTCACCGCAGCGCAGTGGGAGGTGCTGCTCGCGGCCGACGCCACAGCCACCCCGGTGGAGCTCGCCCGCCGTCTCGGGCGTCCGGCCTACTCGACGCTGCTCGCCGTACGGGAGCTCGCGTCCGCGGGGCTGCTCGACACGGGACCCGAGCCGGGAACCCCCGCGCCGCCCGAGGAATCGCCCGGATCGGGAACGCCGGCGCCGCCCGAGGGATCACCGGGGACCCCCGCGGCCGAGGGATCGCCGGGACCAGGAGCCCCCGCGCTGCCCAAGCGGGCCGCGCAGGCGACGCCGCGCGCGGCCGTACGGCATGCGGGGGCCGACCAGGGAGCCGGTCTGCCGGAGGTCAGCGGGGACCCGGCCGACATGAACCTGCTGATCAGGCTGCGTGACGCGCTGGAGGCACTGCAGTGATCACGCGCACGTGGCTCAAGCGGGCCGGAAAGGCGATCTCGATGGATCTGCGCCGTGAAATTCAGGAGGAGCTCGTCCTTCTCAGGACCCGCGCGCCCGAGATCACCGGGGTGCTCACCTGCACGGTGGACGGCATGCTCGTGACGACCGACATGGCCGCCAACACCGAGCAGACGGCCGCGCTCACGTCGGCGCTGCTGTCGATGAGCCGCCGGATGACCGATCTCGCCCGGGTCGGCCACCTCCAGGAGACCCTGATCTCCGGCACCCGGGGACACACCGCGAGCTACGCCGCGGGACCCAAGCTCGTCCTCACCGTTCTCGCGGGCCCGGGCGCCAACCTCGGCCTGCTCCGGATCGAGGGACGCAAGACGGCGGCCAAGCTCGCCGCCATCGTCGAACGCGAATATCGCGAACACCGCGAATAGGAGAACAGCACATGGCGAACATGGACGTCTCTCTCAAGGAGATGCTGGCCATCGACGGCTCGATCGGCGCCGCCGTGGTCGACTACGGGAGCGGGATGGCGCTGGGCACGCTCGGCGGCTCCAAGGAGCTCGACCTCCAGGTCGCGGCGGCGGCCAACACCGAGGTGGTCAAGGCCAAGCTGCGGGCGATGGACGCCTTGCAGCTCAAGGACGCCATCGAGGACATCCTCATCACGCTGGGCGGCCAGTACCACATCATCCGCCCGCTCACCGGTCGCGGTGGCAAGGGTCTGTTCCTCTACCTGGCCCTCGACCGCAACCGGGCCAACCTCGCGATGGCCCGGCACCAGCTCCGCACGATCGAGGACAAGCTCGAGGTCTGAGCGCGACCATGGGAGGCCGTCAGACGGCGGCCTCCCGGCCGGTGAGCTCGGTGATGGCCTCCACGATCTCGGGCCAGAGCTCGCGGGGCAGATCGTGCCCCATGCCGGGGAAGGTCAGGAGTTTGGCCCCCGGGATGGCGTCGGCCGTGGCGGCACCGCCCGGCGGGGTGACCAGCGGGTCGTCCTCGCCATGGATCACCAGCGCGGGGATCGTGAGCCCGCGCAGGCCTGCCGTACGGTCCTTCGAGGCGAGGATCGCGACGAGCTGGCGGGCCGCCCCGGCGGGGTCGTAGGCCCGGTCGTAGCTCTCGCGGGCCACCTGGGCGACGTGCTCGGTGTCCATCGCGTACCCCGGCGAGCCGACGACGCGCCACGTCGCCAGCGCCCGCTCGATGGCGTTCTCGCGGCCCGGCGCGGGAGGGACCAGCAGCGCGGCCATGGCCGCCTCGGTCGGACCGCCGACCTCGGGGCCGGTCGTGGACATGATCGAGGTGAGGCTGCGGACGCGGCCCGGATGCCGGATGGCGAGGGCCTGCGCGATCATCCCGCCCATCGAGGCGCCTACGACGTGCGCGCTCTCCCAGCCGAGGGCGTCCAGCAGACCGGCGGTGTCGTCCGCCATGTCGTCCACCGTGTACGGCGCGCCGGACGTGTCCCCGCCAAGGGCCGCGAGCAGGTCGGGGGCGTGGGTTAGATGGGTGGAAAGGCCGATGTCGCGGTTGTCGAACCGGACGACCTCGTGGCCCTTGGCCACCAGCAGTCCGATGAACTCCTCGTCCCACCCGATCATCTGCATGCCGAGCCCCATCACGAGCAGGAGCGGGCGGCCCTCCTTCTTGTCATGGGGCTCGCCGAACACCTCGTAGCAGATCTCGATCCCGTTCGCCGTCGCGCGCATGCGAAGCAGAATCTCATTCTGTTCAGCCGTACGGCAAGACGTGGGGACTGAGTTGTACCGTTTCCTTAGTACAACTAATGAGGTGTCGCTGCATGAGCCGCCGAAGGCGGATTTCGGTTCTGCTCATCTGCTGCATGAGCCTGCTGATCGTCTCGCTGGACAACACGATCGTGAACGTGGCGCTGCCGGCGCTGGGGCGTGAGCTGCGCGCTCCCGTCTCGGGCCTCCAGTGGACGGTCGACGCTTACACGCTCACGCTGGCCAGCCTGCTCATGCTGTCCGGCTCGACGGCGGACCGGATCGGGCGGCGGCGCGTGTTCCAGACCGGCCTGGCCGTCTTCACGACCGGCTCGGTGCTCTGCAGCGTCGCGCCGAGCCTCCTGTGGCTCGTGGTCTTCCGCGCGGTCCAGGCGATCGGCGGCTCGATGCTCAACCCGGTGGCCATGTCGATCATCACGAACACCTTCACCGACCGGCGCGAGCGCGCGCAGGCCATCGGCGTGTGGGGCGGTGTCGTCGGCATCAGCATGGCGCTGGGACCGGTCGTCGGCGGGCTGCTCACCGACACGGTCAACTGGCGGGCCATCTTCTGGATCAACGTGCCGATCGGCCTGCTCGCGATCGCGCTGACCTGGCGGTTCGTCCCCGAGTCCAAGGCGGCGAAGGCACGCCGGATCGACCCCGTCGGGCAGATCCTGGTCATCGCGCTGCTGGGGCCGCTGACCTACGGGATCATCGAAGGCCCGGAGGCCGGCTGGACATCTCCGCTGATCATGGGATGCTTCGCCGTCGCGGTGCTCGCCCTGGTGGCGCTGCTCGTGTACGAGCCGCGCCGGGACGAGCCGCTCATCGACGTGCGGTTCTTCCGGAGCGCGCCGTTCTCGGGAGCGGCGGCCATCGCCGTGTCCGGCTTCGCCGCCCTCGGCTCCTTCCTGTTCCTCAACACGCTCTATCTCCAGAGCCACCGGGGGCTGTCCGCCCTGGAGGCCGGGCTGTACACGCTGCCGATCGCGCTGATCTCGCTCGTCTTCGGGCCGGTGTCGGGCAGGCTGGTCGGCACGCGTGGGCCGCGGCTGTCCCTCCTCGTGGCCGGCGCCTGCGTCGCGGCGGCGGGAGTGCTGCTCACCCAGATCACGCTGACCACGCCCATTCCGGTGCTGCTGGCGATCTACGTGGTCTTCGGGCTGGGGTTCGCCATGCTCAACCCGCCCATCACCACCACGGCCGTGTCCGGGATGCCGCTGGCCCAGGCGGGAGTGGCCGCCGCCGTCGCCTCCACCAGCCGCCAGGTCGGCCAGTCCCTCGGCGTGGCGATCGCCGGGTCCGTCGTCGCCGTGTCCGCGCACGGCTCGGGCTTCATCCGCGCCGCCCACGTGGGCTGGTGGATCATGGCGCTGTACGGCGTGCTCGTCCTGTGCGTCGGCCTCGCGACCACAGGCCGGTGGGCCAAAGCCACGGCCGAACGCACCGCCCGCCGCCTCACGGCAGCGGAGCCGGTGGAGGCCCGATGAACACCCGTAACGCCGCGGGCAACTCGCGGAACCACTTCGTGGCGTTCGATACGTAATGCTATTCGGCGAGTCCGTGTATCTCATCCCAGTCAGCCAGCATTTCGTCATAGGCCTCCAGCCAAGGGCCCATACCATTGAATGCTCGAATGGCATCCTCCGCCAGCGCAGGTGAATACGACTTAGGGTTTCTTAAGCTTCTAATCTCGTCCACCGTGGCCACCCTGCGGATGTTGCCGTATATATCTTGAATGTGATACTCACCTTCAGGCCCTGCGGGCACCTTGAACATTGGGGGAACTATGCCCTTCGAAGGCCCGAGATGTCCAACGATCTTCCATACGCCCTGACGTAGTGACACGTCCATGGTTTCGAAAAGCAGGACAGGGTCTTCAGCGGAAAAGTTCGAGGGGGGAAGTGATGCAGACGGTGAAAAGCGTCCTCCGAACACGGCGAGCAGCACATTGCTCCGCAGTTTCGCTATGATCTGGGCGAGGGCGATAACCCTTTCCTCCAGTGGGACAGAGACGATGTCGCCCTCCCGATACCTAACTAGCAAACAGTTCCTCCGGCGTTCCGATATCTCGCGTCATTCATTTGCACGCGCTTGTTTGCCAATACGCTTCCGGGATTCTTCCCAGGGCCACCTCCGGCCCTCATCCAGCTCTCCTCCAGGACCATTGAGCGCACCACCCGTTGCTACTGGATGAACGGCAAGCACGACCGCACCAAAACCGAGCAGTAGCCGCAAAGGCACGGTGCTCTATTCCTCACCCCGTGGCTGGATCAGACCGGGGTGAAGCCCGCGTCGGCCAGCACGCGGCGGCCCTGGTCGGACAGGACGAGGTCGATGAACTCCCTCGTGAGGACCAGGTGGGCGGTCTTCGGCACGGTCGCGATGGGATAGTCGTTGATGGCCTTGTCCGCCTCGGGGAACTCGATCCCCTCGACCGCGCCCACCGCCGCCTTGACGTCCGTACGGTAGACCAGCGCGGCGTCCACCTCGCCCAGCCTGACTTTGGCCAGCGCGGCCTTGACGTCCTGCTCCTGCGTGACGGGCTTGACCGTCACGCCACCGGCGGCGAGGGCCTTGACGGCGGCGGCACCGCATGGCACCTGCTCGGCGCAGAGAGCGACCTTGATGGCGGGGTTGGCGAGATCCTTCAGCGCGGCCACATGCGCCGGATTGCCCTTCGGCACGGCGATCTCCAGCCGGTTGCGGGCGAAGATCCTCGGCGAGGGCGCACCCGACTGCTTCATGGTTGCCGGGCTCGCGGCGGCGAAGACGTCGGCGGGAGCGCCCTGGACGATCTGCTGGGCCAGCGTCGAACTGCCGCCGAAGTTGAACTTCACCGTCACGCCCGGGTGCGACTTCTCGAACTCCTTGCCCAGCGTGCCGAACGACTCGGTCAGCGACGCCGCCGCGAACACCGTGAGGGTCTCCGGCTCCTTCTTCCCACCGGCGCATCCCGCCGCGGCGAGCAGCACCATCAGCAGCAGTGCGGAGACGAGGCTCCTGACCTTCACCCTGGCCCCACCTTCACATCGACCTCCTCGGAGCGGCCACGTCAGGCGCTGGGAATCTCGACGACCACGTTCGTGGACTTCACCACGGCGACCGCCACGACGCCGGGCTCCAGGCCCAACTCCTCGGCGGACTCCCGGCTCATCAGCGAGACGACCCGGAAGGGGCCCGCGGCGATCTCCACCTGGGCCATCACGCCGTCTCTTACCACCTCGGTCACGATGCCGCGGAACCGGTTGCGGGCCGACGACGTGGAGCCGTGCTCGTCGCGGGCCGCCTGCGATCTGGCGAACGCGGCCAGGTCGGCGCCGGAGATGATCCGGTGCCCGTTGGCGTCCCGCTCGGCGGCCAGCCGCCCGGCGTCCACCCACCGCCGGACGGTGTCGGCGCTCACTCCCAGCAACGCCGCCGACTCACTGATCCGGAACATGACTCCACCTTAGACATCGCGAGATCGAGGGGCAAACCAGATATTGCTTCGGTAATACGAGATTAATTCTCATATAATCCTGGCAAACGCGATGCCAGCTTCACGCTTCTCCAAGGGCTCGCGTCACTGGGGCGCGGGACTCTTCGTCCTGTGGTCCTTGAGGTGAAGGTCTCCCCCGATCTTCCGCCGGAGCCTATCGAGCACGGAGCGAGGGGCGAGGGCGGTCCACAGGTTCCCGACGAGATGCGGGCTGTACTCCGGAGCCTGGTCCATCCACTCATCCTTCCCCTGCTGAGTCGCGAACGTGGTGAGGAAGAACCGCCCGATGGAGGTCTGGCAGAAGCCCTGCCGGAGCTCCTTCGCGTCGATCTGGATCTCCGGCGTGCAACCGGCCTTGGCGGCGAGCCGCTCGACCGTGGGCGGAGGTCCGGCGTCTACAGGGCCGACCTCTACAGGGGTGACCTCGACCGGGCCGGCATGGCTTGCCGTACAGGCGGCCGCGAACAGCAGGGCGGGGGCGGCGACCCGGACGGCGAGCGTCCGGCGGCCCCTGAGGGGAAGCCCCCTTTGGCGTGAAAGTCTCAACACTTTCGAGGTACGCGGCTTTCGCCGGTCCGGTTCATCGCCAGGTCTTTACCGGATAAATGGACACATAAGGGCCCCCAGCGATCCCATAGGCGTGGCCTGCGGGAACACTCAGGAGGGTGGCCTTTTGAAGCCGCCGCCAGCCCCCGAGAGTGAGGAGAGACGCCTTGGGTGTCAAGCCTTCCGCCAAAGCACAGCACCGTGGAGGCAGCCAGCCGTGGCTGCACCAGAAGGGGATCGAGATCCAGGAGTTCGGGACGGTACGGCAGTTTCCCATCGGCCTCTCCATGGAGACCCGGGCATACTCCTGCCAGCGGCTCAACCAGATCCTGGCCGACACCCAGATCCTCTACAGCCTCTACAAGAAGCATCACTGGCTGATGCGTGGCCCGACGTTCTACCAGCTGCATCTGCTCCTGGACAAGCACGCCACCGAGCAGCTGCCGCTGATCGACATGATCGCCGAGAGGGTGCAGACCCTCGGCGGGGTAGCGATCGGAGATCCCCGGCAGGTCGCCGAGGTCACCGTGATCCCGCGGCCTCCGGACGGCGTGGAAGAGGTTCCGGCCATGCTGTCGCGCCTGCTGGAGGCGCACGAGACGATCCTCGTCGCCGCGCACGACGCCGCCGCGCGGACCGCCGAGATGGGCGACGACGGGACCAACGACCTGCTCGTGTCCGAGGTCATCCGGACCGGCGAGCTTCAGGCGTGGTTCCTCGCCGAGCATCTCGTCGACACTCCGCTCGTCCACGCCTGACAGCCGCCGACGCCTGAACGGCGACGCTGCGTTCGGAGCGAAGTTCGCGCCGCCGTTCGCAGCGCCATCGCCCAGGGTCGCAGCGCAACGACGCCGCCCGGGCCGTGGGAAACGGTCCGGGCGGCGCTGCCACGAGGTGGTTCGCGCGGCCCTCTACGCCTGGAGCCGCCTGAGCCGGTTCGTACGCCCCGTCACTGTTGTCAGCGCGCCGGTCGTGGCCGTCAACGACGTCCGTACCGCTGGTTGAAGCGCTCGACCCTTCCGGCGCTGTCGAGCACGCGGTTACGGCCGGTGTAGAAGGGGTGGCTTGCCGAGGACACGTCGACGTCGACCACCGGATACGTCCTGCCGTCCTGCCACTCGATCGTCTTCCCACTGGTCATGGTGGACTTCGTCAGGAAGGCGAAACCGCCGCTGGCGTCGCGGAACACCACGGAGTGATAGGCCGGGTGGATGTTCTTCCTCATCGTGCCTCCTTGAAGACGACGTGCTGGCGGACGATCGGGTCGTACTTGCGCAGGCTCAGCCGGTCGGCGTCATTCCTGCGGTTCTTGCGGGTGATGTAGGTGAAACCGGTGCCCGCCGTCGATCGCAGCTTGACCACCGGTCGCAGCTCGTTCCTGGCCAATCCAGCTCCCTCCGGGACGATGGGCCGTTCGACGGGAGCGATAACCGTTTTCACCCTAGAAATAATCCCGCCTGGCCGCGACATCCCGCCGGCCGGCGGTGGACGTCCCAGTGGTGGTCGGCCACCGGCTCCGCATGCGGCGGGGGGGGTCATCTCATCTCGACCACCAGCAGGCCGTCCTCCTCCGCGGCGGAGCTTCCCAGGCCGGCGCAGGCCGCGCTGAACCGGTCGCGGATCCAGCGCCAGTCCTCATCGCGGGCCAGCCGCGTCCGGCAATACCGCAGCTCGATCGGCACCGCGCGCAGCCGGAGCGGCCCGCGCTCGTCGAGCGTCACGAGGAACAGCAGCCCCAGGTCGTTGCGGAGCCGGGCGTCCACGATGTAGTCGTCGAGGAAGTCCCCGAGGTCGTAGAGCACGGGCGGGGCGACCCCGTGGAACACATGGGCGGAATGACCCGCGACGAGCGTCGCCCCGGCCGTGGTCAGAGCCCGAGCGGCGGACCGGATGTAGGCCCGCGGCCGGTCCGTCATGTTCGGCCCCCAGTGCGGCGTCACCAGCACGACATCGGCCCGGTCCCACAGCCGCCTGACCTGCGCGACGAGCCAGGGCGGCACACCCGTGACCAGGTCGGCATAGGCCACGCCGGGCCGTACGGCTGACGCCGCGAAGTCGGCGGGATGATCGGTCACTCCGAGCACCCCGACGCGGAGGCCGTCGACCGTGATCACCTCCGGCCGGCGTGCCTCGTCCTCGTCGGCCCCCGCTCCGACGCTGCGGATCCCGGCACGGAGGAGGTGCTCACGGGTGTCGAGCAGCGCTTCCGGGCCGTAGTCCAGCGCGTGGTTGTTGGCCAGGGTCACGCACCCCACGCCGAGCCGCGCGAGCAGGTCGGCGGCCTCCGGCGGCGCGCGGAAGTGAAATGGCTTGCCCGGTGCGTCCCATTTGTGGCCCAGATCAGAGACGCAGCATTCGAGGTTGAGGACGAACAGGTCAGCCTCCGCGAGCCGTTCGCGAAGGTCGGCGGAGAAGAACCGGGCGGGGTCCGCCGACTCGGCCAGGACATCGGCCACGCCACGTCCCAGCATCGTGTCCCCCGCCAGCGCCAGAGTCACCGGCATCGCAACATCACCTACCAGGCCCGATCGCCCCCTACCCGGCCATCGGTCTTCAAATCGCGATGTTCCGGACACGCCCAGAGGACCGGCTCGGAGCGTATCGGTCAGCCTGTGATGCTGGGCCTGCCGTTCTCGATGTGGCCCATCAGGCGACGGGCGAACGCGGTGTTCCCGGCAACGGTCAGCCTCAGGTCGTACCAGCCGGTCTCGGTCTCCCACGGGATCTGGCCAGTGGTTCCCGCCGCCAGTTGAACGGCCTGGGGAGCCCCGCCGTACGCCAGGGGTGAGATCGCGACCTGCACCGGTGAGCCGCCTGTGTTGCGGACGTGGACGGTGATCGTGCGCCTGGCGGCGTCGATCTCGCTGGTGACCTCGACGGGGTCCCTGAGGACGCCGCGGAACTCCCGGCGGAAGCCGTTCGGCCCGGTGAGGACCAGGTCGTACGCGTCGGTCGGGAAGTAGACCACCTCTCGGAGGTCGCCGAGCACATCGAAGTGGAGGGGACGGACCAACTCGCCGAGGTAGCTGTGCAGCGCCAGGTGGGCGCTCGCCGTACCGCCGTTGGTCATGGTGATCTCGACCGCACGGCCGGTGGTCCGCGCGGAGGCGTCCGGCTGGTACGGCAGAGGGCGGGCGCGCCTGGCGCCCGGCTCCTGCACGGGCATCCGCTGCTCGGCCGGGACGGCGGGATACCACCGCCCGCCCGAGGAGGCGGCCACCCCCGGCGCCGGGACGTCGGGGTCCGCACTCTGGCCGGGTGCCTCCGCGAGCGGGTGCGCCAGGGGAACATCGAAGTCGAAGGCGGAGGTGAGATCGCCGACGACCGTACGCCGCCAGGCGCTGATGTCGGGCGCCTTGATGCCCAGCCAGGACTCCAGGAAGCGCACGGTCGAGCTGTGGTCGAACGTCTCGGAGCAGACGTTGCCTCCCACAGTCCACGGCGAGACCACGATCATAGGCACGCGGACGCCGAGCCCCATGGGCCGCCCGTTGACGAACTCGCCCGGCGTCCCGTCCGGCGGGACGGGCGGAGGGACGTGATCGAAGAAGCCGTCGTTCTCGTCGTACGTGATGAAGACGGCCGTGCTCGCCCACACGCCGGGATGCGAGGCGAGCGCGTCGAGGACCTGGTAGATGATCTTCCCGCTCTCGACGGCGGAAGACCCCTCCGGGTGCTCGGAATCCGCGAGCGAGGTCACGATGTAGGAGACCGCCGGAAGGCGTCCGGCCGCCACGTCGGCGGAGAACCACTCCCCCAGGCCCCCCGTGCGCGTACGGCGGAGCGCCCGGTCGTAGAGCTCCCGGTCCGCGGGGTCGAGCCGGGCCACCCTCTCGTCGAGTTCCGCCAGCAGCGGCGCCGGGTCATCGGCCGCCCGGACCGCCTCGTAGAAGGAGTGCATGCTGGTCTGCCCCAGCTTCGCCATGACGGCCTTGAACGTGGCGAAGAACTCCAGGTTGTTGCACTGGTAGTTGTCCCATTCCTGGTAGACCTGCCAGCTGTGCCCGGCCTGGCTCAGCAACTCGGGCGCCGTGACCCAGGTGTAGCCGGCGTGCCCGTCCTCCTCGCAGGCGTCGTTGTCGACGGCCCGCTGCCCGGTGCCCGGCTCATAGCCCGTATAGCCGGAGATGTGGTAGTTGCGGTTGGGCGTCGTGGATGTCAGCGCCGAGGAGTGGTAGGCGTCGCAGATCGTGAACGCGTCCGCCAGGTCGTAGTGCAACGGCAGGTCATGACGGTCGTAGTAGGCCATGGTGGAGTGGCCCTTGTTGGGCACCCAGGCGTCGTGCCAGCCCATCGCCCAGGCGTTCTGGGTGCCGAGCCAGCTGTGGTCGTGGGTGTCGAGCAGCATGGGGTCGGCTCCCGCGCCCCTGGCCGCCTCTCGCACCGGGAAGGGCAGCACGCCGTCCTGCTCGAACACGGATTTGCACGCACGGGTGGCCACGGCGTTGCGGTCTCCGAAGCCCCGCACGCCGCGCATACGCCCGAAGTAATGGTCGAACGACCGGTTCTCCTGCATCACGAAGACCACGTGCTTGATGTCGGAGAGGCTCGCGGCCGGGGCGGGCCGCGCCAGTACGCGCGACAGGGACGGCGGAAGCGATGATCCGGCCGACATCGTGATGCGTTCCTCCGGCGAAGTAATCGGTTCGACGGCCTTCAACCTAACAGCGAGCCTCACCCGCTCACTCGCGGGGACGGCACCCGCCTGGGCCGTGCTCGGCCGCGTCCCCGGAAAGGTCGACGACACAGAGATGATCGTCATCGGCTTCCCGAAGTCGCAGGACGAGTCCGACCAGGGCTGAAGCCCAACCGCGACTGATGTCCGGCCGGGCGCGCCCAGAGGGGGCGTGCCCGGCCTCGTCCGCGTTCCCTGACGGGCGCCCGCGGCGATCAGCGCGCCTGTGCGGAGTTGCCCATGACGCCACGCACTCGGCGTGCCGTACGGCAACCTTGCCGGCATGCCATCGCTAATGTGGAGCGGGTTGTCAGATGGGGAGCATCGTCATGAAGGGTGAAGAACTCCCAGCGCGCGCCGAGTCATTCCATCTCGCCCTCCGGGAGGCGATCCGCGAACGTGGGCTGACGCTGGAGCGGTTACGTGCCCGGCTCGTCGGCCGGGGCCTGCCCGTCGCGCTCTCCACGCTGAGCGACTGGCAGCACGGCCGCAGCAGGCCCGAGCGCAGGCAGTCGCTGCGCGTGGTGGCGGCGCTGGAGGACATCCTGGGCATGCCGCGGCATTCGCTGCTCGCGCTGCTGGAGCGCGACACCGAGCCGGGCAGCCGGCGGCGGGCAGGGCTCGACGAGCGGGCCCGCGCCCTGGGCGAGCTGCTGGGCGCGCTCCCCGGCTCCCACGAGAGCGATGTCGAGGTCGTGACCAAGCACCAGACGGTGACCCTGGACGGGCGCCGCGTCGCGGTGTCGGCGCGGACCCGCGTGCTGATCCGGGCCACCCACGACGGCGTCGACCGCTACTTCGTCCGGTGCTTCGGGGAGGCGGGCTCGGATCCGGAACGGCTGGCGGTCCGCCCGCTGGACTACTGCAGGCTCGGCCGGGTCCTGCGCCATCCGTCCGAGCCCGTCATGGTGGTCGAGCTGCTCTTCGACGAGACGCTCGCCAGAGGCGACACCTGGGTGTTCGAATGGGACTGCGTCGACATGAACCAGACGGTCGCCAGGGAGTTCGGCCATGGGTTCCGCCACCACGTCGGGCACTACCTCATGGAGATCCGGTTCGATCCGGCGGCGCTCCCCGCCGGATGCCACGCGTACGCCCGCGCGGGGCTGGCGGCGCCGGCCCGCCGGCTGGGCGATCTGGCGCTGAACGCCCATCACGCCGTCCACCTGCCGGTCGCCAACGTCTCCTCCGGAGTGCGCGGCATCGCCTGGGAGTGGCCCCCCGAGCCCGCCGAGCCCGCCGAACCGGTGCCCCTTCTTCCGGACACCGGAGCTCGCCTGACGACCGGCCCGGCGGCGCGGGGTCACTTCGTGAAGCCGATGTCCTCGTAGCGGACGGTCGCGAAGGCATTGGCGCCCAGGTTGGCCAGCGTCGGCTTGGTCGCCCAGATCTCCGGGCTCTGGAACAGCATGATCCTGTTGACCTCCTGCCAGATGAGCGCGTCGGCCTCGTTGGCGAGCCGCCGGGCCTTCGCCGGGTCCAGCTCGGCCGCCGCCCGCCTGAGCAGGTCGTCGAGCTGCGGCGAGCCGATCCTGGCCTCGTTTCCCCTGGTCAGCAGCTCACCGTTGGCGTTCTTCGTGGGGGTGAGATAGCCGCCCTGATTCGAGGAGATGGGGAAGGCGTCGCCGGTGACCCCGAAGCCGGTGATGTCGAAGTTGCCCGGCCGGATGTACTTCTCGAAGAACTCCCCGCCCGGGGTGACCTGGATGTCGACCTTGATGCCGATCTGTTCGAGCATCGCCTGGGTCAGCTCCGACTGGGACTTGTGCACCTCCACGCCGGTGACGATGACATAGCGAAGCCTGAGCTCCTTGCCGTCCTTCTCGCGGAACCGCTTGCCAGGGGGGAGCGTCCAGCCGGCCTGGTCCAGCAGCGCGGCGGCCCTCTTCGGGTCATACCTGCCGAGCCCGCCCGTGTTGTCCTGGTAGCCCTCCTGGCCGTGGGAGAAGAAGTGGTTGTCGAGGGTCCGGACCGGCCAGTCCATCCCCTCCAGCCCGGACCTGGCGAAGACCTGCCGGTCGAGGCCCAGCAGGATCGCCTGCCGTACGCGCACGTCGGTCAGGGGGCCGGAGCCGCCGTTCAGCATGAGGAACCGGGTGTTGGGCGAGTCGGCGCGGCGGAGCGACACGCCGACTCGCTTGGCACGTTCGTAGTACCCGGCGCTGCGGCCGACCTGGGCGAGGTCGAGCTCGTCGTTGGCGAACGCGTTGACGACAGCGTCCGGGTCCATCGCCCGGAAGATGATCCTGTCGAGCTTGGCCCGGCGGCCCCACCAGTAGGGGTCGCGGACCAGCGTGACGGTCGCGGCCGTGGGGTCGATGGACTCGACCTTGAACGGCCCCGCCGTCACGGGGATCTTCCCCACCCAGCCCTGGTTGAAGACGTCGGAGTGACCGGTCGTCGAAGTGGGGAGCAGGCTGGCGTACATCGCCTGCCAGTCGGCGAACGGCTGGGCGAAGGTCACGACCACCTGGTACGGCCCGGCGCCCTGCGCCACCTTCTCCATCCGGTCGTACGGTGTGGGGTCCCTGGTCTGGAAGCCCTTGCCGGCGCCGGTCATCGCCCGCCACACGCCGATGTAGTCGGCGGCGGTGATCGGGTGGCCGTCCGACCACCGGGCCTTCTCGTTCAGCGTCAGCGTCACCGTGGGCTTGGCCGACGGCTTCAGCTTGGCGTCGAGCACGAAGTCCGGGTTGGGCGACGGCACTCCCTTGGAGTCGACCACGAACGCCTTGGGGATCAGCGCGTTCATCACGTCCGCGGCGGCGTCGCCGTTGAGGTGCAGAGGGTTCCACTGCTCGGGGAACTCGTCGAGCGGCCAGCGCAGCGTGCCGCCGTCGGGCAGCCGGTCGCGGGAGACCGGGTTGATGTCGAGGACCCTCGTCACCTCGGCGATCTTGGGCTTGCCGTCCTGTCCTCCGGAGGCGCAGCCGGTCAGGACGAGGGCGAGTGAGGCGGCGAGGACCGCGACGCGCCTCGGTATCGATTTCACGGTGTGCTCCCTTGGTTGACCAGGTGCTCCTGTCCGGCCGGCGAGGATCAGAGGACGGGGACGGCCTCGGCGTGATGGCAGGCCACCGCCTGGTCCGTCCCGTTCAGAATCCGCATGGCCGGTCGGCGGGTGACGCACGGCTCGCGATCGGCCGCCGGAAGGGCCGCGAAGGTGGGACATCGGGTGCGGAACCGGCATCCGGACGGCTGGTCGGCGGCGCTCGGAAGATCGCCGTGCAGGAGGATGCGCCGCCGGGTCCGTTCCTTGACGGGATCGGGGATGGGCACCGCCGACAGCAGCGCCTGCGTGTAGGGATGCGCCGGCCTGCCGTACACCTCGCCGACGGAGCCGATCTCCGCGATCCGGCCGAGGTACATGACCGCGACCCGGTCGGCCACGTGCCGTACGACCGCGAGGTCGTGGGCCACGAAGAGATAGGAGAGACCGAGGCGGTCGCGCAGCTCGTTCAGCAGGTTGATGATCCCCGCCTGGATCGAGACGTCGAGCGAGGACACCGGCTCGTCCAGGACCACGAGTCTGGGCTCCAGCGCCAGCGCGCGGGCGATCCCGACGCGCTGGCGCTGGCCGCCGGACAGGTGCTGCGGGTAGCGCGAGGCCAGGTCCGGGTCCAGGCCGACCAGCCGCAGCAGCTCCCCCACCCGGCGTCCCCTGCCGCCGTGGGCCCGCACCGGCTCGGCGAGGATGTCGCCCACGGGCATCCGGGGGTCGAGGGCCGACAGCGGATCCTGGAACACGATCTGCAGGTCCGCCCGCAGGGCCCGCCGATCCGCGCGGCCGAGCTCCGCCGTGTCCCGGCCGAGCACGGCTATGCGGCCCTCCTGCGGCGCGGCCAGCTCCATGATCTGCTGGAGCGTGGTGGTCTTGCCGCAGCCCGACTCGCCCACCAGGCCCAGGGTTTCCCCCTCGCGCAGGTCGAAGCTGACGCCGTCGACCGCGTGCACGGTCCCGACCCGGCGCTTGAACGCCGCCCCCTTCACCAGGGGGTAGTGCTTCACCAGCCCGTCCACCACAAGCACCGACGGCCGGACATGCCTCGGACGCCGGGCGTGCGGATGCTTCGCGTCTCGCGGATGCGGCGAGCCGTTCTGCCCTCGCGCGGCGGGCCGTACGAGCGGAAGGCCCTGGGCGATCTCGTCCGCGCGGACGCACGCCACCCGATGCCCGGTGTCCCCCGCGGACGCCGGTGCGAGCTCCGGCTCCGCCGCCTCACAGGCCGGTAGGGCGAGCGGGCAGCGCGGCGCGAACGCGCAGCCCGGCGGCAGATCCCGGGCCGGCGGCGGGCTGCCCTCGATGCTCATGAGCGTTCGGCCGCCGCCCCGTCCCGGCGTCAGACCCGGATCGAAGAGGTCGAGCCGGGGGACGGAGCGGAGAAGCCCGATCGTGTACGGCATGCGCGGCCGGGCGTACATCTCGTCGACCGGGCCGACCTCCACCGGCCTGCCGGCGTACATCACCATGACCCGGTCGGCCAGTCCGGCGATGACCCCGAGGTCATGAGTGATCATCAGGATCGCCGCGCCGGTGGCTTCCCTGGCCGCCTTGAGCACCTCCAGGATCTGGGCCTGCACGGTCACGTCCAGCGCCGTGGTCGGCTCGTCAGCGATGATCACGTCGGGGTCGTTGGCCACCGCCATGGCGATCATCACGCGCTGGCGCATGCCGCCGGAGAGCTCGTGCGGAAAGGCCCTTCCCCGTGCCGCGGGAATGCCGACCAGGTCCAGCAGCTCGGCGGCCCGTTTCCCGGCCTGGTCACGTGAGACCCGCTGGTGCGCCCTGACCGCCTCGGCGACCTGGTCGCCCACCGTGTAGACGGGAGTGAGTGAGGAGAGCGGATCCTGGAAGATCATCGCGACGCGGCCGCCGCGGATCGCGGCCAGCTCACGGTCGCGGAGACCGAGGAGCTCCCGGCCCCCCAGGCGTACCGAACCACGGAC
Organism: Planotetraspora sp. GP83; assembly: GCF_041262585.1. Classification (NCBI taxonomy): domain Bacteria; kingdom Bacillati; phylum Actinomycetota; class Actinomycetes; order Streptosporangiales; family Streptosporangiaceae; genus Planotetraspora; species Planotetraspora sp. GP83. The sequence goes on along the minus strand of NZ_JBGCBZ010000019.1, from coordinate 37,218 downwards.
CCGCGCGCCGGCCGGGAGCAGGCCCATGACGGCGAGCGAGGTGATCGACTTTCCGGAGCCCGACTCGCCGACGATGCCGAGCACCTCTCCCTTCGCCAGGTCGAGGCTCACCCCGCGCACGGCGAGCACGCCCCCGGGAAAGGTCACATGGAGATCGCGCACGACCAGCACGCTCTCCTGCCCCGTCCCCCGAGACGCCGGGCCCGTCATCGGGGCGCCTCCCGCCTTCATCGGGCGCCTCGGGCCGACGCCGGGTCGAGCGCGTCGCGCAGGCCGTCGCCGACGAGGTTGACCGCGAGCACGATGAGGATCAGCAGCCCGGCGGGGAAGGCGAACAGCCACGGATGCGGCACCGCCTCTGAGGCCCCCGCCGCGATGACGGTGCCGAGCGAGACGTCTGGCGGCTGGACGCCGAAGCCGAAGAACGAAAGGCCGGCCTCTGCGATGATCGCCCCGCTCACGCTGATGGCTCCGTCGATGATCAGGAAGGAGGCGAGGTGGGGGATGACATGCCGCAGCACGATGAGCGGTGCGGGGATGCCCATGTATCGGGCCGCCTGGACGAACTCCCGCTCCCGCAGGGAGATCGTGAGCCCGCGCACGACCCTGGCCGTGATCATCCAGCCGAAGATCGCGAGCAGGCCGACCAGGATGAGGAACCCTCGCTCCCGCAGCTTCGGGGAGAGGATCGCGATGATGAGGAAGCCGGGCAGCACAAGCAGCAGGTCGACCTGCCACATCAGGAGCCGGTCGGCCCAGCCGCCGAAATAGCCGGCGCACGCCCCGACGGCCGCCGCGAGGACGGTCGAGACCACGGCGACGAGCAGGCCGATGAGCAGCGACTTCTGCATGCCGCGCAGGCTGAGCGCGAAGACGTCGGAGCCGATCTGCGTCGTGCCGAACCAGTGCTCGGCCGACGGGGGCCGCAGGAAGGCCGTGAAGTCCTTCTGGCCGTAGTCCCACGGGTAGAGGGCCGGCCCGGCGAGGGCCAGCACCGTGAGGACGGCGAGCAGGAGCAGCCCGGCGACCGTTTCCGGGTTGCGGGCCATCCGCCGGGCCACCAGCGCGCCGCGTGAGTGCGACCGCACCTCACCGGTCCGCGCGTCAGGCCGTGCCTCGTCGTGCGGTGACGGAGCCTCGTGGATGAGCACCTATCTCACCCGCACCCGGGGGTCGAGGATCGCGTAGAAAACGTCGGAGAGGAGCCCGGCGAGCAGCACGAGGACCGCGCTGAAGAGCGTGACGGCGGCGACCGCGTTGGTGTCCTGCCGGTTGATCGAGTCGACGAACCAGGCGCCCATCCCATGCCAGCCGAAGATCTTCTCGGTGAAGGTCGAGCCGACCAGCAGGAGGCCGAAGCCGTACGCGAAGAAGGTGGCGGCGGGAATGAGCGCCGTGCGGAGCGCGTGCTTGAGCATCGCCGTACGGCGGCGCAGGCCTTTGGCGAGAGCCGTACGGACGTAGTCGGCGCCGAGGACGTCGAGCATCATGGCGCGCTGGTAGCGGCTGTAGACGGCGATCTGGCCGAGCGCGACCGTGAGCGTGGGGATCGCCAGATGGCCGGCCCTGTCGGCGAGATGGGCGATCAAGCCGCCCTCCAGGCCCGGCGTCGCCTCCCCGGATATGGAGAAGATCTTCGTCCCGGCGCGCTGGTTGACCCACGTCGCGGCGATCGAGAGCGCGGTGCCGAGGACGAAGGTCGGGGTGGCGAGGACGGCGAAGGACAGGACGGTGATGGACCGGTCGACGGGCCGGTACTGCCGGAGGGCGCTGTAGGCGCCGACCAGCACCCCGGTCACCGAGCCGAGCACGACCCCGAGCAGCAGCAGGCGCAGGCTCACCCCCATGCGGCGGCCCATCTGGGCGTTGATCGACTCGCCCTCCCAGGTCCTGCCGAAGTCGCCGTGGAGCACGCCGGTGATCCAGACGCCGTACCGCTGGATGAGCGGCTCATGGTCGTTCAGGTTGAGCGAGCTCAGCGTGGCCTCCACCACGGCGGGAGGCGGTGGAGGGCGGCGGTCGGTGTAGTTGGCCCGAGGGTCGAGCGCGGTCGCCGCGAGGGCGTAGGCAAGGCTGGATGCCAGCACGATGAGCCCCAGGTAGTTGAGAAAGCGCCGTGCCAGAAATGCGGCCATGAAACCTCACATTCACTGCGCCGCGCCTCCGCCCCAGCAATATGGCAGCCCCGGGGCGCGTTTGTCGTGGCGAATCCGGGCCCGGTCTTTCGATCGCTCACGCACTGTTTCGATGTAGATCTCATTTCGATAACACCCAGGCGCTCGTGATCATGCACGGATTCCGGACTGTGGCCTCTGAACTCGGCCTTCACCGATCGTGATCATGCACGGGCTCCCGGTCATGGCTTCGGAGCTTGGTGTCCGGGCATGGCGATCATGCACCGGCCATGCCGTACGGCGCCGGGCAGGGGCGATCAGGCCAGTCCCACATGATGCCGAGCACGCCGGGCGACACGTCGGCGGCGGACAGGTGCACGGCGTGGTGGGGGTTCATGGCCAGCGACCCGGTCCGGTGCAACGGGCCGCTCAGCCCGTGGCGCGCGTAGGAGTAGCAGCCGGAGGGCAGGCGCTCGGGGTGGAACCGCACCTCCAGCACGTACTGCGACACCGGGTGGCGGAAGCCGTACCCGTATTCGTTGCTGGGCTGACCCGTGTAGTCGACGGCCCCGTGTTCGAACACCCATGTGTCGCCCGCGCGCAGCGTCGCGTCGAAGAGGAACTCCGCGACGAGCACGGGCTCGGACGGATGGCGTTCCACCCGGCCCAGACGGCAGTTCTCCAGTGGCAGCAGAATGACGTCGTCGATCAGGCAGCCGGGGTCGCCGAAGTAACGGACGACATGGCGGTCCACGCCGTCACGGCGGGCCCTGATGAGCGTGCGGTTCCACATCCGGTACGCCGCACCGCGCCGGTCGAGCGCCACCTTCTGCTGATCGCTGACGATGAGCGCGTCGCGGCTCCTGGCCCCGGGAAGGCGGTCGAGCAGCTCGCCGAGGGCTCCCTCACGCTCGTCGAGCTTCGTCGAGCTGCGCTCCAGCAGGTTGCGCAGTGACGCGGGCGGCAGCCCCAGGATGTCCTCCAGCGCCTCGACGACACGGATGGACCGCTCGGTCCCGGGGCGGCGGTTTCCCTGCTGCCAGTCGCTCAGCGTGGACAGGGCGATCGGGATGCCGGCCTGCATGATCCGGCAGCGCAGCCGTTCGAGCGTGAGGGCGCTTTCCCGGATGGCGGCGCGCAACGCGTGATGGAAGGGGCCCGAGAGCAGCAGGTCGGCGACTTCGACGTGCTCTTCACGAACGAATCGGGTCATGGCGGCACCTCTGGAGTGCGCGGGGCCGCCGAGCCGACCGCCCCGCTGTGTCATGCCGCCTCTCCAGCAGTGTGACATTACGACCTGCCCCGCCGAAGCGAAATAGCACAGCTAGTTGCGAAATTTCGGCTCTTGCGGGTGCTTTCACGCACAGTTCACCTTTAGGGACGTCCCCCCGTCTCCCTTACGAGGAGAGCCATGCGTGCATCCCTTAAATTGCTCGTCGCGGGTGTCCTGATCGCCGGTCTGGGCCTACCGGTGGCCGCGAACGCGGCGAGCAAACCCCGGCCGACTCCCGTCCCCACCCCGAGCCCCGACGTGACGATCCAGATCATCGGCGGGCAAGACGCCACCGAGGCGTACCCCTTCATGGTGTCCCTGCAGACCCTGCGCGGCGACCACTTCTGCGGCGCCGCGCTGATCAGGCCTCAGTGGCTCTACACCGCCAAGCACTGCGTCCACGACGAGGGTCCCGGCACCTTCCAGGCCAGGATCGGGTCGAACAACCGGACCTCCGGCGGCGTCGTCGTCAAGGCCGCCCAGGTGATCGTCAACCCCAGTGGAGCCAGTGACGCGGCCCTGGTCAAGCTGGCCTCTCCGGTCTCGTACGCGCCGATCAACCTGGCGTCGTCCACTCCGGTCGGCTCGGCGATCCGCCTTCTGGGCTGGGGAGCCGTCAGCGACCCGCAGCCCATGCCGCCGCCGATCACCCTCCAGCAACTCGACACCGACATCCGGCCCGACAGCCAGTGCGGCACCGGGGCCGAGGAGATCTGCGTCGGCAACCCGTCCGGCTGGCGCGGCGCCTGCTACGGCGACTCGGGCGGCCCGGCGATCATCAAGGTCGCGGGCGTCTGGCTCCTGGCGGGCGGCACCCACGCCGGCACGTCGGGCATCTGCGGCCAGGGGCCGTCGATCTACACGGACGCGGCCTTCCACAAGTCATGGGTGGAGAGCATCGCCGGGCCCGGAGGCCCCAACCCCACACCGACCCCCACTCCCACGCCCACTCCCACTCCGACTCCGACGCCGACTCCGACGCCGACTCCGACGCCCACTCGGACTCCGACTCCCACGCCCACGCCGACCAACCCCGGCAGCTACCCCGCCTGGCAGGCGTGGACGTCGTACACAGCCGGCACCCGCGTGTCCTACCAGGGCACGAACTACCAGTGCGTCCAGAGCCACACGTCGCAGCCGGGCTGGGAGCCCCCGAACGTCCCCGCCCTCTGGAGCGTCGTCCGCTGATCCGTCCCTGACCTGTCCCTGATCCGTCCTGACCCGCCCGCCGAGCAGGCCCGGGGAGGCGCGCTGACCGCGCCTCCCCGGGCTACGGCAGGATGCGGCGGCGCGTGGACGCGGCCGGAGGCAGGCGGAACCGGCCGAGCTCTCGCAGCGCTCGGGCGGCACCGGTGCGGCGGGCCAGCGCGAGCGCGTCGCGGGCCAGGTCGGCCGACCGTTCCCGCTCGTGGGCGTCGGCGTACGCGTGGGCCGTCAGCGCCATGGTGTACGCCCTGGCATAACCGGGCCGGGGCCGAGCGGGACCGTGTTCAAGGATCTCGATCATCCCGGACGGCCTCGTCCGACGACGCCAGCGCCCCCTCCGCGTCGCCCGCCTCGTGCCGCATGCGGCTGAGCAGCTCCGCGTTGCGTGAGGCGAGCAGCAGCAGTGCCCGCCGCACCCGCGATCCGGCGTCCCGGCGGAACGTCTCGATCCCGGCGAGCAGCGGGCGCAGGACGCCGCCGAGCCGCCGTACAGCCGAAAATGTCGGCGGGGGTCCTTAGAGTTGGCGGCATGCTGACCCGTCGCGCGCTCAACAGGGCGTTGCTGGAGCGCCAGTTGCTCCTGCGCCGCCATCCGCTGACGGCCCTGGCAGCGATCGAGCACCTCGTCGGCATGCAGTCCCAGGCCCCGCTTCCGCCGTACGTCGGACTGTGGACGCGGCTGCTCGGCTTCCGCCAGGGCGACCTGGCGCGACTCCTGCTTGACCGGGCGGCCGTGCGGATCGCCTTGATGCGCGGCACGATCCACCTGGTCAGCGCCCGCGACTGCCTCGTCCTGCGGCCGGTCGTGCAGCCCGTCCTCGACCGATGGTTCTGCACCTCCTACGCCAAGCGGCTGGACGGGGCGGACATGGAAGAGGTCGTGGCCGAGGGGCGGAGGCTCGTCGAGGAGCGACCGCTGACGTTCAACGAGATCGGCATGCTGCTGGCGGAGAAGTGGCCGAATCCTGACGTGCTGTCGCGCGCCGTGCGGGTGGGGGTGCCGCTGGTCCAGGTCCCACCGCGCGGCATCTGGGGCGCCGTCTCTCAGGCGAGGCACACCAGCGTGGAGTCGTGGCTCGGCGAGCCGGTGGGCGACGGCTCCGCGATCGACGCCATGGTCCTTCGTTATCTGGCCGCGTTCGGACCGGCCTCTGTCAAGGACATGCAGGCGTGGTCCGGCCTGACCGGGTTACGCTCGGTCGTGAAGAGGCTGCCGGATCTGGTGGTCCACCGCGACGAGCACGGGGTCGAGCTGTTCGACCTGCCGGACGGCCCGCTTCCCGATCCGGACACGGATGTGCCGGTCCGGTTCATCCCCGAGTTCGACAACCTGCTGCTCTCGCACGCCGACCGCGCCCGGATCATGTCCGAGGAGCACCGCAAGATCGTCTTTACGGTCAACGGAATCATCAAGGCCACCATCCTGGTCGACGGTTTCGTCGCGGGCCTGTGGCGGATCGTGCAGACGGGGGGCTCGGCCGTCCTGGAGATCGAGCCCTTCCAGCCGCTGTCCTCCGGTGCCCGCGACGCGCTGGCGGCCGAGGGCGCGGACCTGCTCCGCTTCGCCGCGGCCGAGGCCACCGCCCACGACATCCGCTTCGCGTGAGCGCCGCCTACGGGCGGCACCCGGGTCCACGCGGCGCCCGGGGACCGAGTGCCACATGAATCCCCGTCCGGTGCCGTTTGACTCCGAGCGGGGCCCGGGCCGTGTCCGGGCGGGGGCGTCCGGCGGGGGCGGGCCGTACGAAGAAGGGGTATGACCTCGTTCTCGCGCCATCTTCAGCAGACCTCCCCAGGCCGTCTCTCGGTGGCGGTGGACGCCGACGCGGCCCCCGAGCGGGTCTTCGCCCTGCTCACCGACTGGCCCCGGCACGGTGAGTGGATGATGCTGACCCGCGCCCGCGTGGTCTCCGGCGACGGCCACAGCGTCGGCAGCGGCCTCGCGGCCTTCACCGGGATCGGGCCGGTGGGTTTCCTGGACACCATGGAGATCACCTCCTGGGACCCGCCGCACGAGGTCGCCGTCCGCCACATCGGCAGGCTCGTGCGCGGCACCGGGCTGTTCCGCGTGCTCCCCCGGGCCGGAGGCGGCAGCACGATCGTGTGGGAGGAAGACCTCGAGTTGCCTTTCGGCCCTGCCGTACGGCTCGGCTGGCCCGTGATCAGACCCCTCAGCGCGACGTTCCTGCGCCGGTCCCTGCGGCGCCTGGCCGAACTGACCCCATAACCAACCCACAGCTGAGCCGGCTCAGCGGCAGTCGCGCGTCAGCTCTTATGACGTCCTGGGCTCACTGATGTTCGGCCCGATCGGCCTCCTCATCGCGGGGCCGGTGGCCATCCTGGTCGGCTCGAAGCCGGCGCTGGCCGGATGCGCCGTGATCATCGTGCTGTGCTGTCTCGCCGCGCTCCTTTCTCCAAGGGTGCGCCGGCTGGAGGCGCGGGTCCCCTCGGAAGTAGCCCCGCCGCGTTGAGTGAGGAGCGTTCACCATGCGCCCGGCGGCGGAGCGGCTTACAGCGGCGGCTCGGAGGCGCCGAGCCGTCGCGAGATCGCCTCGGCGTCGGGGCCGACGATCAGGGAGCCGTCGGCCATCGTGATCCCCGTGGGTGCTCTCACCGATTCGCCGTGCGGGTCGAAGCAGACCAGGCCGTGCCGTACGGCGAGCTCCTGGACGACGCGGCAGACCTCGCCCGCGCGGGGGAAGACCATCGACATCAGCACGAAGTCGGCCCCGACCGTCAGCGGCGTGGACCACGGCGAGCTCCCGTAGTTGTCCGCGGTGAGATCGGGGAAGTCCGAAGTCAGCTCCTCGTAAAAGGCCGCGACCTCGAACCTCGGCTCGGCCGTCGCGCCGTCCCCACGGCGCCGGTCCCCACGAGACCGCTCCCCGCGACACCAGGCGGCGTACTTGAGGGAGGCCTCCTCCTCCGTGATCGGGAAGGCCTCCCACCAGACACCAAGTTCGAAGCTCACCGCGGCATCCTATGGCGGCATCCGCGCTGAGGCTGTCCGGTCGTGCCGAGCGTCGCCACCGATTCCCACCGGCCCGTCCTTCCCGTACGGCGTCACGTCAAGGCGAGGCGGGAGCGGGTGGCCGCGAGGGCCCGCGGGTCGGCTTTGTCCGCCTTCCACGGGCGGCACAGGTGGTCGCCGTCCTCCCTCGGCACGAGATGAACGTGGAGGTGGAACTGGTCCTGCCAGCCCGCGTCGCGGTTGGCCTGGAACAGCGTCAGGCCGTCCGGGTCGAACACCTCCCGGATCCGCCCGGCCATCCGGTGCACCGTGCGCATCACCGCGGCGGCGTCCTCCTCCGTGATCTCCCACAGGTCGGCCGCGTGACGCTTGGGGATGACGAGCGTGTGCCCCTCCATCACGGCGGTGTTGTCGAGGAACGCCACCGTCGCGTCGTCCTCGTAGAGGATCTCGGCGCCGAGCCGGCCCGCCACGATGTCGCAGAAGACGCACACCTCGGAGCCCGCGTCACTCATCGGCCGCGACTCCCTCGCCCGCCGCAGGCCCCTGAAGCGACCCGTCCAGCGACCCGTCCAGCGAGCCCGCACGCCGCCCGGCGAGCAGCTCGGCGGCGACCTGGGTGTTGACTCTGCCCGCGCCGTACGTCACCACGCTCGGGCCCGTCGCCGCCGCCGCGTCGTCCGGCATGCCGACGGCGACCAGGACCGTGTCGGGCCGCGCGGCCAGGACCTTCCCGACCCACGCGCGCTGCCACGGGATGCGGTAGGCGTCGCGGACGACGATCACCAGCGGCCCCTCCTTCGCGCCCTCCACGATCTCCTCGGCCGAGGCCCCGTGCTCGTCCACCCGGTGGCTGTGGGCCACCAGCCCCAGGTCGGCGAGCCGTTCGGTCACGCTCCAGTGCGCCTCGCCGACCGCCACGTTGGCCGGGGCGCGCAGCTCCACGACGGTCGCGGGGCCGCTCAGGACGACGTCGCCCGTCACGCGGACCGCGCGGCGCGCCGCTTCGAGGCCCACCGAGCGGTCGGGGGCGGGTCCAGGGCGCGGAACGGCCCCGGCGCGCATGGCGGCGACCCGCGCGGCGGCCGTCTCCAGCACCGACACGTCCAGCTCGCCCGCGCGGACGGCGTCGGCGACCCCGGCCCGGATGGCGGCGCAGAACGGCTCGCCGTCGAGGGGGCCGAGCAACTGCAGGTCCGCCCCGGCCTGGAAGGCGCGTACGGCGGTGGCCACGATGCCGGACGGCCCGGCGGCGGCCTCCATGGCGACGGCGGTGCTGACCAGCACGCCCTCGTAGCCGAGCTCGACCCGCACCAGGTCGTGCAGGATGCGGCGGCTCACCGTCGCGGGCGTGCCGGGATCCAGCGCCTCGAACACCACGTGCGCGGTCATGAGACTCGCCGCCCCGGCCTCGATGGCCGCGACGAACGGGGCCAGCTCGCGCCGCCGGAACGTGTCGAGATCGCAGTCGATCACCGGGAGGGAGTGATGGGAGTCGCTGACGGTCGCGCCGTGGCCGGGGAAATGCTTGACCGCCACCGCGATGCCCGCGTCCCGCATGGCCCGGACGTAGGCGGCGCCGTGCGCCCCGACCCGCTCGGGATCCGAACCGAACGAGCGCACCCCGATGATCGGATTGTCCGGGTCGCTGTTGACGTCGACCGACGGCGCCAGGTTGTAGTTGACGCCGCTGGCCGCGAGGTCCGCGGCGATCGCCGCCGCGACCCGGCGGGTGAGGTCGAGGTCGTCGACCACGCCGAGCGCGAGGTTGCCGGGATAGGCGCTGCCGGTCTCGTAGTCGAGCCGGGTGACGTCGCCGCCCTCCTCGTCGATCGAGACCAGCGCGTCGGGCCGGGTCTCACGGAGGGCACGTGCGATCTCCGCGATCGACCCGGGGCGGCCGGCATGGTTGGCGGGGAAGATCGTGACCCCCGCCAGGCCGTGCTCCAGAGCCTCGTGCACCCAGGGCGGCGCCTCGGTGCCCCCGAAGCCGGGCAGCAGGCAGGCGTTGACCAAGCGGTCGAGCTCGTTCACTGGCTGACTCCTCGTCGTGATCATGGAGACGTACGGCTGCGCGGCCCCGGCGGGCCGTACAGGCACCCGGGGGTGTGGACGTTGAGGGAACAAGAGGTGGGCGCCCCCGGCCCATGACGGCCGCTTGAGACATCCCGCCGGACGGGCCGGTGGCGGTGGTCAGCCCTGGATCTGCTCCGACAGCGCCTGAAGCTCTTTAGCGGTGCGCGACAGGGGGAACCTGGCGGCGTTGCGGTAGCCGGCGGCCCTGACGTCGTCGAGCGCCGCCGGGTCCTTCCTGAGCCAGGAGACGGCCTCGGCGATGGCGTGCGGGCCCGCGGCGAGGTCGACCGGGATGGCGGAATCGCCCAGCACCTCCAGCAGCCCCGGGACCGGCTGGTACAGCACGGGCAGCCCGCACGCCTGCGCCTCCACCGCGACCAGGCCGAACGCCTCCAGCCTCGTCGAGGGGACGATGAGCAGGTCGTGCTCGGCGAAGGCCCGCCAGAGGTCGGGCCGCGACAGCCAGCCCAGATAGCGGACCCCCGCGAGGCCGGACTCCTCGTCCAGCCTCCGATACTCCGCGGGAGGGGCCGCCACGCTGAGCGTGACGCCGTCGAGGCCGGCGAGGGCTTCGAACAGGCCGCTCCCCGCCTTCTCGGCCGTGAGCCGGCCCGCGTAGAGGAGACGCAGGTCTCCCCCGGCGTGGCGGTGCCGTTCGGGCGGCTCCGACAGGAGGTGGTCGGGGATGCCCCAGGGGATGTGGGCGATGCGGCTGGAGTCGGCGGGGGCGAGGCGGCCCAGCAGGGTCGCCATCGCGGTCGTGGGCACCACGATGGCGCGGGCGGCGGCGACGGCCTCCTTCAGCACCTCGGCCTGGGTGGGGTGGTCGGCCGCGAAGAGCAGGTCCGTGCCGTGGACCAGCGCCAGATGCGGGTGCCGGGGAAAGGCGCGGAGCAGCGCCGGGGTGGCGCCGAAGGCGAGGTGCTGGAGGTGAACCACCCCGTAGCCGGCGGCCGGGAAGCGCTCCCTGATGGCGGCGGCGAGGGCGTCCACGTAGGCCCAGAACCCCGCGCCGTCCACCTGCTTGCCCGGCACCGCGAGCAGCGCCGGACGGTCCGATCCGGGCGCGCCGGAGTCGGAGGCGGAGCCAGAGGCAGCGTCCGGCGGGGCCAGCATGAACACGTCGGCCGGGATCAGCCGGTCAGGCGCGAGGTAGAGGTCCCGGAGAAGTTCGACGCTGCCACCGGGACTGCCCGGAGGGAGGTCCACTCCGGTGATCGTGGTCACATCAGCTCCTCGTAGAGGCGGGAGATGTCGATGCCGCCGGTGCGCATGTACTTGCTGCCCATGCGCTGGTAACTGGCCGTCGACCCGAACGTGGTCAAGAAGATGATCTTTCCGAAGGTCATGTACGGATAGACCCGCACCGGCCGGGCCACCCGGATCTCCAGCGTCCACCGGATCGCGTGGCCCACGTGGCCGAGCGGCGCCGAGACGTGCACCCAGATGCCCAGCGCCCCGATCGTGTGGTCCCCGTTGATCATCTGCGCGTACCGCTCGGATGAGGTCCGCTCGTGGGTGACGCCGAGATAGAGCTTCCCGGGGAGCAGGACCATCCCTTCCGAGGGGATGCGGAGCTCGGTGAACGGGGTGGAGACGGCCGCGTCGAGGTCGGTGTCGCACACCCGGATGTGGTCGCCGAGGCGCCAGTCGTACGCGTTGGGCGAGATGCGGCCGGGGTCGAAGGGGTCGATGACGATGTCCCCCCGGCTGATGGCCGCCGCGATGGCCTTCGCGGTGAGGATCACAGCGTGGCCATCCTGTCGTGCCAGTAACGGGACGCCTGCGGGCCCTCCGACGCCTGGTACTTCCCGGAGTACAGGTCGATCTCACCCGAGGACACGAAGAACATGATCTGGCCGATCTTCATGCCCGGATACACCCGCAACGGGCGGACCGGCGACAGCATCAGCGTCCACTGCCCGTGGAAGCCGATGTCGCCGATCGGCGCGGTGATCTCCACGAACAGTCCCAGCCGTCCGACGGACGACCGGCCGAACAGCAGCGGAACGTAGACGTCCGACCCGACCCTCTCCACCGTGTGCCCGAGGTAGAGCTGGTTCGGCTGGAGGACGTACCCCTCGTCACCGAGCGGGATGACCTCGGTCGGGTTGGGCTCGTACGCGTCGACCACCTCGTTGGTGTAGGTCAGCAGCGTCTCGCCCAGCCGTACGTTGTAGCTGTTGGGATTGACCTGGTCGATGCTGAACGGCGAGATGCCGATCCGCCCGTCCTCGGCCGCAGCGGTTATCTCTGGCCCCGTGAGAATCATCGAACCCTCTGTATGTCGGCGTCACGCGGTGATCTGGTTGGTCGAGAAGTCGAACTCGACGAGATGCTCGATCTCCAGCTCCCTGACCAGGCGGTGGACCCCGGAGAAGTCGGTCACGAGCAGCTCGTTGCCAGGCGCGGACTGGCAGTCCTCGATGATCTCCCTGGCCTTCGGGATGCCGGCGAACTCCAGGATCTGCGGCCACAGCTCGTAGTCCTCGGCGCCGAACGCGATGATCGACGCGGGCAGGGCCCTGATGAAGAGCTCTTTCTGCTCCTTGTTGAGGTGGGGGTAGACCTCCCTCATCACCTCCAGCATCACCGGCCCGTGCGCCGCCTCGTCCCGGGCGTGCAGCCGCGCGACGAGGGCGTGCATGGGCTGGACGGTCTTGTCCCTGGCCATCAGGTCGAGGAACGCGTTGACGCTGATCTCCCCCACCGCCGTCCACAGCAGGTAGAGCAGGTCCCTCTCCCAGCGCTCGCTGGTCTCGGCCTCCAGGGCGTACAGCCTGCGATTGGTCACCGGGTGGGAGTAGCCCCCCGGCTCCGCGGTGACCTGTCGCGCCTCCCGGGTCCGCTGCATGGCGATCATGTGCATGTACGTGTGCCACACCTCGTCGATGTGGGACTGCTGGACGGCCTCCTTGGCCTCGTAGCGGTCGACTCCGGGGAACACGCCGTGCGCGAGCATCTCGAACGTCGGGTTGGCGACGTACTCCTCGGCGGCGATGACCCGCTCGTTGTAGGCCAGCCAGGCCAGGGTGTTCACCTGCATCCGCTGCTCCTCGGACGCGGCGAGGTAGTCCGGGTGCTGCCCGAACGGCATGAGCCGGATCGGGTAGTCGAGCAGCTCCGGGTCGTACGGCTCGTCGGGGTTGGCCACCTTGTTCATGTCGGTGCGGATGGTGGCCCGCTTCGGCCACGCGGCGACGAGCCGCCGGAGCGTGCTGGGGCCGATGCCGGGCTCGGTGTCCTCGATGGAGATCGTCATGGTGCTCTCCTGTCACATGAGGTGTGGAACTTCATAACAGGTGCGAGTCAGTGCATGCGCGAGACGTCTCACGCCGATCGGCGGATGCCGGAGCGAGTGAGGTCGTCGATGGTCGTCGAGGGTGGGAAGAATGATCCTCTATGGGCGATAGGGGGAAACGGGAAAGGTCAGGCGGCCTGGTGGGGGCCGAGCAGCTCGTCCACCAGGACGAAGCGGTAGCCGCGGTCGAGGAGCCCCTCGATCACGCCGGGAAGGGCCGCGACGGTCTGCGAGCGGTCACCGCCGCCGTCGTGCATGAGGACGATGGAGCCGGGGCGTGCCTGGGCGAGCACCTTCTCCGTGATGACGCCGGGCCCCGGCAGCGCCCAGTCGAACGGCTCGACGTCCCACAGCACGACCGTCACGTCCTGGGCGGCCAGCCAGTCCATGACCTCGGGGGTGCGGGAGCCGTAGGGGGGCCGGAACAGCCGCGACACGGTGCCCCCGGCGTTGGCGAGCACCTCCTCGGTGCGCTCGATCTGCTCGCCGAGCTGCGGGCGGGACAGGTCGGGGAGGAAGGGATGCGACCACGTGTGGTTTCCCACGGCGTGGCCCATTCCGGCGATGCGGGCGATGTCCCCCGGCCGCGCGCTGGCGTGCAGCCCGACGCAGAAGAACGTGGCCGGCACGCCGTACCGCTCCAGGATGTCGAGGATCTGCCCGGTGTAGGGCGGGTTGGGGCCGTCGTCGAAGGTGAGCGCGATGTCCGCCCGCTCCCGCCCGCCGTGGCGCAGACAGCGTCCCGCCCTGGTCAGCGCGTCCTCGGCCGCCGCGGCTTCGGCGATCCCCGCGTCGAGCTCGTGGATGCGGCCGGTGAGCGTGCCGCCATCGATCTGCAACCTGGCGAGGGCGGAGAGGTCCTGCCGGGCGGCCTGCGCCAGCGCGCCGGCCGTGACCGAGCCGAAGAGCGGCCGCTCGGGCAGCACCCACGGATCGGCGCGGTAGACGTCCAGCCCGGAGACCATCATGCCGCCGTCCAGGACCCCGTTGGTGCTCTCCACGACCGTGACGAGGGACTGCCCGGACGGCTTCGCGATGCCCTGCAGGTACGCGATCATCTCGCGCTGCTGTCCCGCCCCGAACCGGACCGGTGGCGTGGCGTGCCGCCCGTCCTCGCCGACCACCTCGATCTCGTAGCCGTTGGAAGTCCAGGCGATCCCGGAGTACAGCATCGATCCCCTCTCCACGTCACTCACGATCGTCATTTCCGCCACGCCCCGCCCCGTTCCGCCCCGTCAGCTCCGGCTCTGCGGTCTTCGGGTTTCGGCTACGGCCACGGGGGCGCGGGCGGTCGCGTTATCGGACGCCGCGTTATTGGACGCCGCGTTATCGGACATCGACGGCGGGCCCCCTTCTTCCACCTCGGTCACCCAGCGTGAGATACGCCCAACGAGCCGCCGCCGCTTCGCCGCCGCCGAGGACGCGAGAGCGCGACGTGGAACAGGTGGTACGGCCGGCACGGCGGCGGCCCCCCGGTGAGACCGTCCATGCGGCTGTAGTTAAGAACGTTTCCTAACTCTCCGGCCATCGTCCGTGTGCATCCGCCGTCCTGTCAAGGAGTCAGCCGAAATGAATTGCACCACAAGACGAGTTCCCAGGAAAGCCCCGAACGGCCGGAGGGGACCGTCCCGCGAGGAAACATCTCACGAACAGATCAAATGCCTGTTGACGCGGATTGCGGACCGCCCGGAACTCGCCACATGGCGGATCAAAACAAAGCAGTGAATAGAAAGCGAACACAGAGGAAAACGGCGGGAATTCGTCGATGTAAAATCGGGGATGAATTGTCGCGGAATTCGGTACGGCGATTGACCGGATATCGCGACGGCGGGTTTCGGGCGCGGGCCCGGCGGGCGGGGTCACTGCCCCATCACCTGGGACTCCCGATTCAGAAAAAGGGAAATGATGTACGGGTCACCCCCAACCGGACGTTCCGTACGTCGATGGGAGGGGCGCGGCAGGGCGCCCCCTCCAGCGGGAGATCCATCACCCCGCGTTCACATCCGAAAGGCCGGAATCGTCCCATTCACCGGACCATTCACCCGCCTCCGGCGCTCCCAAAGCGAGTGCCGGCGGACCGAAACCTCGCCGAAGCCTCCGGGGCCGTGCCCGAGCGCGCGGCGGCACGCCGAAGACCGCCGCCGGGCAGCCGTACAGTCCGGCGGCGGTCATGAGGTGGCGATCCGCGTTCGGCGGGGTCTACTTGAGCACGGCGTCGGCGACGACGATCTTCCGGTCGATGAGACCGTTGGCGTAGAAGAGGTCGGCCGCGCGCTGCTGCTCCGCGACGAACTCCTCAGTCACCGGGAGGACGCCGAAGGGCCTCTTGCGGAGAGCGTTCTCCCAGGCGTCGACGTCGCCCCCGTCGTCGGCGGCGAACAACTCGGCCGCCTCGCGGTAGTTCTCCTGGATCCAGGCGTCCGACTCCTTGATCGCGGCGACGATGGCCGCGAACTCCTCGGGGTGCTTCTCGGCGAAGTCCCGGCGGGTGAACCAGAGCGAGCGGTGGCTGAACAGGCCGTCCGTCGCGACCAGCTCGCGCGTGGCGGCCTCCTTCTCCACCGACGTCAGGGAGGGATAGGAGCCGACCCACGCGTCGACCTCCCCGTTCAGGAAGAGCCGTCCCGCGTCCACACCGGCGTCGACCGGCTCGATGTCCTTCCAGGTCAGACCGGCGCGTTCGAGGGCGAACAGGAGAAGCGTGGTCTGCCAGGAGCCGTGGGCGAGCGCGACCCGCTTGCCCTTCAGGTCCGCCAGCCCGGCGATGGGCGAGTCCTCCAGCACGATGAGCCGGCCGTTCTCGTGCCGAGGGCCCGAGATTCCGGCATAGACGATGTCGTGGCCCTTCGCCTGGGCGGTCACGGGCGGAGTGGATCCCGTGCCGATGAAGTCGTAGCCGCCGTCGAAGAGGTGGTCCCCGTGCAGCGACGGCAGGCCGTCCGCCGGGGCGGGCCGTACGCCGGCGGGGAGGCTGCGCAGATCGACCCACTCGACGTCGGGGATCGACCGCTCCAAGATGCCCCGGTGCCGCAGCACCCACAGGGAGTTGTTGCTCGGGAAGTAGCCGACGCGGATGGTCATGAACGGGTCCCTTCCAAAACTGGTGATTCGTAACGGATGTCATGGCCGCGCAGCAGCGGGAGCACCCGCTCGCCCACGCGGTAGGCCTCTTCGAGGTGGGGAACGCCCGCGAGGATGAAAGCGCCGACGCCGAGCTCGATCAGTTCGTCGAGCCGCCGCGCGACCTGCTCGTAGCTGCCGACCAGGCCGAAGGCGGGGCCGCCGCGGAGCAGATGGAATCCGCCCCACACGTTGGGCTCGACCTCGAGGTCGCGGTAGCCGGTGATCTTCCCGGTGACGAACGACTGGCTGCGCTGCCAGCCGATGGAGTCACCCGTGGCGTCCCGCAGCACCGAGGGATCGATCCCGTCCCATCCCCGCCGGATCTCGTCCCAGGCCTCCTCCTCGGTCTCGCGGGCGAGCACGTCGATGCGGACGGCGAACTTGGGCGAGCGGTCCAGGGTGGTGCTGTGCGCGCGCACCTGGTCGAACTTCTCGGCGAGCGGCCCGAACGGCTCCAGCCACGACAGGTAGTAGTCGGCGTGCCTCCCCGCCGCCTCGATGGCGGCCTTGGAGGACCCGGAGAAGTAGATCTCGGGGAACGGCTGGCGGGCCAGCGGCTCCGGCAGCCGAGCGCCCTCCACCCGGTAGAAACGGCCCTCGTAGTCGAACGGCCCGCCGTTCCAGACGCCCTTGAGCACGTCGAGGAACTCGGAGGTGCGCGCGTAGCGGTCGTCGTGGTCGACCTTGTCGCCCCACCACAGCTGGCCGGGCCCCCCGCCGCCCGAGATGATGTTGTAGACGACCCGGCCGCCGGTGGCCCGCTGGAGGCTGGCGGACATGCGCGCCGCCTGCACCGGGTGGAGGAACCCGGGCTGGAAGGCGATCATGAAGCGGTAGGTGGTCGTCTCGCGCGCCAGGCTGGCCGCCGCCGCCCACGGGTCGTCGGTGAAGGGGAAGGACGGCAGCAGGCCGCCGACGAACCCGGAGAGCTCCGACGCCCTGGCGATGTCGGCCATGTGGTCGAGGTAGCTGTACCCGTCGGGCGCGCCGCTCCTGAGGCCCGGTGTCACGCTCCCCGGGGCCGTGGGCGCGAAATCGCCGCGGGTCGGCGTCCGGTGGCGCAGCAACGGCTGGTCGCCGTGGGTGGGGATGCGCCAGTAGATGTCAATGGGCATGCGCGCCCTCCTTCACGAGCAGCGGGAGCAACCGCTCCCCGAAGCGGTAGGTCTCCTCGATGTGCGGCTCGACCTCCAGGAAGAAGGCCGAGACGCCGCGGTCGATGTAGTCGCGGATCACCGCCGCCTGCTCCTCCTCGTCCCGCCCGGCGGGACTCGGCAGGCGCAGGCCGTACCGCACGCCGGGAAGCTTCGGGATGGCCGCCTCCAGGTCGTCGCCGGGGTCGAAGACGTGCACGTCGGCGTGGCGGGCGGACAGGGCGAGCGCCTCGGGCGAGGTGCCCGACAGGTGGACGCGGGGGAAGGCCTGCCCGATGAAAGGCGGTTCGGAGAAGCCGCCATTGAGGACCTCGTAGAAGCGCCCCTCGAACGTGTAGCCCGGCTCGTGCCACACGCCCTTCGCGACGGTGAGGAACTCGTCGGCCCTCGCGTAGCGGTCCTCCAGCGGGTATCCCTGGGACCGGGCGACGTCCGGATCGAGGTCCACGGCGAGCCGCCAGTCGAGACGCCCGCCGGAGAACCGCTGGAGCGAGACCGCGATCTTGGCGGCGTACACCGGAGTGGCGATCCCGGGGTGGAACTCGGCCTGCACCCGCAGGTTCCGGTTCTGCCGCAGCAGACCGGCCGCGACCACGGTCGACTCCTCCCCTTGAGGATCGAACGGCGCGAGCACGCCCGTCAGGCCGGCGATCTCGGCCGCCCGGCCGATCTGGGCCAGATGGTCGAACGGCCCGTAGACGCCCTGCCGTACGTCGGTGAAGGACGGCGGGAGCGGACGCTGGAAGTCCGGGTGCCAGTCGCCGCGGACGCCGTCCCCGCGCGTCGGCAGGGTGACGAAGAACTCGGTCATGCGGCCGCCTTCAGCGTGAGCCGGGCCTGCTCCAGTGGCTCTCGCGCGACCCAGGCGTCGAGGTCCACGTCGGCGGCGAGGAATCCGTGGACGAGGAGGAAGTCCTTCTGGATGCGGAGAAGATCGAGCCGCTCCTGGGACAGGTCCGGATGCAGCGACGTGTGGAAGCCGTTCCGGTAGGCGGTGGCCACGCCCTCCGCGCCGGAGCGGGTCTCCTGGGCCAGGATCGTACGGACTCCGTCGAGGTTGTCCGCAGCCCAGTCGGCCGCCCGGAGCGTCTGGGCCAGGAACGCGACGACCACGTCCGGGTGGTCGGTGAGAAGCTGCTCGTGGACGGTGATCGGGCGCGGCGTGCCGTTGTTGACCCGGGTCCGGCGGTCCGGATGCGCGTCCAGGTCGACCGCCACGACCGCGCCGATCTCCCTGGCCTGGTCCACCGCCCGGGCGCCCTTGGCGTACACCGCGTCGACCTCGCCCCGCGCCAGCTCCGCGATGCCGGGCCAGGAGAACGAGCGCGGCCCGGCACCCAGCGGGGCGGCCCCGGCGAGAGCGCCGACCGACGGCTGCGGCTGGGCGACCTCGACGAAGGTGACGTCGTCCAGGGTCAGCCCGGCCTGGGTGAGCGCGCCCTTGACGCCGTGGAGCGCCATGGCACGGGGGAAGCTCGTGGCCCGCGTCGCGGCCCAGGCGGGGAGCGCGACCCTGGCGCCCTTGAGGCCGGCGGCCCCCGTGATGCCGGAGCCGGGGCGGACCAGGATGACCTGCCACTCCTCGATCCACGTGAGGCCGACGAGCCGGGTCTGCGCCCCCTCGGACCGGGCGGCCAGCGCGGGGACGTTGCCCCCCTCGCGGAACAGGCCGAGAAGCTGATGATCGAAATGCCGGTCGGCCAGCTCGGGAGGGGCGTCCTGGAGGACGCCGACGTCCCCCAGTTCCTCGGTCAGCCAGCCGAGGTTGTAGGCCAGCCCGCTGGCGGTGGGCACGGGGCAACGCGTGAACCAGATCTTGTCAATCTTGTCGATCTTGCCGATGGAGGACACAGGACTCCTTACTGAATGACTGTGCGACCGGAGTCGATCAGTGGTTGATCAGTGGTTGATCAGTGGGAGGCGGCGGCGACGCCGAGCCGGGAGAGGAACAGGCGCCGGTAGGCCACGAAGGCGGGATCGTTGCGGTCGCGCGGAGAGGGCAGGTCGATGCGCTCGTCGAGCACGAACTCCCCGTCGCGGAGCACGAGGACCCGGTCGGCTAGCCGTACGGCCTCCTCGACGTCGTGGGTGACGAGCACGACGGCGGGGCGGTGCCGGGCGCACAGCTCGGCGACGAGCTCCTGCATCTGCAGCCGGGTCAGCGCGTCGAGGGCCGCGAACGGCTCGTCGAGCAGCAGCACCTCCGGGTCGCGCACGAGCGCCCGCGCGAGCGCGACCCGCTGCGCCTCCCCGCCCGACAGCGTGGCGGGCCATGCCCTGCCGTACCCCTCCAGCCCGACCTCGGCGAGCGCGCGCAGCGCGGCGGCGCGCGCCGAGCGCGGCAGCCCGAGGGTGACGTTCGCCAGGACCCGCCGCGCCTGCACCAGCCGCGGCTCCTGGTAGACGGTCGTACGCCGAGGAGGAACGAGCACGGTTCCCTCGTCCTGACGCTCCAGCCCGGCCAGGATGCGGAGCAGCGTTGTCTTCCCGGTGCCGCTGGGCCCGAGCAGCGCGAGGAACTCGCCCCGCTCGATGTCCAGGTCGACGGGCAGGCCGCTCCCCCCGAGCACGGTCTTGGGGCCGAACGACTTGCGGAGACCGCGGATGCTCACCGCCAGGCCGTTCACGTTGAAATCGGGCGTGCCCGCGTCCGGCGCGGAGTCTTTCACCGCTTCGGTTCCGGTGTCTTTCACCGCTTCGGTTCCGGTGTCTTTCACCGCTTCGGTTCCGGTGTCGTTCATCGCGCCGCCACGTGTCCGTGCCAGGGCATGGCCAGCCGTTCCACGCCCCGGATGAGCAGGTCGAAGGTCAGGCCGAGCAGCGCGTAGATCGCGATGCACAGCACCATGTAGTCGCTCCGGTAGTACTGCTGGGCCAGCGTGACGAGATATCCGATGCCCTCGGTCGCGCCGATCTGCTCGGCGGCGATCAGGCCGGTGAGCGAGACCGACAGGCAGATGCGCAGGGCCATCAGGATGTTCGGCAAGGCGCTGGGCAGGACCACCGCGACCGCGAGCCGGATCCCGGTGAGCCCGAACCCGCGTGCCGCCTCCACGACCTTCCGGTCGACTCCGCGAACCCCCAGGTATGTGTAGGCGTACATCGGGGCGGTGGCGGCGACCGCGATCAGCACGATCTTGAATGTCTCGCCGACGCCGAACCAGGAGATGAACAGCGGGACCAGCGCCAGGAACGGGACGGCCCGCTTCATCTGCATCACCGGGTCGATCAGCTCCTCGCCGAGCGCCGACAGCCCCGAGGCCACGCCGAGCAGCAGCCCGGCGCCCGCCCCCAGGAGCACGCCCAGCCCGGCCCGCCGGCCCGAGGCCAGCAGGAAATCTCCGAGCTGGCCGGTCGCGATCAGTTCGCGCAACGCCCCCACGACGGCGCCGGGAGACGCCAGCACATCGGCCGGGATGCGGCCGCTGCTCGATCCGTACCACCACACGGCCAGCAGGAGGAGGGGGACGACGAACCGGATCCCGATGGACAGCGTCCGGGGCCTTCCCGCCGAGCCGAGGTATTCGGGTGGCTCGAGCCCGACGGCGTCCGGCCGTACCGCTTGGAGCGTCATGACTTCTGCAGGTCGAAGGCGACGTCGGCCGGGTTCACGTCGACGGACAGCACGCCGTACTTGCGGAACACCGCCGCCACGTCGGAGATGTACTTGTAGTCCGCCTGAGTGATCGCCCGCGGGATCGTGGCGCTCCTCGTCTTGGCGATCTCCACCTCGAGGCGCGGACCCGAGACGGCCGTCGGCCCCTGGGAGAGGAAGACGTTCTGGAACTTCTCCGGCTCCTTCTTCGACTGCTCGGTCAGCTCCTGAAGCACCTGGAGGAAGACGCGGACCGCGTCAGGGTGCTGCTGCAGCAGGTCGGTGCGCGCGGCGTAGATGGTGAGGTCGCGGTCCGGCAGGTCGCGGCCGTGCACGAGGACGCGGGCGCCCTTCGCCACGACTTCCGGATAGGCCCGGACGATGGCCCACCAGGCGTCCACCTTCCCCGTGGCGAAGGCGGAGGCCGCCTGGTCGGGGTTGAGGTAGACCCGCTTGACCTGGTCCACCGGCACGCCCGCTTGTTCGAGGGCGAGCAGCAGCAGGTATTCCCCCTTACCGCCCTTGTTGACCGCCACCTGCTTGCCGACCAGGTCCTTGACGCCCTTGATCGGGCTGGTGGGCGGGACGACCAGCCCGTCCGTCTGGGGCGCGGCGGGGTCGGTGACCGAATCCGCCACCGAGAAGATCTTGATGTCCTTGCCGTTCGCCAGGTAGCCGAGCGCCGGAGAGATGGCGCCCTGAAGGAGGTTGATGCTGTTCGAGCGGACGGCGTCGAACGTGGCGGTGAACGAGGCGTAGTTGCCACCCCACTCGACGGACGCGCCGACGGCCGCCAGCCGCTTTTCGAGGATGCCCTCGCGCTTGGCGTACGCCAGCGGACCGGAGTTCCCGGGGTCCTGCAGCTTGAGCACCGCGCCGCCGGGCGACCGCCCGCCCGCCGCGTCGGTCGAGGAGCCGCAGGCCGCGGCCAGCGAGAGGGCGACGAGGGAGAGTGCCACAAGTGCACGACGCCGGAATTTCCACATGGCGATAAAGCCCCTAACACGATCGGAGGACACGGCGGAGAGCGGAGGGATGGAGGCGCGATCAGAAGCGGCGGGGGGCCGCTGAGGTGCATGGATCACCTCGCGCCGAGCCGTCAGGGGTAGTACGTTTCGGACATTCCCAGTATTTCAAGTAGGAATAGGGGGAGTCAACCCGAGCGGGCACCCCGAGCCTCGAACATGACGACGATCACACTCAACGGGCTGCCGGATCTCGGCGTCGAAGGCGCGGGCCGTACGGCGGCTCGTTATGGCAGAAACAGCCCCCACCGGGCACGCCAGTGGAGACTGTGGCCATCGAAGCGAGGATCGCGGCGGAGCCGGTGGGGTCCCCGACCCAGGATTGGGCGTTGGCCGATTGGGCGTTGGGTGATTGGGCGTTGGGTGATTGGGCGTCAGCGGCCCAGCATCGCCCCGCCGTTGACGTGGAGGATCTGGCCGGTGATGTAGGCGGCCTCGGGTGAGGCCAGATACTTGATGGCCGCCGCGATCTCGTACGGCATGCCCGGCTTTCCGGTGAGGCTCTGCTTGATCCGCGCCTGGACGAACTCCGGCGTCGCCCTGTCGCCGAAGAACTCGGTGTCGGCCACGAATCCCGGCGCCACCGCGTTCACGGTCACTCCCTCGGCCCCGAGCTGCTGCGCCAGGTCGAAGGTGTAGGCGTGGATCGCGGCCTTGGAGCCGCCGTACGAGCCCGGGCCGCGGAGCGCCGCGATCGACGAGAGGTGGACGACCCGGCCACCGGGCCGGTTGAGGTGCGGCAGGAGCCCTTCGGTGAGCAGCACGGCGGTGAGCACGTTCGCCTCGAAGTTGCGCCGGTACGCGTCGGCGATGCCGGCCAGAGTGCCGTCGTGGCTGGAGGCGACGTTGCCGCCCGCGTTGGTCACGATCACATCGACGGGGCCCTGCCGCGCGATCGTCTCCACCGCCGACTTAGTCTGCTCCGGGTCGGACAGGTCCGCGGGGATCCAGCTCACCAACTCACCGTCGTAGGCGCTGTTCAGCTTGGCCGCCGCCTCGCTGAGCACGTCCCTGCGGCGGCCCAGGATGATCACCTTGTCGCCGTCCGCCGCGAAGGCCTCCGCCGTCGCGAGCCCGATCCCGGTGCCTCCGCCCGACACCACGACACGACGCTGTTCCATGCTGTGCCCCCTTTATGGTGTTGTTAGATCATTTTTAGGCTGTCGTACGGCGCCGCCCACGGCAAGTGCCATCTCACCCCCCGTCGGAAGAGGGCCCGGAGCCTCGGGCACGGCGGAGGCGACCGTGGCCGGTCCGCCGCGCCGGCGGCCGACCACGTCCCGGCGGCGTACGTCGAGGTCATCACGGTCAGCGCATCAGCCGACTGCAACGGCATCCCTGCGACGCTTGCGCCGTGGCCCCGCTCCACATGGGCGACCCTTTCGTACGGACTGCCAGACGGCCGCGTCGCCATTCCCGGAAGGTCGCCAGGGAGCCCGTAGTAGTCGAAAAGGGTCGTCAACAGCGTGGTTGAGGAGTCGCCGAGCAGCAACTGGATCTCTCGCACGAGCTCGTCCACGGGTTCGTCCGAGGGGAAGCGGCACGTTCAACGCTGTATTGATCTGCCGGCGGGCGCGGCCTCGGCGTGTGGTCATTCTTCGTACGGCGGGGAGTCGTAATGGGACAGCCGGTGAATGAGCGATAGGCGGATAAATATACGCCGGCGCCCTTTGCGGCTTTCCTTGGATAGGTTGTTCACGGAGACGAGGCCCCGAACAGCATGGAGAAGTTCTGGTGAACCCTCAGATGCGCGTCGCGGACATGGAGCGGGATCGGGCCTGTGCGATATTGCGAGAGCACTTCGCTGTCGGGCGGTTGTCCAAGGACGAACTGATGCTCCGAGTGGCCGCGGCGCAGTCCGCGATCACCTGGGGCGATCTGGACCAAATCTTCGCCGACCTGCCTCGCATCCCAGGAATGGAAATCAGCCCGACGGCCCTGCCTATGCCGTCCCCCCCGCCGCCGCCGACCGGCGTTTACCTCGCACCTCCGGTCGTCGTGCCCGCTCACGATCCGGGCAGTGGCCCGCGCATGGCGGCTTGGGCCTGCTTCATTCTCGGATTCTTCACCGGTGGACTCACGTGGATCCCGGCCATCATTCTCGCCATCGTGGCGGCCTCCAGGAGGAATTCCGTCCCCACCTACGTCCCGGGCAAGTTTCCCGCTGCACCGCGCGCTCGGAGCTATACCGGTGTCATCGTCGCATCCGTCATCGGCATAGTGGCCCTCGTCGGCCTGGGTGTGGCCGTCATCCATGCGAATACTCTGCACACGGTCGAGGTGGAGATCTCCAGCGCCGAAGGCTCCGTCGCCGGGCAGATAGACATCACGACCCCCCGCGAAGGTTCGTCCGAGGAAGTCGGGCTTCCCCACAAGAAGACCTACACCATTTCCGGTTCCGTTTCGGACGTCACCGTCTCCGCCAGCGAGGCCCACTACGTGAGCGGAAAGAAGAAGAGGAAGAAGGCGCCCGTCACCTGCACGATCATCGTGGACAGGAACATCGTCGACCAGTCCACCAGCGACGGCGAGTGCCACGCCTCCTACTCCGAATAGCCGCCCCATATTCGGGCCGCCGATGAACGGCGATCGGGCACGGAGCTGAGGCCGTCATGTGGTGGTTTCGGAGGTGGCACATCAGGCAGGAGCACCGCGAGGGCACACCTGATCATCCGCCAGAGCCGCATTGAAGCGCGGCTGGTCCTGAAGCTGAGCGGCTCAGCGGTCCCCACTATCCTGTGCCGCGCCCGGCGAAAGCCGCCGGTCGAGTGCCTGAATCCACTTGGTGGCGACGGCGGCGACTTGGACGAGTTCGGCTCGGAGCTTGTCTGGATCGTCCTCTGCGAAGGCCTCAAGCACCTCCTCGATCAAGATGTGCCGCCAGGTCAGCGAACCATCGGACGACGCGGCCGATGTCTCTTGCTTGGCGAGCTCCGCGGCGGCCTCGCCGTGGGGGCCTGTCCCGTCGGGGAGGTCCTGGATTCCCCACATCGCGTCTTGAGCGGCGCGTTCCGCACCGACGTCGGCCAGCACCTGGGCCAGCGAGCCGGGCATGCCGAAGTCTCCGTCGTGCTTAATCATGGTCCAGCGCTCCCTCCGGCCACCAGCAGGTGGCCTGATCTCGAAGCATTCTTCAGCCATTGGAGCTGCGCCGTCATGCCGGTCACCCGGTCCGTTCGCGGGTTCCAGCCGAGGGTGCGCTGCGCAGTAGATGGATCGGCGCAGGTGACTGGGACATCGCCGCTGCCGGCGGTGGTCTGCTCGATAGACAGGTGTCGTCCGACGAGGTGGCGGGCGAGTTCGACCGCGTCGTTGAGGCTGGCGCGGCTGCCTGCTCCGACGTTGATCACGCTGCTGGGGAGGTAGGCGGTGCCCGCGGCGATGGTGGCGTTGGTGGCGGGGATGCCACCGAGGTCGCAATCCCGACGAGTTCACACCACGCCGGTCTGCCGTCCAGGTAAGCGATGCGCAACTCGAAAGGCGGGTATGCGTGCGCCTCCGCGTTGGCCGACAGCTCAGTGACGATGCTCAGCGTCACCCACCTTCTCCTCGTCCACCCCGGCTTTCGCCAGCACCTCGCGGAGCAGTACGCGGGCTCGGCGGGCGACCGTGCCGGGCGGCAGCACGCGCACCAGGAGTGGCACCTCCGTTGCACTTACACGGAACCCATGCCGGGTGTGTGTTTCGATGAGGGCAGGAGAAGGGAGTCGGCTGTGTTCACCGTGTGCGAATGGACCGGCAGAGAGGCTCGCGCACTCCGGCTCGCCAAGCGAATGAGCGTGCGAGCCTTCGCCGAGCATCTTGGTGTCGCCGTACGAACCGTGTCGAAATGGGAGGCCCAGGGCATGGGCACCCGGCCTCGGCCGGACACACAGGCCGTGCTCGATACCGCGCCGGCCCGGCTCGCTGCCGCCGAGCAGGTGCGCTTCCAGCGACTGCTCGCTGACACCGGAAATCTTGTGCCAGTCCGCGACGCCTGGTCTGTCGCCTGGGAGTACGAGAGCTGGACCGATGATCTGGAACGATCAGCGATCTTGTTGAGCCGTCAGGACTATCGCCTTGCTACTGCCCTCCTGAGCCGATGGCTCGCGAGATTTCCAGCTGACAACCTGGAACGCGACATCGCGAACCGCAGCGCGCTACGGCCTCGCCCATCAGCTCACCAGCATCGAATCGATCCGTAACGATCATCAACACCGAAGGGAAGCCTCGTGAACAACGAGCGAACCGCCGTCACCAACGACCAGTGGGCTGATGCCGAAGTGGTCTGGGACTATCACCAGATGCATCACCTGGTCCGGCCATGTTCAGCCGGGATCGGGCTCGGCAGCCACGATCTCGGTGTGGCCACGTTCGCCGCGCGTCTCTACCACTCCGGCCTGTTTCCCCTCCTGGTCTTCAGCGGCGCCACCAGCCCCACCACCGCGAGCCGATTCCCAAGAGGAGAAGCGGTGCACTACCAGGAACACGCGATCGAGCTCGGCGTTCCCGAAGAAGCCATCGTCGTAGAGTCGCGTGCCCGAAACACTGGCGACAACATCGCCTTCTCCCGCCAGTTGCTGGCACCCTTCGAAGTGGATTCCGTCTTGCTGATCTCGAAGCCCTATATGGAACGTCGCGCCTTCGCCACCTGTCGCAAAGTCTGGCCGGAGGTCGACGTGGTGTGTGCCTCCGAGCCGCTCGCCCTGAACGATTACGTGAAGTCGATCGGTGATGATCATTTGGTCGTCGACATGCTCGTAGGGGATCTTCAGCGCATCATCGAATATCCGAAATGGGGCTTCGCGATCGAGCAAGATGTCCCCGATCAGGTGCGAGCCGCTTATGAGCGCCTTCTTGACGCGGGATTCGTGAGCCGACTGATGAAGGACTGAACCGGCTTCGACCAACGTCCACGACGGATCCGCTGGCATGGCGACCACAAAAGCCCAGATCAGATGATCTGGGCTTGGATCTGTGCGCCGCCAGGGACTCGAACCCCGGACCCGCTGATTAAGAGTCAGCTGCTCTAACCAACTGAGCTAGCGGCGCAGAGCTCTTAGAGATTATCGCACCGCCCGAACCAGTCAAACCAGGCTACGCTAGAACAACGTTCGGTCTACGGTTGGGAGCGCAGATGTGGTTCGCCTCGCCTGACGAGGTCCGGGAACGGCTGACCGCCGTGGACTACCTTGCCGACGACGGCATCTCGACATCGGTGTTCCTGGCCGGGGCGCTCGGCAAGCCTCTGCTGACCGAGGGGCCCGCCGGTGTGGGGAAGACCCAGCTCGCCAAGGCCGTCGCGGAGGCCACGGGCGCCCGCCTGATCCGGCTGCAGTGCTACGAGGGGCTCGACGAGGCGCGGGCGCTGTACGAGTGGAACTACAAGAAACAACTCCTGCGCATCCAGGCCGACGACGACGCCTGGGACGACATCTTCTCGGAGGAGTTCCTGCTGGAGCGCCCTCTCCTGAAGGCGATCAGGAGCGAAGAGCCGACCGTGCTGCTCATCGACGAGACCGACAAGGCCGATGTCGAGGTCGAGGGGCTGCTCCTGGAGATCCTCTCCGACTACCAGATCACGATCCCCGAGCTGGGCACGATCAGCGCCGCGCGCAAGCCGTACGTCGTGCTGACCTCGAACGCGACCCGCGAGCTGTCGGAGGCGCTCAAGCGACGCTGCCTCTACCTTCACCTCGACTACCCGACGCCGGAGCGGGAGCGGGACATCGTGCTCGCCCAGGTCCCCGGCCTTCCGGGGAGCATCGCCGAGCAACTCGCCCGTACGGTCGCCACGCTGCGCGGCCTGGAGCTGAAGAAGTCGCCGTCGATCGCCGAGACCATCGACTGGGCCCACACCCTGCTCGCGCTCGGCCGTACGGAGCTCGACGAGGCGGCGATCGGCAAGACGCTGGGCGTGGTCCTCAAGCACAACTCCGACCAGGTCCGGGCCGCCAAAGAGCTCGGACTGCCCGCTCGGTCATGACGCCGCCATCGCTGGTCGACCGGCACATCGGGTTCGTCCACGCGCTGCGGCGGGCCGGGCTGCCGGTGTCGCTCGCGGAGGGGCTCGACGCGGCCAACGCCCTGACCGTGATCGACCTGGCCGAGCGCGAGACGCTCCGGGAGGCGTACGCGGCGACACTGGTGAAGCGGCCGACGCACCGGCCCGGCTTCGACGCGCTCTTCGACCTGTGGTTCCCGCCCGTCGTCCCAGGCTCGTACGACTGGTACGACTCGTACGGCTCTCGCGAGGACGCCGGCACCGATGAGGGCGCGAGCGATCTCGGCATCGATCTGGAGCGCGCGGAGCTGCCCGAGCTGCGGGACCGGCTGGCCGAGCTTCTGATGGGCGACCCCGGTGATCCCGCGTTCCGGGAGTTCGCCAGGGCAATGGTGGGCCGGTTCGGGCGGGTCCAGGCAGCGGCCGGACGGCAGTCGTGGTTCTCCTACGCGGTGCTGCGCGCCCTCTCCCCCGACACGCTGGTGGCGAGGCTGCTCGATCGAATGCTGGAGGCGCGAGGCGGCCTTCCCGAGAAGGTGGCTCGTCAGCAGATAAGGCGAAATATCGCAGCATTTCAGGAGGCCGTCGCCTCCGATGTCAGACGCAGGATCGCGGAGGAGTCGGGCATCGAGAAGATCGCCCGCACGACGGTCAAGCCGCCCATCGACAAGATCGACTTCCTCCGGGTCACGCATGCCGAGCTCGCTCAGCTCCGCAGGGAGGTCTATCCCCTCGCCCGAAGGCTCGCCACCCGGCTGACGATCAAGCACAAGCTGGGACACCGTGGACGGCTCGACTTCCGCCGGACGGTCCGGGCGTCGCTGTCCACGGGCGGCGTGCCGCTCACCACCCGGCTCCGGCCGAAGCGCCCGCACAAGCCCGAGCTGGTCGTGCTGTGCGATGCCAGCGACTCGGTCGCCACGTTCTCCCACTTCACGCTGCTGCTGACGTTCGCGCTCCGCGAGCAGTTCACCAAGGTGCGGGCGTTCGCGTTCGTCGACGTCGTGGACGAGATCACCAAGCTCTTCAGCCCCGGAGCCGACGTCCTCGACGCGATCAGCCGAATGTCCAAGGAAGCCGACATCATCCGGTTCGGCCGCACGAACTACGGCCAGGTCTTCGAAAGGTTCGCCGAGCGCTACCCGGACGCCATCGGCCCGAAGACCTCGCTCCTTATCCTCGGCGACGCCCGATCCAACTATCAGGCGGCCGCCGTCGACACGCTCAAGCGGCTGGCGGGACAGGCCCGCCACGCCTACTGGCTCAACCCCGAGCCGCGCCCGCAGTGGGACACCGGCGACTCCGTCGCCACGGCCTACGGCGCGGTCGTCCCGATGTACGAGTGCCGCAACGTCGCCCAGCTCGCCGAGTTCATCGAGACCCTCGCCTGATTCGCCCGCTGGAACCTTCGTCGCGTCGACAGCCCTGCGGGCTACGCGTGATCACGAACGAGAAGTGGCCAGGCCGCGGGGCCGCGAGGGAATCTCCGCATGATCACGATGAGGGATGGCACAGGCAACGGCCGCACTCAGGGAAGGTGTGCATGATCACCACCGATCACCACCAACGTCTACCAACATCTACCAACGTCTACCAATTAGGGGAGGCGGCGGAGGATGCGGGCGGCGGTGCGGGACAGGAGCTCGATCTCGTCGGCCGTCAGGGTGGCGGTCCGCTGCGACCGGATCCACCGGGCCACACTGCGCGGGTAGGCGACGGTCAGGCCCTCCCCCGCGAGCATCCCGCCGCGCGCCCCGATCTTGCCGCTGTGCACGGCCAGCACAGGGGAGATCGTGATCGGGATGCCGGTCTCCCGGGTGAGCAGTTCCGCCATCGACGTGGCGGCCCCGATGAGCCCCTTGGCCACCGAGGTGCCGAACTTCTCGTCGAAGAAGAGGCGCTCGCCGTACCGCGCGATGTAGGTGTCCGGCGCCCATGCCTCGTTGTCCACGATCCAGACGCCGCCCGGCCCGATGACGAGGTGGTCGATCGACGCCTCGCCCGGTACGGCCCGGCCGTCCATGACGCGATAGCCGTACCGGCGCAGGCCGCGCCGGAGGAGACGGCCGGTGAGGACCTCGCCGCGGCGCCTGCCGCGCCACACGGCGGTGCGCTCGTGGAGCCGCCAGACGATCAGGAGATGGGTGAGCCCCGCCGCCGCGCCGAGCGCCAGGCCGGCGAAGAACGCGGCCGCCGCCCCCGACCGGTATGCGAGCACGTTCCCCACCGCGAACCCGGCCACGGCGAGGGCCACGCGGACCCGGATCCGGTTCTTCCGCCCGGCGAACCAGAACGTCTCATAGAGGTTCTGGGGCGACGCCCCGGTGAACTTCTCGTCACGCGGCACATAGATCGACCCGCTGGGCACCGCAACTCCCCGACACTAGGACCCGGCACTAGGAAACGACCGCACGAAGCTATACGCGGAATACCCGAGTGGGAACCCCAGCTCCCCTAAGGTGAGGGAAGTAGCGCATTTCCGCCACCCGTACCGGGGAATCTCCCGCATCGGCGACCCTCTTGACCGACCAGTCGGTATGCTGGTGTCGCACAGTCGATAAGGAGGTCACGATGGCGCGCAGCGCAGCCACCGTGGAGGAGCCGGTGCGGCAGCGCCTGCTCGCCGAAGCCACCCGGCTTTTCGCCGAGCGCGGCTTCGAGAGCACGTCCGTCCAGGAGATCGTCGCGGCGGCCGGCGTCACCAAGGGCGCTATGTACCACTATTTCGGCTCGAAAGATGATCTGCTCCATGAGATCTACGGCCGCGTGCTACGCATGCAGATGGAGCGCCTGACCCGGTTCGCCGACGCGGAGGGGCCGATCGCCGAGCGCCTGCACGCCGCCGCGACCGACGTCGTGGTCACCACGGTCGAGAACCTGGACGACTCCAAGATCTTCTTCCGGTCGATGCACCAGCTCTCCCCCGAGACCTACAAGAACGTCCGGGCCGAGCGCCGCCGCTACCACGAGCGCTTCCGCGACCTGGTGATCGAGGGCCAGCGCGCCGGGGTCTTCCGTGACGACATCCCCGCCGAGATGGTGGTCGACTTCTTCTTCGGCTCGGTCCACCACCTCGGCACCTGGTATCACCCCGACGGGCCGCTCTCCGGCCCGGAGGTCGGCCGCCACTTCGCCGACCTCCTGCTCAGCTCACTGGTCCCGGCAGGCCGGCCGGCTCCGTGAGGGCCTGGCGGTGGTCGCCCGGAGTGCCCAGCGCGATCTCGTCGGCCTTGGCCCGCTTGAGGTAGAGATGCGCGGGATGCTCCCAGGTCATCCCGATCCCGCCGTGCAACTGCACGCATTCCTCCGCGGCGTGTACGGCTACCGCCCCGCAGTACGCCTGCGCCACCGCGACCGCGACCGCCACGTTCGAAGGAGCCGCGCCCGAACCGGCCGAACTCGCAGCGTCTGAGCCGGCCGCCTCCGAGGCCGCCGAGTTCACGGTCCCGAGGAGGTCGGCGGCGTTCCGGGCGGCGGCTCTGGCGCCGACGACCTCCAGCCACAGGTCGGCGAGCCGATGCTTGATCGCCTGAAACGAGCCGACGGGCCGGGCGAACTGTTTGCGCTCCTTGACGTACGCCACCGTGGTGTTAAGGCACCACTCGGCCACCCCGAGCTGCTCCGACGCGAGCAGCCCCGCGCCCAGCAGCAGAGCGTCCCGGACGCCGGCGGCGGTTCCGAGGACCTCCGCTCTGGCCTCGGAGAACGAGACCGTCGCGATAGGCCGTGTGAGGTCGAGCGATGGCACGGTCGTGACCTCCGCCGCCGAGACGTCCACCGCGCAGAGTGCCACGCCGTCGCCGGGCGAGAGCCGTACCGGAACGAGCAGCACGTCGGCGGCCTCCGCCCCGATCACGCCGGTGACCCGGCCCGTCGCGCCCGCCCCATCCGGCATCGGGGCCGCTTCCGGGCTCGGGTCCAGCGTCACCGCCGGGCTCAAGGGCTGGTACGGCGAGGCGGCGAACGACACCACCAGTGCCGCCGTGGTCTCCCCCGATGCCAGCCGCTCCAGCAAGCCCCGGGCGGCGGCGCCGCCCCCGGCGCCCAGCAGAGCTGTCGTGGCGAGGACGGCGCTGCTCAGGAACGGTACGGGAGCGACCGCGCGGCCCAGCTCCTCCAGCACCACGGCGACCTCGCGGGCCGACGCCCCGGCGCCGCCCAGCTCCTCCGGGACGAGCAACCCGGCGACGCCGATGTCCCGAGCCAGCGCCTTCCACAGATCCATGTCGTACGGCATGCCGCCCGGCGAAGCGGCCGCGTCGACCCGAGCCAGCACCGCCGACGAGGAGCTCTTGTCGGCGAGCAGATCGCGGACCGCCGCCCGCAACTCCTCCTCGACCTCGGTATAGAGCAGAGTCACGGGCTTCCCACTTCCTCACTCATCACAACTGCTCGACCGTGGAGACTTCGGGCGGCGGAGGAAACGCGGCGGGGCGCCGCGCGGGATCCTCGCCGGGAGGAGACCATCAACGGGGAAGGTCCTTCCAGGGGACGTCCTTGTCGGCACGGGGCTCCGACGGCAGCCCGAGGACGCGTTCGGCGATGATGTTGCGCAGGATCTCCGAGGTGCCGCCCTCGATGGAGTTCCCCTTGACCCGCAGGTAGCGATAGCCGGCCTCGCGTCCGAGGAAGTCGACGCTCTCGGGGCGGCGGAAGGTCCAGTCGTCGTAGGCCAGGCCGTCCTCGCGCAGCAACTCCACCTCCAGCCCGGACAGCTCCTGGTGAAGCCGGGCGAAGGTGAGCTTCATGCCCGACCCCTCCGGCCCGGGATGTCCGGCGGCGAGTTGTTCGCGCAGCCGCGCGGCGGTGAGCCGCATGATCTCTGAGTCGACCCAGAGCCCGAGGAGCCGCTGGTGCAGCGCATGCGTACGCAGCTCCGGCCGGGAGCGCCAGGTTTCGGCGACAACGTCGATCATCGCCCGCTTGGTGGGCGTGCCGCCGATGGCCACCCGCTCGTTCATGAGCGTGGTCTGGGCGACCCGCCAGCCGTCGCCGACCTCGCCCAGCCGCAGCGAGTCGGGCAGCCGCACCCCGGTGAGGAAGACCTCGTTGAACTCGGCCTCACCGGTGATCTGGCGGAGCGGCCGCACCTCGACCCCGGGAGCCCGCATGTCGCACACGAAGTAGGTGAGCCCCCGGTGCTTGGGGACGTCCGGGTCGGTGCGGGCGACCAGGATCGCCCAGCGGGCGAAGTGGGCGACCGACGTCCACACCTTCTGGCCGTCGACGATCCACTCGTCGCCCTCCCTGACGGCCCGCGTGGCGAGGGTGGCGAGGTCCGACCCGGCGCCCGGCTCGCTGAAGAGCTGGCACCAGACCTCCTCCCCCGTCCACAGCGGCCGCAGGAACCGCTTCCGCTGCTCGTCCGTGCCGAAGGCGAGGATCGTGGGCGCCGCCATGCCGAGGCCGATGGCGATGCGCCCCGGCCGGTTGCCCGGCGTGCCCGCCAGCTCCCGCTCCACGACGGGCTGGAGGTCACGTCGCGCGCCCAGCCCGCCCAGACCCTCGGGGAAGTGAACCCAGGCGAGCCCGGCGTCGAACCGGGCGCGCAGGAAGTCGAGCCGGTCCATCGCCGCCGGATCGTGCTCCGCCAGGAAGGCTCGGGCCCGCTCCCTTATCGCCGCCTCATCCCATGCCACGAAATATCACCTCAAAGTCGTCGCCTGCGGTCACGCTGAGCCTGCTCTGCCTCACGAGGGCTGGGCCGTACGACATGATCCGGCATGAGAACCGGGCTTGTCAGGACATGTGCTTCTTCAGCTCGCGGTAGGCCAGGGAGCGCTTGTGGACCTCGTCGGGGCCGTCGGCGAACCGGAGGCTCCGCGCGGCCACCCAGAGGCCGGCGAGGGGGAAGTCCTGGCTGAGCCCTCCGGCGCCGTGCACCTGAATCGCCTTGTCGAGGATCCACTCGACGGTAACCGGAGTCGCGATCTTGATGGCCTGGATCTCGGCGTGGGCGCCGCGGTTGCCGGCCGTGTCCATCAGCCAGGCCGTCTTGAGGACGAGCAGGCGGAGCTGCTCGATCTTCACGCGGGATTCCGCGATCCAGTCCTGCACCACGCCCTGCTGCGCGATCGGCTTGCCGAACGTGCTGCGCGACAGGGCGCGCTCGCACATCATGTCGACGGCCCGCTCCGCCATGCCGATCAGCCGCATGCAGTGGTGGATGCGGCCCGGCCCGAGGCGGGCCTGGGCGATGGCGAAGCCGCCGCCCTCCTCGCCGATCAGATGGTCGGCGGGCACCCGCACGTCCTCGAAAACGATCTCGGCGTGACCGCCGTGGTCGCCGTCGTCGTAGCCGAGGACCTTCATCCCGCGCTTGACCGTGACCCCCGGGGTGCCGCGCGGCACGAGGATCATGCTCTGCCGGCGGTGCGAAGGGGCGTCCGGGTTGGTCTTCCCCATCACGATGAAGATCTTGCAGTTGGGGTTCATGGCGCCGGTGATGAACCACTTGCGGCCGTTGATGACGTATTCGTCGCCGTCCCTGGTGATGGACGTCGAGATGTTCGTCGCGTCCGAGGAGGCCACGTCGGGCTCGGTCATCGCGAAGGCCGACCGGATCTCGCCGTTGAGCAGCGGTTCGAGGTATTCCTTGCGCTGCCACTCGCTGCCGAACTGGGCGAGCAGCTCCATGTTGCCGGTGTCGGGCGCGGCGCAGTTCGTCGCGGCCGGGGCGATGGCGGGCGATCTCCCCATGATCTCGGCGAGCGGCGCGTACTGCAGGTTGGTGAGCCCGGCCCCCTCCTCGCCCGGCAGGAAGAGGTTCCACAGGCCGCGCTTACGCGCCTCGCCCTTGAGATCGTCCAGGAGGGGCGGCGGGCTCCAGCCGCTCTCGGCCGACTGCTCCTCGAAGGCGTGCTCGGCCGGATAGACGCACTCGTCCATGAAGGCCCGCAGCTTCGCCTGAAGCTCGATCGTGGTGTCGTCGAACGCGAAATTCATTCAGACCTCCCTGAGACCTCGGGCGACCAGCGGGGCCACCTGCTCGCCGATCTCGGCGAAGCCGTCCCCGACCGTGAGCCCCTGGGTGTAGCGGAAGTGGATGCCCTCGGCGATCACCGCGAGCTTGAAACAGGCGAGGCCGATGTACCAGCCCAGCCGGGACAGGTCGCGGCCGGACGCCTCGGCGTAGTGGGCGGCCAGCTCGCCCGTGTCGGGCGCCTCGCCCAGGGCCCCGTTGTCGAGCGTCGTGAACTCGCCGTACAGGAGGAACAGCGCGAAGTCGGTGAGCGGGTCGCCGAGCGTGGACATCTCCCAGTCCAGGACGGCACTGACCCGGCCGTCGCCGTCGATCAGAGTGTTGCCCAGCTTGAAGTCCCCGTGGACGATGGCCGCCTTGCCCGAGTCGGGGATCGCCTGCGAGAGCCGTACGAACAGGTCGTCGATCCCGGGGACCTCGCGGCTGCGCGAGGCGTCGAGCTGGCGCTTCCACCGGCCGACCTGTCGCTCCAGGAAGCCGTCCGGCCGACCGAAGTCACCGAGGCCGACGCCGTCGGGCGCGATCGAGTGCAGCGCGGCCAGCACGTCGACCAGTCCATGCGCCAGCCGGGGGGTGAGCGGCGGCTGGTCTCCCTCGACGTACTCCATGACGTAGAAGGGCGCGCCGATGACGTCGGGATCCTGGCAGAGGTGGTAGGTCCGGGGCACCGGCACGGGGGTGTCCTGGAGGGCGCTCATCACGCGATACTCCCGGCCCATGTCGTGAGCGGTGGCGAGCACGTGCCCGAGCGGCGGCCTGCGGACCACGAACGTCCGAGGTGTCTGAGACTCCCCAGCGCCCCGAGAGTGCCCAGAGCCGTCCCGGACGACGTAGGTCAGGTTCGACTTGCCGCCCGTGATCATCTCGGCGGTGAGCGGCCCTTCGGTGAGCCCCTCCCTCTGGAGGTGGTCGGCGAGACGGGCGAGGTCGAGGCCGGGCGGGTCAGCGTTCACGCCAGTAGCGTACCGACCAGACGGTATGCCTGTCGAACGGTACCCTCGGCTCATGGAACCGACGTTCTTCGCCACCCCCGAGGAACTGTGCGCCTGGCTCTCGGCGAACCACGCCACCGAGAGCGAGCTGTGGGTCGGCTACTACAAGAAGGGCACGGGCAAACCCGGCATCACCTGGCCCGAGTCCGTGGACCAGGCCCTGCGCTTCGGCTGGATCGACGGCGTCCGCAAGAGCGTCGACGAGCACTCCTACAAGATTCGCTTCACCCCTCGTAAGGCGCGGAGCACGTGGAGCGCCGTCAACATCGCCAAGGTCGGAGAGCTCACCGAGGCCGGGCTGATGCATCCGGCGGGGCTCAAGGCGTTCGAGAATCGATCCGAGGATCGTTCGGGGATCTACTCGCACGAGCAGCGGCAGCCGGTCGAGTTCCCCGAGGAGTACGAGGCCGAGTTCCGGGCCAACGCGACCGCGTGGGCGTGGTTCGAGAGCCGGCCCGCCTGGTATCGCCGGGCCTCGACCCATTGGGTGATCAGCGCCAAGCGGGAGGACACTCGGCGCAGGCGCCTCGCCCAACTGATCGAGGACTCGGCCAACGCCCGGACCATCCCCTCCCTCACCCGGAACCCCCGCTAACGAACATCCCGGAGACCACCCGGGGACCGCCGGGGAAGCGGCGCGGAGAAAGTGGTGCGGGGAAAGCGGCGTGAAGTGGCTATCCAGAAGTGCCGCCGCGTCTCACTACGGTGTCGCGCATGACCGCGAAGATGCCGGACCCCGTTGTCCTCGAAGGCGATTCCGTACGGCTCGCGCCGCTCACGCTCGACCACGTGCCCGACCTCTACGCGGCGGGCGGCGGTGACGAGGAGGTCTGGCGGTGGCGGTCGTCCCCCATGCCCGCCTCCGAGGCCGACCTGCGGCGCCAGGTCGCCGGCCTCCTGGACCGGCCTGAGACCGTCCAGTTCGCCGTCATCCTGCGGGAGGCCGGCCGGGCCGTCGGCTCCACCGGCTTCTGGGACGTCGGCGGTTTCGACACGAGCATCGAGATCGGCTCGACCTGGTACGGCCGGGCCTACTGGCGAACCGCCGTCAACACGGAATGCAAGGTGTTGCTGCTCGACCACGCCTTCGACACCCTCGGGTTCAGCCGTGTGGTGCTCAAGACCGACATCCTCAACCTCCGGTCGCAGGCGGCCATCGAACGCGTCGGCGGCGTCCGGGAAGGCACCCTGCGCCGGCAGTACCGGCGCCCCGACGGCACCTGGCGGGACAGCGCCTACTACTCGATCCTCGACGACGAGTGGCCGTCTCATCGCGCCCGCCTGACGGACCGGCCCCGTCCAGCATGATCACAGAGCGGGGTTGAGCACAACGCCGTTGCGTTTAGCGTCGGGGACGGGAGGCAAGTCCCTTCTCGAAGATTGTGACGTCGGCGTGGAAGCTGTAGGTCTGTGTGGTTGCGGG